>DATNBZ010000059.1:0-57873 GCA_035607285.1 Blastocatellia bacterium | reverse complement strand
TTCAAAGGCACGCGAATGTTCGTAAAGGATGTGCTGGATTACGTAGCGAAAGGTGAAGACTGGGAGGTCATCTCGAGAGAATTCTACGGCCTCCCGCGCGAAGCGATTGCGGAGGCAATAGAGCTTGCCACCGAGGCCCTTCTCGATAAGACGGCGCCGAAGAAGTCGAGTAAGCAGTCAGAGAAACGGCGTGCTGCGTGAACATCATCGACGAGAACATCGTGTTTAGGCAGCGTCAGCGGTTGATGGGATGTCGATCAATAAGAGCAATGTGTACGGTACTATGGCCTGTCCAAGTAGATGGTGAATCTGACGCGGCCCCTTTCGCCTCTTAACCTGATGATGTATTGACCATCAATCGGCGGCGTGAACGGCAGTTCCTGCACATGACCGCTGATAATGCCTATCGGTTCCTTGAGCTTTCGAGTCCTCGAATCATAGATTCCCGCCGTGTATCTCGCCCATCTGGGGTTACCCTCTCCCGCTCGAAGAGTAAAAAGAAGCGGGGAGTTTGCAACTCCATCGAACTTGTAGTCCTTGTACTGTTCCTCGATGATTGTCCCGTTCTTATTGTTGCCAATCTGAATACGTTCAATAGAGGGGTCGTCGGAGTAAGACTGTCGAACGGAGGGTGAAGGCTGTCCCATCAGCCTCACTACGGAGTCGTCCTTGCCTATTTCAGTCGAGGCGGCAGCAAGGATCTCTCCTGTGTCAACGCTGATGACGCGAGCATTGATGCGGACGCTTTGAGCAAACTCGGTAATTGTTCCAAGAACAATTGCGTCAACCTTAAGTTTGCTACTCAGGATGGTCTTAAAGTGCTCATCCGCATTCTCGTTTTTGAGATTGTTTTCTTTAATGACCGCGTCAAGCTGCTGACGTTCGACTACCACAAACCTCTTAACGGGTATTAATCTGGCGATTAACTCGTCAGCAAGAAAACTTCCCAAACCGGACACTCTGCCATCCCTGGTACTGAATGGTAATACAACTATCTTCTTCTTTCTGTTTTCGACTAACTGCTTTGATATTATCTCGCTCAAAGTTGCAATGCCTTGATCCAAACTATTCTGCGCCGTCACCACAGCAGTGCTGCTGAAGAAAGCAAGCATTAATGTAAGATGAACATGTACTAACCATTTCATTGTTGGCCTCCTTCGTTCCAAAGACGGCTTAAGGTTCTGTCAACGGATCATCGATGCGATTTCCTTGGCGAACGGCTTAATTCTGTTACTGGTCTTTTGGAGTGCATTGCTTGTGGCTTTATTTTCGGTCTTCCCCTGGCCAAGGACCCCCGAAATATTACATCGCCGGGACTTACCATTGCGAGTGTCGATTGCCTGGAGTTCAATGCCTGCGGTGGAATTGTAATAGGGTTCTTTGGCAAAATCTTCTAGCGGTTGATTGGAGTGAATTGACAACTCTCCTTTTACGACCACAACATAAGGGATTGTACTCCCTGCATTCATTTGTCCTGCGAGAAGTCTCTCTAAAGCGTCTTTGAACTGTATGGCGTTTTCGGATGCCAATTCCGTCGCCCGAATTCCGTGTAATCCGTTTGCTCGGAGTGCCTCAGAAAGTGAACTAGCGATAGTCCCATCGCTTTCTTCAATAACAAGCAATACCTGATCAAGGTTCTTAATTGGAGCGATCTTCGCCGGTTCTGTTATCGGGCCGGGCATTGGAATTACAGGCTGAGGTGGGGCGGCGATTCTTAGCAATACTATGATTGAGCCGATAATTACCACACCGAATGAAATGAGTAATCCAATTTTTAGCTTGGTGTTCCGAATAACAACTATGGCGGCGATAGCCGTGAATACTCCAATTACAAGCCCAATAACAGCTAAGAACTCTGTAATGCTGATCATTGCCAGAAACATATACTTGTATCTTGTATCCACTGAACCGTGAGGTTTGAGTTACAGACGACGCTGAACGTGACGAAGGTAGCCTTGGAATAGTGTAAAGTCAAGAAGGAACTGCTAATGGCATGTCGCTGAGTTATTGTGACGGACCTGTTCGACGTGCTAGATTCAATATCTGAAACCAATGGGTCCCTATGAGCACACGTAAGCGAAAAGAGTTTGGTCAATACATCGTTTCTGATCCAGAGATCTGTGGCGGTGAACTAACCTTCAAGGGCACACGAATGTTCGTCAAGGATGTACTCGATATGCTGGCAAAAGGGTATGCCTGGGACCGGATCTGCTATGAGTTCGACGGACAAATCAACCACGCAGCAATTGCGGAGGCGATTGACTTAGCCCGGGAAGCCTTGACCGAGAAAGCTGGCAAACGACGGCATGCGGCATGAATGTTCTTGACGAGAACATCGTAAGTGCCGAGCGAGAACGCCTACAGTCCTGGAAGGTTCATTTTCGCAGGATAGGCGGTGAGTTGGGCCGCCACGGGATGAAAGACCGCAATGAGATCATTCCGCTGTTGCATACGCTCCGCAAACCAACTTTCTTCACGCGAGATCAGGACTTCTATCAATCTGACCTTCGTCACGCTGGGTACTGTCTCGTCTATCTTGATGTTGCGTACGATGAAGCAGCGGTATACATCCGTCGTTTCTTGCGCAATGCCTTCTTTCACACTCAAGCACGGCGGATGGGCTATGTCGTGCGAGCGCACCATAGCGGATTGAGCTACTGGCGGGCGGGCTCCGAACGTGAACACAAAGTCAGGTGGTAATAACCTGTTCGGATATTATCTTAAGGCTGTCTGATCGTTTTCAGACTAAATGCCATCCTCCCCCGTCTAACCGTTATGACGAAAGCAGTCCCGTCGAGAAGGCGGATTCCTGGAGCGCCTGGCAATTTGTCCGGCGCCGAAATCATCACACTATTCAGGTCAAAACGAGGATGTTAATCATGAAACGAGAAACCAACGGCTTCTTCAAGCTCAAGTTCGCGGGCCGGCGCGTTGCTTCAAGCGCGCTCGCGGTCGCGATGGCGGGAGCGCTCGCGCTCGGCGCGATTGTGCCAGTCGGCGCCGATACGAAATCCAAAGCGAGCCCCGGCCTCACTGAAAATCAGAAGATCATTCACCTCCTCAACCGCATCGGCTACGGCCCCAGACAAGGTGATATCGAGCGCGTCAAGCGAATGGGGATCGACAAGTACATCGAGCTGCAGCTCAATCCCGATCGCATCGACGATCAGGGGATCGAGGCGAGGCTTGCGAATTTTCCGTCGCTGCGGATGAGCGCCAGCGAGATACAGCAGAACTATCCGCCTCCGCAGTTGCTCGCGCGCGAGCTCGGATTGAAGAAGGGGAAGAACGCTCCGGTCCTGCCGCCGGGCGAGGGCGCGGACGAAAACACAAAGCGAGAATACCGCCAGCAGGTGATGGCCTACTATCAGGAACACAACTTGAGGCCGCCTCAGCTTTTGCTCCAGGACTTGCAGGCGCAAAAGATCATCCGGGCGGCTTACAGCGAGCGGCAACTCCAGGAAGCGATGACCGATTTTTGGTTCAACCACTTCAACATCTTTTGGGCGAAGAACGCCGATCGCAACCTGACGACCGACTACGAAATGAGCGTGATCCGTCCTCGCACGATGGGCAAGTTCAAAGACTTGCTGTTGGCGACGGCCAAGAGCCCGGCAATGCTGGTCTACCTCGACAATTTCCAATCGATGTCGCCCGATGCAAAACTACCGGACGCCCGGCAGATGCGACGGCAGGGAGGTTTTCAACGCAGACCCGGAGCTTTGGGTGGCCAGTTAGGAGGCTTCGGCAATCGCCGAGTGAACGATCCCGATTATCCTAATCAGCCGCGCAACCAGCAGCCCAACCAGCCGATTGACCCGGAGATGCAGCGCGACCAGATGAATCAGCAGCAACAGCAGCAACGGCAAGCGCAACTTCCGCCGGGACAGAAGGGACGCAAAGCCGGAATCAACGAAAACTATGCTCGCGAAATCATGGAGCTGCACACATTGGGAGTCGAGGGCGGCTACTCTCAAAAGGATGTGCAGGAAGTAGCGCGCTGCCTGACAGGGTGGACTCTCGATCGTCCGCGGCAAGGCACGCAGTTCGTCTTCCGTCCATTCATGCACGATGACAAAGAAAAGGTAGTGCTTGGCCACACGATTCCGGCGGGCGGGGGAGTCAAAGACGGCGAGATGGTTATCGATATTCTCGCGCATCACCCGAGCACCGCGAAGTTTATCTCTACGAAACTCGTGCGCAGGTTCGTCAGCGACACGCCGCCGCAATCACTCGTCGATCGCGTCACCGCTGTCTATACCCGGAGTGACGGCGACATCCGGGAAATGCTGCGAACAATCTTCACCTCGCCTGAATTCAATTCGAAGGAAGCTTATCGCGCGAAGATCAAGTCTCCCTTCGAACTGGCGGTATCGGCTATTCGAGCGCTCGGCGCGGATGTGAACGCGCCGCTTCAGACGGCGCAGTTCATTGCGAAGATGGGTGAGCCGCTATATCTCTACCAGGCTCCGACGGGTTATCCCGACAGAGCAGATCAATGGGTCAACACCGGTTCGCTTTTGGAGCGTTTGAACTTCGGGCTCGCGCTTACGACGAACAAATTGCGCGGCGCTGCGTTCGATGTTAAGCGCGCAACTGCCGACGTTGACAGATCAGACCGGCAACGAGTGATGGAGCGGGCGATCATTTCATTGCTGGACGGCGATATTTCTACACAAACGCGGTCGGTCCTGGATAAGCAGTTGAAGGAAGGCGTTCCAGTGAAGGGCGAGCTGGGAGCTATTCCGCCAATTCCAAGCGGCGACGACGTGATGGCGGGCAACTCAATGGAAGTGCTGCCGCCAAATCAGAGCGCGGGCAAGGCTCAAAAGGGTGTCGGCAATCCGGAACGTCTCGAGCGCCGCTTCGGGTTGAATGCCGGGACTCAGATCGCGATGTCGGCGGACGATCTCGAAACCGCCAAGGTGTTCGGCCTCGTGCTGGGCGCACCGGAGTTTCAGCGAAGATAAGCCGTTCGCAGTTGCGGGTTCAGGGTTCCGGGTTCGGGGTTGTCAATATCTCTGCTCCTCAAACTCGGAACCCTGAACCACGAACCCTGAACTTGATTACAAAAGAGTGGAGACAAAACCATGGCAGTAACACGAAGATTCTTTCTCAAATCATCAGGTGTGGCGATGGCGGGCTTTGCCGCGGCGCCGACGTTTCTCAAGCGCGCGGTGATGGCCCAGACAGCCGGAGCCGCAGGCAAGGATCACCCAATCATCATCGCAATCTTCCAGAGAGGAGCGATGGATGGCATCTCGGCGGTTATTCCATTCGGTGATAAGAGCTACTACAGCGTGCGACCGAATATCGCGATACCTCAACCGAAGACCGGCAGCGCGGACGCGGCGCTCGATCTCGACGGATACTTCGCGCTTCACCCGTCACTTGCGCCCTTCAAAGCCATTTATGACGAAGGCCATTTAGCCGTGGTTCATGCAGTGGGCTCGCCGGACAACACACGGTCGCACTTCGATGCCCAGGACTACATGGAGTCGGCCACCCCCGGCAACAAGGGAACCGGTGACGGCTGGCTGAATCGCTACATGCAGGTGAGGAAGGACCCGAAGGCGTCGCCGTTTCGCGCGGTGTCGTTCACTGCCAACCTGCCGCGAACTCTATCAGGGCCGGCTCCGGCGATCGCGATGACCAACATCAATGATTTTGGAGTTCGCGCGGGGCAGGGAAACGGCCAGGTGGCTAAAGGGTTTGAGGAGCTTTATTCGCAGAGCATGGGCGATGCGCTCCACGGCACAGGCAAGGAAGCTTTCGAAGCGGTCAAGATGCTGAAGAAGGCGAATCCGCAACAGATTCAGGCGGCGAACGGCGCCAACTATCCTCGCTCGCCGTTTGGGAATTCGCTGCTTCAGATCGCGCAGTTGATCAAGGCTGACATCGGCATCGAAGTCGCTTTCACAGACGTCGGCGGTTGGGACACGCACGCAAATCAGGGAAACTCGCGCGGACAGCTCGCCAATCGCCTGCAGGATCTGAGCCAGTCCGTCGCGGCTTTGTATCGAGACCTGGGCGATCGAATGCGCAACGTAGTGATTCTTACGATGACTGAGTTCGGCCGCACTATAAGACAGAATGGTTCGGGCGGAACCGATCACGGCCACGCGAGCTGTTTGTTTGTCGCGGGCGGACCGGTTAAGGGCGGCAAGGTCTACGGCAAATGGCCCGGGCTTTCGGGCGAGCAGCTCTACGAAGGACGCGACCTTGCCCTCACAACAGACTTTCGCGATGTGTTTTCGGAGATCGCCGCGCGTCACATGGGCGCCGGCAATCTGAACTCGATCTTCCCCGGATACAACGCGAATCCGGCTAACTTTCGCGGGTTTATCCGAGCCTGATTCCGCGGTTTTGGTTGTGTAGCGAGGGCCTGCGAGGGCCCTCACTTTTTTACGAGTGATCGTCCTTTGCCGCAAGTCGCTGTGAGAACACATCATCGCTGTGAGAAGTTGAATTCCATTCGTTGAGCGTGTATTCTCGAACATATCTTCCTGGGCAAACACTATCGACTCAGGAGGCTGCTACGATGAATGAAGATCCTACAAAGAGACCTTCGGACGGCGAGTCTTTCGAAGCTCGCGTGCTTTCCGGACTTGCGGCAATACAAGTCGTGCAAGTGGAGATTCGGAACGAGCAGATAGAGATTCGGCGCGAACAGGCGGAGATGAGGAAGGCAATAGCTGCGCTGGACTCTCGGCTCGGTTCGGTTGAGAAAAGACTCTCTTCAGTTGAGGAGAGATTCTCTTCAGTTGAGGAAAGACTCTCTTCAGTTGAGGAGAGATTCTCTTCGGTTGAGGAAAGACTCACTTCACTTGAAGAGAAGGTCGATGCGCGGCTTCGCGAGACGCGGCCGATATGGGAATCGGTGCTCGATAACGTAAAGCGCCTCGATTTGAAATTTGACGAACTACTCAGCGAGCTTTTTGAGGTTAAAGCCGATTCCAAGCGTCACGAGAGGCTCATTCTGCAATTAGAAAAACTCCGGTGAGCTACTGCCGGCGTAGAGAACCGGCAGGCTCAGGCACTTCAGAATAAGGACAAGTTGAGAGAAACCTCAGGGGCGATGTTGTACGTCTACAGCCTTTTCAAAACCGCGTCGCCTCGCTGGGGCGCGTGGACGCGCGCTCGATCGGTCATCGGCCTGGCAGCGCTTCTTATTAGCGCCGTGCCGGCATCTGCGCAAAACCAAACCGACGCGCCAATCAAAGTTCAGACGACCCTTGTGAGTGTTCCTGTAATCGTCAGCGACCGCGCGGGGCGCTACATCTCCGGTCTCAAGCTCGAGAACTTCAAGTTGTATCAGGATCGACTCGAGCAGCGCATCGCGATTTTCGATGCAGCGGAAGAACCGCTGAACATCGCGTTGTTACTGGACACGAGCCGCAGTACGTCGCGAGTTCTCGACGACATCAAGAAAGATGCGGGCAACTTTCTGAAGGAGCTCAGGCCGCAGGATCGCGCGATGGTCGTCAGCTTTGATTATGACGTACACCTGCTGTGCGCGTTGACCTCTGACCGGAAAGCAGTCGAGAAGGCAATCAAGAACGCAGAGATCGGCGAGCGGCTGGGCACAACGCTGCGATCCGCGGTTGACGAAGTCATCGAGCACCAATTCAAACGAGTCGACGGCCGCAAAGCGATCATCCTGCTGACCGACGGCAAGGATCACGGCAGCCAGGTTTCCGAGGAAGAGTTACTGGATGAAGCGACAGAATCGGGAGCGATGATCTATTCAGTTTTCTTCGAGACCGGCTTTGAACGACAGGGTTGGAACCGTCCGTTCGGGCGACGTGGACGCGGAGGGTGGGGAAGACGATTTCCACCGAACGACCGGCCGCGCGGAGAAGGCCCAAGACGCGAGCGCGTCGAGATTCGAAACGAAGATGCGATGGACTTTCTGACAAAGCTATCTGAGGTGTCCGCGGGACGCTTCTACAACAGCAAGATTTCGGATCTGAAGAATACCTTCCGGCTGGTAGCCGAGGAACTCCGCCATCAGTATCGGCTTGGCTTCTATCCTGATGTGAGCAAGGCTGACGGACAGCGCCACACGCTACGGGTTGAAGTGAACGCCCCTGACGCGGTTGTGAGAGCGCGACGCAGTTATCAAGCTGCGAGCTTTACCAGTGGGTCGGGATAAACAATGTGGAATAGAGCAGGCAGTATTCTCCGCTGGGATCCGTGAACGTTTCCTCTCTTACCGAATAGCTTAGTCTGGGTGTGATTAAGAATGGGACTTGTGGCGGACGGGGCTCCTCATCGATGGAAGCTCTGGAGAATTTCTGAGAACCCGCAGGGGTAGAATGTTTATAGTATCGAGGTCGCAACGTTGCCAACCCCGTAGGGGTGGAATGTCTTGCGCTAAAGGTTTATGCAGCTCCTAACGGAGCCCGGAAGTCCGCGTGCAATCTTTACTATAAACATCGCACCCATATGGGGTTGCCGAGCGGAACGCTCGATCGCCGCTTCGAAGTGCCGCGACCCAGGTCCCATTTCTAATTACACCCGACCCGTCTTCGTCTATTGCGCCTTTTATTGACAGCAGTTATTCTCTGGTCGCTGAACGGCCTGAGATGATGAACGCCGGCCGGATCAATATAGAAAAGGGGTTATCCTATGCAAGCAAGAACAGCGGCAGTACGCGACATGGTTTCCACTGAAGAATGGCAGGCGCGCATCGACCTGGCCGCAGCTTATCGGCTGGCTGCGCTTTTCGGATGGGATGACTTGATCTTCACACACATCTCCGCGCGCGTGCCCGGGCCCGAGCACCACTTTCTGATCAACCCTTACGGTCTGATGTTCGACGAGATCACCGCGTCGAGCCTGGTCAAGATCGGTCTCGATGGCAAGAAGGTGATGGACAGCTCATACGATATCAACCCAGCCGGCTTCACGATTCACAGCGCGATCCATGCAGCGCGCCAGGACGCACTGTGCGTGATGCATCTGCACACGCGGCACGGCGTGGCCATCTCTGCCAAAAAGCAGGGATTGTTGCCGATCTCTCAGCAATCGCTTTTCGCGCTGGCCTCGATCGCTTATCACGACTACGAAGGCCTCGCGTTGAACGAAGGTGAAAAGCCGCGGCTGGTCGGCGACCTCGGCGAGAAGAACAATTTGATCCTTCGCAACCACGGGTTGCTGACGATTGGAGGGAACGCGGCCGAGGCGTTCCTGGCCATGTACAACCTCGAGCGCGCATGCGAGATTCAGGTGATGGCGGAGGCCGGCGGCAGTGAGCTTGTTCAGATACCTGTGCCGATCCTCAAGGGCATAGAAGCGCAAGTAAAGGTGGTTACAAAAGGACTCGGAGCCGACCTCGTCTGGCCGGGGCTTTTGCGCAAGCTTGATCGAGTCGATTCGTCCTATCGCGAGTAAAAAAGAGGATCGAGGATAGAGGATCGAGGATAGAGGATCGATGATAGAGGATCGAGGATAGAGGATCGATGATAGAGGATCGATGATAGAGGATCGATGATAGAGGATTGCCTTTTCGATCCTCAATCCACTTTCTTCAATCTTCAATCCTCAGTCCTCGATCCTCCATCTTCCATCCTCGATCTTCCGTCCTCAATCCTCCATCCTCCATCCTCCATCATCCATCCTCAATCCTCCATCCTCAATCCTCCATCCTCAATCCTCAATCCTCAATCCTCTATCCTCAATCCTCCATCCTCAATCCTCCATCCTCAATCCTCCATTCTTAAGCCCACTGCGGGTGGTTCAAAACACAGTACTGGGGTATTAGCGTGTTGGCGGCAAAGCATTAACTCTGCGTCCTCGGCGTCCTCTGCGGTTTTCTTAATCAGTTGTGAGGATCAACCGCGGAGGACGCCGAGGACGCAGAGGAGAAACGCGAATGTGAGCGAGCAACACAGTAATACCCCACTACGAAAACACAAAGCCGCTGGATTTCATGTACACATCGTGTTAGAGTCCCGGCCGGCCTCAATAGAAGATAGATTACTATTGCCTGGCGGTCCCGTTTTAGTGGCCTGCCGAACCAACGGCAGACTCAATCCCACTCGTCACCAAGTTGGAGGTCGCGCCATGCCCATTCGCAACCAGCTATCCAGCATCCAGCACATCGTTGTGCTGATGCTGGAAAACCGATCGTTCGATCATATGCTCGGCTTTCTCTACGCCGATCAAGGTAACAAATCTCCCACCGGTCAACCGTTCGAAGGCCTGACCGGAACGGAGTCCAATCCTCTTTCTCCCGGCAAGAATGTCACCGTGTTTAAGCTTCAGGCCAGCGACCCGAATGCTTACTTCATGCCCGGCTCTGATCCCGGTGAGGGGTACTCCGCAACTAACTCCCAACTCTTCGGTAACACCAAAGCTCCCACGCCGCCGGTTGCTACCAACCAGGGCTTCGTGAGCGATTACGTTTACACACTTGGATGGGAGTCCAAGAAGACAGGGTGGATACTTCCGGGCACTGTGCCTCAGAACATAATGGGGATCTTCACTCCGGAGATGTTGCCAATTCTATCGACGCTCGCGCGCGGCTATGCCGTGTGCGATCACTGGTACAGCTCGGCGCCGACCGAAACGATGCCCAATCGCGCCTTCGCGAACGCCGCGACGAGCCAGGGTCACATGAACGACA
Organism: Blastocatellia bacterium; assembly: GCA_035607285.1. Taxonomy (GTDB): domain Bacteria; phylum Acidobacteriota; class Blastocatellia; order UBA7656; family UBA7656; genus Onstottus_A. Next base: position 47,243 of record DATNBZ010000059.1, on the reverse strand, counting down.
ACACCAAGTCGTTCACCGTTCAAAGCATCTTTGGCTTGATGAGCGCTCACAACGTGAATTGGTCCATCTACGGGTATGATGAAGAACCACTGACTCGCCAGGATTTCCCGGATACGATTGCCGCTGCCGACTCACACTTTGGCCTCTTTAAGGATTTCCAGGCGGCGGCTGCCAACGGGACTCTCCCGGCTTACACGTTTCTTGAACCCGACTGGAGTTCCACGGGTAACAGCCAGCATCCCAATTACGATGTGGCTTTAGGCGAGCAGCTCATTCACGATGTCTACTATGCGGTGCGAAATGGCAAAGGCTGGAATCAGACGCTGCTGATCGTAACGTACGACGAGCACGGCGGGTGCTACGATCACGTGCCGCCGCCGATGGGCGCCGTTCCTCCGGACGACTGCGAAGGCGAGTACGGGTTTGACTTCAAGCGGTTCGGCGTTCGAGTGCCTGCCGTGCTCGTGTCGCCGTTGATAGCGGCTGGAACTGTTTTTCGAGTGCCCGCCAACTCGATGCCGCTGGACCACACGTCAATCCTCAAAACGGTCGAGAAGCGTTGGGGTCTGCCAAATCTTACCGCTCGCGATGCAGCCGCGCCGGACCTCGGCGCGGTGCTCACGCTCAGCTCTCCACGAACCGATGATCCGCTGCTCGGAGTAACTGTTCCCCAGGCAAGCGGCACCACTCCCGCTGCGAGTCAACCGTCTCACCTGCAACAGGTGCACGCCCAACTGGTCGCGCAATTACCCGTGAAAGACCAGAACGGTCTGGTGCGCCATGAAATGCCGGAGTTGAAAAGCAACGCCGATTACAAAGCCTTCATCCACTCGCGCACCGAGGCATGGAAGGCGAGCAAGAAGTCGGCGCCTAAGCCAAAAAAACGAGCTGCGCAACCGAAGAAACAGCCACGCAAAAAGTAATGGAGTGCAGCATACGTTTGTGAGCGTTGCGGTCCTTTGTATCTTTGCGTGAAACAGAGCATCGAAAACGAATTCTCAGCGCAAAGACGCAACGGACCGCAAAGCTCGCAAAGACCTCGAAGAGTGAAAACCTTCGGTCTGAGGAATTCCCATGTCGAAAAAACCGACTACCAATACTGCATCGTCCGCCAGCTCTGCGGATGCCGAACCATATGCGCGCAACCTTGTGTTCTTCATTAACAATCGGCGAGTGGAGATCGCTCACCCTGACCCGCGCACCTTGCTCGTGGATTATCTGAGATCACCGGATGTAGCACTGACCGGTACAAAGAAAAGTTGCGGGCAAGGTGGTTGCGGCGCGTGCACGGTGATGTTATCGAGCTACGACGCCGAGACTGGCGAAGTATTGACCCGCTCGATCAATTCCTGCCTGCGCCCGATCTGCGCGTTGGACGGCATGGCGGTGACTACGGTTGAGGGTCTCGGCAGTGTGAAGCCCGAGGTCAGCCCGGATGGCATAAGCCCGGTTCAATACAGGATTGCGAAATGCAACGGATCGCAATGCGGTTATTGCACTCCCGGCTTTGTTATGAACATGACTTCCTTTCTGGTCGCCAATGGAGACAAGACAACCACCAAGGCGCAAATCGAGAATTTGTTTGATGGGAGCATCTGCCGTTGCACCGGATTTCGGCCGATTCTTTACGCGATGAAATCGTTCGCCTCCGACTGGACCAGAGCGGACGAAGCAGGAACCCCGGAGTGTTTTGTCGATCCGGCTGAGATGGTCGATCATTATGAGGATGTCCGGTACGAGTTCCCCGCGGAATTGAAAACGGCTCCGCGTGCGGTCCACTACAAACATGGCGGACACACGTGGTATCGCCCGCTGACTCTTGCTGCAACTCACGAAATAATGAATCAACATCGCGCGGCTGCCAAAGTCAAACTGGTAGGCGGCAATACGCAGTATGGCATTCCGGACGCTCTTCCTCTGGATCCGCATGTGTTGATCGACATCTCTCACGTGTCCGCGCTCAAGGGGATCGCCCTCGATGAAAACCGGATTACGGCCGGCGCTTCGGTCACCTACAGTGAGTTCCTCGAATTCCTCGAAGCGCAAATCTCCGAGGCGGCGCCGCCCCAATTGCCCGCGCTACGTACGCTTCATTACATGGCTCATCGAACCGCCGGCACGATCGTGAGGAACGCAGCGAGCCTTGCGGGAAACACGATGCTTGTAGTCCGCAACGCGGTTGAGGGTACGCCGTTTCCATCGGACCTCTTTACCGTTCTGACGTGTCTGGGTGCGTGGCTCAGCGTCAGCACGGGCGCCGACAGTTCGGATAATATCAACGTTCCGATCCTGGATTTCGTCGAAAGGTACAACTCCGATCGCGAGTTCCGGCGAACGGCGATCATCAACACCTGCCATATCCCGCTGACCGCTGAAGGCGAGTTCTCGCGGGCATACAAGGTTGCGCTTCGCCAGGAGAACGCGCACTCAGTGGCAAACGCGTGCTTCAAAGTGGAGATCGGAGAAGACGCCGTTGTTGCCGGCTGCAGCCTGGTCATTGGAGGCGTTGCGCCCGTAGCCTTTCACTGCACAAAAGCCGAGCAGTTGTTGCTGGGAAGGCCGTGGGATGAACGGGCGCTTGCCGATACGCTTAACGCCATCAGGGCGGATGTCGACGCCGCTTACGCAGCGTGTAAGCAACGAATGCGGGCTTTGCCATCAGATGGGATCCCGGAGAAATACAGGCTTCAACTGGCCGAGGCTTTTTTCTACAAGTTCTTCGTTCACGTCGCCGAAAAGATCAAACCCAACGAGGTTCCGCCGCGTGACCGCTCGGCGGGTAAGGTCTACGAACGGCCTGTGTCAAAAGGAACGCAGGACTTCGAGACTTATGAATACGAGTATCCGGTAAGCGTACCGATAATAAAACTTTCCGCGTTTGAGCAGGCAACCGGTGAGGCACGTTACACCCATGATCTGCCGCTGCCTCCTCGCGGCCTCTACGCTGCTTTTGTAACAAGCCTGCGGGCGGTGGCCGACTTCCATTACATTCTCCCCGAGCAGCCGGACACGGCGGTCACCGTCTCGACCTTGCTCGAGCACGTCGCGACTCGCTTCTCTGGTGTGGTGGATTACATTACTTATCTCGATATACCGCCGCAGGGAGTTAACTACCAGGGTTCGGCGGGCGACGACCCGCTGTTTTGTGAGGGAAAAGTCACCTGCTGGGGACAATCGATTGGGCTGATCGTAGCTGCCGATGAACAAACAGCGATGGACGCGGCCACCTACGTTCAACAGCAGTGTATCGCGTATAGCACCTCGGCCGACGCTCAAGGCAATGTGCTGGAACCCATTCTGACCATCGATGAGGCTATCCAGCAGAGCAGCTTTTTCCCGGTGCCGTCGAGCGATGATCTGAACATGGTGGAAAGACCGGGCAGCGATCTGACCTGGGTCAATGCAGAGGGCCCGGTGGTAATCGACGGCTTGCAGTGCGCCGTAGTCAAAGATACACAGCACACGGGCAGCCAGGCACATTTCTACATGGAAACCCAGTCTTGCGTCGCTCAGCCCGACGAAGGGAATTCCATGGTGCTGTATCCGTCAAGTCAAAGTCCCGCTTCGATCCAGGGCGGCATCAAAGATACCCTGGGGCTGCAACTCAACAACGTCAGTGTGAGTATCAAACGCCTTGGCGGCGCGTATGGCGGGAAAACCACGCGTTCTCCGTTCGTCGCTTCGCCCGTGGCGCTTGCGGCCTGGAAATTGAACCGGCCCGTCAAAATCGCAATGCCTCGCGACATCGACATGTCGATGATCGGCAAACGCCATGCGTTCCGTGGTGATTCCCAGATCGCCGTGGTCGAAGAGGAGGGGCCGCACAAAGGCCAAATCCTTGGCTCGGTCACCACTCTGTACTCGAACGCCGGCAATACCGTGGACTGCTCGTTCGACGTGATGGATTGCTCCGTAGCCGGATCGGACGGGGCCTACATGATCAAGAACTTCATGACCAAAGGCAACGTGTGCAAGACCAACATCGCCAGCAATGGAGCGATGCGTTCGTATGGTGGAATCCAGGCGGCAATCGTCCAGGAAGATGCCATCGCCGCCGCGGCGCATCGAATCGGCATGCTGCCCGAAGACGTAAGAGAAAAGAACCTCTACCGGACAAACGATACGACGCCTTACGGTCAATCGATGGAATACGACTATGTCAGAGATGTTTGGGACCGTCTGAAACAGACCTCCGACTTTGCGACTCGGCTGCAAGCCGTTCAGGATTTCAATCGGAACAACCGTTGGCGCAAGCGCGGTATCTGCATGATGCCTTTGAAATACGGATTGGGTTACAACCTTGGCTTTCTCCAGCAAGGCTCGGCCTTGATCGAAGCGTTTACCGGCGACGGGACCGTGCTGGTCCATCACGGAGGCGTAGAGATGGGGCAGGGAATGATGACCAAGATGGCCCAGGTCGCCGCGTACGCTCTCAACCTTCCTCTCGGGCTTATCCAGATGAGTCCGATGAACACCAACATCATTCCTAACGCTACGGGGACGGGAGCGACGTCAAGCTCAGACATAAACGGCGGCGCCATCCTGCAAGCGGGCGACGAACTGCGAAAACGCCTCGAGGCGTTTTGTGAGCAATGCCAGGAGTGGTTCGGCGTCCAGTGGTGCATCGATCAAGGCATCGACTACTGGGACTATGACCAGGGCTGGCAGGCTGAGGTGATCAAGAAAGGCGCGACTAAGAAGTCGATGATTTGGCTGAACGTTCTCAACACGGCGTATGAGTATCGCATCGATTTGTCGGGCCAGGCCCTTTACAAGACCCCGGGTCTTGGTGATCTGGATGACAAACAGTTTTATGATTACACCTACAGCGCCGCATGCTCGGAGGTCGAGATCGATGTGCTCACTGGCGAGACGACGATTCTTCGCTCGGATATCTGCTACGACATGGGCAAGAGCATGAACCCTGCCATTGACATTGGACAGATCGAAGGCGCGTTCGTGATGGGCATCGGAAATGTCTTGAGCGAGGAACTTGTCTTCCAACCCGATGGCGAGCAGCGCGGCGCCTTGAACACAACAAACACCTGGCAGTACAAGCCTCCCGCGAGCACCAGCATCCCTATCGATCTGCGCGTAGAGATTTTTCCACGCGCCGCCGCATCGGAAGTCCGAGAGGATCCGAACCTGCTTCTATCGTCCAAAGGCGTCGGCGAGCCGCCGTTGGTTCTGGCGGCCAGCGTCCATTCCGCCGTTAAGCAAGCCGTTCTCGACGCGCGTAAAGACCGCGGGCACGCCGACTGGTTTGATCTGCGATCGCCGGCGACCGTTGAGAGGGTTCGCGAGGCTTGCGCAGTCGAGAGTGGTGACCTGAATCTGAATTCCTGATTGGTTTGCGAGCTTTGCGGTACTTTGCGAGCTTTGCGTTCAACGTATCTCGAGCGGATTCCTTGCGCAAAGCTCGCAAAGGACCGCAAAGCACGCGGAGGTTATTAAGGATCAAAATGACAGCTTATTCTGATGTTCGAAAGGCCACTCATCTCAATCTTCAGCCTACTCCGATTATGGATCACAATACCGCTTCCATCAGACGTATCGTAGCCACATTGCGATCTCGCACTGCCTCACCGATATCATTTCTGCGGTCTGCTCATTTGGATCTCAGCGGCCGCATCAAACCGGTCTACACACTCGATGAGTTCCAACCCGCATCGGCCACTCTCGCTAAAGCGCGAGGTTCCTGTAGCCAGCGGATGGCTTGTCTTGAAGCGCTCTCGCGAGCAAACAACATCGCAACGCGCGTACACGGCTTATGGATCGATGGGCGTTTTTGGTACCCGCGGTTTTACGTCTCGCGTCCCTTCATCCCTCGCAGGATTCTGCTGGCCTGGCCTCAGTTCTTTGCTTCTGACCGCTGGATTGACTTCGACGAATTGCACGGAAGCACGGAAGAGCTTGCGATGAAGTCTTCTGACGGGTTCAGCAACGCCGGCGAAACTCTGTTTGAAGCGGTTGCGCACACGGCAGTCGATTTCTACGGAAAGTCGAGCCAGTGCGGCGTTGTATGCTCGACTACCCAATTCGATCTATCAAAGTACGTTGTCGGAGACGAAGGATTATTCGATACGCGAGATGAGCTATTCGCGAAGTTCGGATCGCTGCAAAACACTATCCGCGGAAGCATTTTTGAATTTGCTTTTGGAGGGAGAAAGAGCGTGTAAGACATGTTCGTAGTTCGGCCTTCAGGCGGAAGTTCGTATCCTGCTGTGACGGCGAATTACGAACTTCCGCCTGAAGGCCGAACTACGAATTTTATTCACTCGTATCGCAGCGCGACCATCGGATCGACTCGCGCGGCTCTTCGCGCCGGCAGATAACCTGCGATCGCTGCTACGCTTATCATGGTCACAACGGCTGTTGAAATCGTCAGCGCGTCGGTTGCTGCAATGCCGAAGAGCATGCTTGCAATCAAGCGGGTGCCCGCCAGCGCCCCGCCGATTCCGATCGCCACTCCGATCAAGACCACCCACATAGTCTCGCGCATTACCATTCGAGTCACGCGAGGCGCGCTTGCGCCGAGCGCCATCCGAATGCCGATTTCGTTTGTGCGCCGCGCCACTCCGTAAGACATCACACCGTAGAGCCCTATGCATGCAAGCAACAACGCCAGGACGCCGAAAAAGCTTGATAACGTGGCGAAGAGCCGTTCCGCGGCCAGTGACTCGGCGGCTTGCTGGTTTTGGGTCTTAACATCGAAGAGCGGCAGATTGCTGTCCACTTCGTGCATTGCCTCTCGGATCGACGCGATCATCGCGGTCGGATTCCCGTTCGTGCGCACGATGAAAGTCGCCCACTTCGGAATACTCTGCAGGTATGGAAGATAAATTGTCGGCTCCGTTTCACTGCGAGCCCCGGTGTACTTTGCATCTCTCGCGATGCCTACTATTTCAATCTGCGCACTGTTGTCTGCCGAGCCGAAACCGAATCTCCTGCCCAGAGGATTCTCGTCGCCAAAGTACTTGCGAGCCATCAACTGATTGACCACTGCCACTTTCGGTGCGGTTTCGGAATCGGCGAGGCTAAGAGTTCGCCCCATCAGAATCGGGATTTCCAGAGTATCGAAGAAGCTCGGTCCAACGCTGTTGACCTTGGCGTCGTCTGATTGCCCGGACTGCGCGGTGTATCCCTGTACGTGAATGCTACTGGTTCGCCCGCGGCCGCTGAGCAGCGGAATGAGAGAGACGGTGGACGATCGCACTCCCGGCACCGCTTCGAGCCGCTCGGTCATCCGCCTGTAGAGCTGCGCAATCTGAGCGTTAGTATAGCCGTTTAACGCAGGCTCAACATTGAACAGCAGCACATCCTCGCGATTGAATCCGACATCGACGTTTTCCAGGTTGCGCAGAGTGCGCACGAAGAGTCCCGCGCCAACCAGCAACACGAGAGACATCGCCACCTGTACCACGATCAACGATTTTGTCAGAAGCGAGCGGGTGCCCCCGGCCACGCTTCGGGCGTTATCCTTGAGCGCGGGTGTCAGGTCTATTCGCGTGGCTCGGAACGCGGGAGCGAGGCCGAACAACAGACCGGTGGCCAGCGAAACCACGAGGGTGAAGCCAAGCACGCGAAGATCGAGTTTGAGATCGAGCGACAGCTCGCCGCCTCCCCACGGGCGCAAGGTCAGCAAAAGATCCTTGCCCCAGTAAGCGAACAGCACTCCGGCGGCGCCGCCAAGTCCGGAAAGCAGAACGCTCTCAGTAAGCAGTTGCCGGACGAGCCGGGGGCGACTCGCTCCCATCGCAAGACGAACGGCGATTTCCTTTTGGCGCATTGCGGATCGAGCCAACAGAAGGTTTGCGACGTTGGCGCACGCGATGAGGAGCACCAGGCCAACGATGATCATGAGGATCGAGAGCGGCTGCGAATACTCGCGGCGCGCCTCGGTGAGCCCCTGACTACCGGAGCTCCATCTCAGCTTCGGCACGGAACGCGGCGTGGAGTCCTGCGCCAGCGACTGTGAAGGCAGTTGGCTCAGCGCGGCGGTCCAACCTTCCTGCGCGCTCTGCTGAAATATGCTCTCGAACCCGGCAGCCGCCTGCTCGCCCGTCACCCCGTGATTCAATCGTCCCATTATCTGCACCCACCAGTACCAGGGCCTGGCAAGGTCGTTCTCGGCCGGGTTCAACCGCGGCTGAATCGAAAATGGAATTGAAAGATCGGCGGATTGGCCGACCTGCAATGCCCCGAAAAACTCAGGCGGAGTGACTCCGATGATGGTGACCGGAACGTTGTTTACAGAGATGGTCTTCCCGACGATCTCGGGGTCGCTTGCAAAACGACGTTGCCAGTAGCGATGAGTAATCACCGCCACTGGAGTGGAAGCGAGTGTGTCATCATCGGCGGCGATCGGCCGGCCCATGATGGTATTGACGCCCAATCCTGAGTAGTAATTTCCGGAGACCAGTTGGCCGCCGGCGATCTCGGGCTGTCCGTCGATACTCACGTTCAGCTCGTACAGTTGAGCAAAGGCAAACACGTCGGAGAGCGTCTGGTTGTTCTCGCGAATACGCTCGAACGCGGGATACGAGAACGATGTGCTTGTAGTCATTCCGGTAGCGGGATCCCTGTTTGTCGTTCCGTTGATGCCGCGTGACAATCCCCGCGGCGCGGAGATCCAGTTGAAGAGCACGAGCTCACCGGGGTTCTTAACCGGCAGCATCTTCAGCAACACTGCGTCGATCAGGCTGAACAGCGCGGTATTAGCGCCGATCCCGAGCGCGAGCGAAAGGACGGCTATCGCAGTGAAACTCCTGCTATGGAGCAGCATTCGAATACCGTAGCGAAGATCTTGTAACATTGATCCCATCACAGTTCCTCCGGTTCGGTTTTGCGATTGAATTCTTGCTTCCCGGGCGAGACGGTGGTTAACCACGCTGGATGCGATGGGCCGTTTGGCGCGAATCAGCTCGCATTCCAGCAATTGCCAGTCCTTGATGTGAGCGACCGAGCGCCGATAGGCGTCTTGTTCCGAAAGTCCATCGGCAAGGGAGTCTTCGTAGACGGCTTCGAGGTGCTGAGCCATCTCGTCGACCATCTCCGATTCGCGCTCCGGCCCGAGCGTGAGCGGCGGCAGATGCTCGCGAACATAGGATTTCCAGTCAGGCATGTCCGGCCCTTGTTTGACTGCTAGCCTTCTATCGGCTTTACGCGCGCGACGTGATCCAGGGCCGTAAAGAAATCGGCCCACGTCTGCCGCTGTTTGATCAGCACCTTTCGGCCCGCAGCAGTCAGCTTGTAGTAACGCCGCCGCCGCTGACCCGCTTTCTCGACCCAACGGCCCTGAATCCAGCCACGAGTTTCAAGCCTATAGAGCAATGGATAGAGCGATGCGACGTGGAACTGCAGGACGCCCTCGGATCTCTGTTCGATCAGCTTGGCGATTTCGTATCCGTGGCGCGGCCTGTCTTCGACCAACGCCAGGATCAGCATTTCAGCGCTCCCTCGTTTTACTTCCTGGTTTAACATGTAAGCCGTCTCTATATGTGGTGTCGCCATATATACACCGGTTCACGAGCGTGAGTCAACGTCCGATTTGAGCTGGTAGCGCTTCGCGTGCTTTGCGGTCCTTTGCGTCTTTGCGCCGGGTATTGAAGCAGTAAAACCCAATACTCAGCGCAAAGACGCAAAGGACCGCAAAGCACGCGGAGGTTATTAGGCAACGCAGAATCCGAACGCTATCGGGACGCAGGGGGGACGCGGAGCTTCACGAAATCATGATATCCTGAACGTTACGCTTTGAGTGTTCGTCCCATCATGCATGTGCACAAGAGGCGCCGAACGGGTACCCAGTAGGGCACGTGCATTTCTTTGAGGGTGCATTGCACAGGCTAACGCGTTCCTACAACGATTCCCAGGAAGAACCGATTCGAGAAGAGCTGTTCAGCGTCGAACGGCTCGAACAATATGCAGCGGAGCTGGCCGCCGAGCACACCGTCTCTTCGGAGGTGAAACGCGGGCGGTTGCTGCTGCCGCGACTCGACGAGAATGGGCGCGAGCTGATCGCGGTCTATCGAGAGCTCGCCGATGCGATTCGGAGTGAGCACACTGTCTCGCCCGCAGCCGAATGGCTGGTCGATAATTTTCACATTGTCGAAGAGCAGCTTCGAGAGATTCGCCGCGACTTGCCGAGGCGCTATTACAAGGAGCTGCCAAAGCTCGAGACCGGGGAACTCGGCGGCTATCCGCGAGTGTACGCGATTGCGCTCGCGCTGATCGCGCACACAGACAGCCGTCTGGATGCAGACACGCTTGCGCGCTTCATCCGTGCTTACCAACAGGTAACTCCTCTTACCATCGGCGAGCTATGGGCAATTGCCATCACACTGCGCGTGGCTCTGGTCGAGAACCTGCGCCGGCTGGCGATTCGAATTGTCGAGGCTCGCAACGCGAGAGATGCGGCGGACAAGCTCGCCGATTCGCTTCTGGAGATGGCGGGCCGGCAGCCCGGCGACGTGACCGCTGAACTGGAAGCCGCAATTGGAAAGAAGAAGAAGCTTGATAAGTCCTACATCGTTCAGCTTACGCAGAGGCTTCGAGATCAGGACCCGGAGGTATGGCCGGCGCTTGATTGGCTCGAGAAGCGTCTCGCTTCCGAAGGGATGTCGACCGAGCAGGTCGTTCACCTGGAGCACCAGCGACAAGCAGCTACACAAGCCACGGTCGGAAACATCATCACCAGCATGCGCCTCCTTTCGACGCTCGACTGGAAGGAGTTCTTCGAGAGTGTCAGTAAAATCGACCCGGTGCTTGCGCAGGATCCAGCGGGCGCCTATTCGTCGATGGACTTCTCAACGCGCGATCGTTATCGGCACGTCATAGAGAAGCTTGCGAAGCGAACCAAAACCCCTGAGCTGGAAGTTGCTGAGAAGGTCATCGCGCTGGCCGCACGATCGGCTGAAAAAACACCCGATGATCGTCGCAAAGCGCACGTTGGTTACTATCTCGTCGACAAGGGGCTTGCCGAGCTGGAAGGGCAGGTTGAATTTCGCCCGGCAATGCGCGATCGATCGGCCCGCTTCATACTACGTCACCCGACCGGTGCATATCTCGGCGCCGTTGCCGTTCTCACCGCCCTGATCCTTACACCGTTCCTCTTTTATGCGTCGTTCTCAGGCGCGCCGCCGTGGGCATTGCTGTTCATTGGGTTGCTCGTGGTAGTGCCCGCGAGCGATCTGGCGTTGAGCGCTTTGAATCTCGACGTGACGTTTCTCTTGAAGCCGAATACGCCACCCAAGATGGATGCCTCGAGGGGCATCCCTGAATCCGCCAGAACGTTTGTGGTCGTTCCAACGATCTTCAACTCCGAAGAAGGTGTAAGGCAGCTTCTCGAAAACATGGAGGTGCACTGTCTCGCGAATCGCGACGATCACATCTACTTTGCGTTGCTTGGAGATTTCGCCGACGCGTCCGAAGAAACGATGCCCGATGACGATGACTTGTTGGACGTGGCAATTCGGGGCGTCGAGGATTTGAATGCTCAGTACGCTGATGCAGGACCGGAACGTTTTTATCTGTTTCATCGTCGCCGCCTGTGGAACCCCGCAGAAGGAGTATGGATGGGGTGGGAGCGCAAGCGGGGCAAGCTCGAAGAATTCAACCGGTTGCTTCGTGGCGCTCGCGACACGAGCTACGTCGTAGCCGGCGCCGACCCGGCGTTTCTTGCGACGGTTCGGTATGTGATCACCCTCGACTCGGATACGCAACTGCCACGCGACTCGGCGAGGCGTCTCATCGGCACGGCGCTCCACCCGCTCAATCAACCCTGGTTGGATCCGAACCTCAACCGGGTGACGGAGGGGTACGCGATATTTCAGCCGCGCGTAAGCATGGCCCTTACCAGTTCCTCGCGCTCACACTTCGCGCGCATATTCTCTGGGCATACCGGCGTTGATCCTTACACGACCGCGGTTTCGGACTTGTATCAGGATCTCTTTGGCGAAGGGATCTATGCAGGCAAGGGACTCTACGATGTCGACGCTTTCGAAGCCGCGCTCCGGGATCGCGTGCCCGAGAACCTGTTGCTAAGCCACGACCTATTCGAGAGTTTGTATACCCGGGCCGCGCTGGTGAGCGACGTTGAGTTCCTCGATGACTACCCGTCGCACTACGACTCCTACGCGAAGCGGCAGCATCGGTGGACGCGCGGCGACTGGCAAATCGCGCGCTGGCTTTTCCCGCGCGTCAGGGACGCGCACAAGCGGCCGGCGCGCAATCGTCTGCCGCTTATCTCGCGTTGGAAGATTCTGGACAACCTGCGGCGAAGCATAGTTGCTCCGGCTATGCTGCTGTGGCTGGTGGCGGCGTGGACTGTCCTGCCGGGGAATCCTCTCCATTGGACGCTTGCGGTTTTGGTCTTCCTCGCGTTTCCGGTTTACGCTCACGTCACCAATGCGTTGCTGGTCCACCCACGCGGTATTCCGTGGACGAGCCACTTTTGGAACGTATGGGGCGACGTTCGCATGAACAGCGCCCAGTTTGGGCTCTCGCTTGTGGTGCTTGCGCATCAGGCGTGCCTGCAAACTCACGCGATCGGCCTCACGCTTTATCGCAAGCTTGTCACCAAGAAGAAGCTGCTTGAATGGCAGACCGCGGCGCAGACGGAGAAGGGAAGCGCTCACGATCTGCAAGCCTTCTTTCGCTTCATGTGGCCCGCCGAATTGATCGCGCTCGCGATTGCGATGGCGATTGCTTTTCTCAGACCAGGCGCATTTGTGTTCGCCGTTGGCTTTCTGGCGCTATGGGCGTTGTCTCCGTTGATAGCTTACTGGGTGAGCCGCGATCTGCCCGGGCAAATGGAATCGCTGTCAGCGGGAGACTCGCGCGCTGTAAGGTTGATTGCACGCCGGACGTGGAAGTTCTTTGAAACATTCGTGGGCGACGAAGACCATTGGCTGCCCGTCGATAACTTTCAGGAAGACCCGAAGCCCGTTATCGCGCACAGAAGTTCGCCGACCGACATAGGTGTGCTTTTGCTCTCGACCGCCGCTGCGCGTGATCTCGGCTACATCGGTTCGATCGAGCTGGCCGAGCGGCTCGAGCGCACGTTCGCAACGATTGGAAAGCTCGACCGCTTCCACGGGCATTTGCTGAACTGGTATGACACCAGGTCTCTTACACCGCTCACCCCGCAGTATGTATCGACCGTCGACAGCGGTAATCTCGCGGGCCACCTTTTGGCGCTGAAACAGGCCTGCGTAGAAGTTGCGGAGCGGCCCGTGTTCGATCAGCGTGTGATCGAAGGGTTGATCGATACCGTCTCGCTGATGCACGAAGAGGCGGCGAAGATCGGCGCGGTTCGGCAAAGCACCGGGGCGGTCACGCGTAAGCAATTGCGCGGCGAGATTGCGCAGTGTCTCGCGAAAGTATCTGCCGAGCCACCTGCGACGCCTTTCGAGTGGCTTGCGCTTCTTCAGACATTGGCAGCGCGAGTGACTGAGATCGAGGACATCGCCGGCGCCTTATCGCATGAGCATGGCGCCGGCCAGTTCGACCAGCTTGGCTCATGGACCCGGTCTTTTGCGCACCAGCTTCGCGAGCATGGCCGGGACCTCGCGACTCTGGCGCCGTGGTGTCAGCCCTTCACGGCGAGCATTGGCCCGGCTCTTACAGCCTGCTCGCGAGACGTTGCAGCGGTTTGGAAAGACGTCCTGGATTCGCTCGATCGTGTCACCACTCTCGACGAGATCCCGGTGAGAACCGGCAATGCGCTCGAGAAAATCTCTGGGCTTCGGAAAAGTGTTGAGAAGTGCGCCGGTTCGGAACGCGAAAAGGCGATCCGAGGGCTCGACGTCCTGAAGAGCCAATTGGAGCAGTCCAGGGATTCGGCAACGGAGCTCCTGTCGCGCTATGCGACCCTGGCTCGCCAAAGCCAGGAGATGATCGACGGCATGGACTTTCGCTTTCTGTTTGATGAAGAGCGAAAGGTTTTCATCATCGGCTACAACGTTACCGATGGCCGCCGCGACAACTCGTACTATGACCTGCTCGCGTCAGAAGCGCGGGTCGCGAGCTTCATGGCCATCGCGAAAGGGGACGTCCCGCAAGAGCATTGGTTTCATTTGGGCCGGGCGTTCACCCAGGTTGATGGGGGCCGCGCGCTCATATCCTGGACGGCGACGATGTTCGAGTACCTGATGCCGCTCCTGGTAATGCGAAGCTATCCGGGCACGCTGCTGGACCAGACTCACAGCGCCGTAGTCCGCCGGCAAATCGAGTACGGCCGGGAGCGCGGCGTTCCGTGGGGTGTTTCCGAGTCCGCTTATAATGCTCGCGACCTGCAGCTCAATTATCAGTACGGTCCGTTTGGGATTCCCGGGCTTGGCCTCAAGCGCGGGTTGAGCGACGACCTTGTTGTGTCGCCTTATTCGACGGCGTTGGCGGCGATGGTCGAGCCGCGTGCCGCGCTCGACAACATGCGGCGGCTGATCCGCGAAGACGCGCTGACCGGTTATGGGTTCTACGAATCCATCGACTACACCAGGGAACGGTTGCAGGCGGACCAGGATAAGGCGCTCATAAAGACATTCATGGCTCACCACCAGGGAATGATCCTGATCGCGCTCGATAATCTGCTCAACCAAAATGTAATGCAGCAGCGGTTTCATTCGGAGCCGCTGGTCCAGGCTACCGAGCTGCTCTTGCAGGAGCGCATCCCTCGCGGCGTTGCGCTGGCGCGCCCGCGCGCGGAAGAGGTCCGGCCCGATGGAATTCAAACGCGAATGCGCGCGCCCGACCCGCGCAAGTACGACTCGGCCGACTTGCCTACTCCACGGACGCAGTTGCTTTCAAACGGGGCCTACTCGGTGGTGGTGACTACGGCGGGTTCCGGTTATTCGAGCTGCGAAGGCACGGCGGTGAGCCGATGGCGAGAAGACGTGACCCGCGACAATTGGGGCAGCTTCTGCTACGTCCGCGATATTCGCAGCAGCTCCGTATGGTCTGTAGGATATCTACCCATTCCTGGCAAGCCACAATCGTATGAAGTATCCTTGTCCGAAGAAAAGGCCGAGTTTCGCCGCAGCGACGCCGGAATCGTAACCCGCACCGAGATCATCGTCTCTCCCGAAGACAACACCGAGCTGCGCCGGATTTGTGTCACGAATAACACAAACCGAACCCGCGAGATCGAGCTGACCAGCTATCTGGAAGTGGTGCTCGCTCCGGGCGCGGCCGATCTTGCGCACCCGGCGTTCGGCAACCTGTTCGTCGAAACCGAATTCGTTGCGAGCGAAAATGGTTTGCTCGCAACTCGCCGGAGGCGATCGCCGTCCGACGCGGAAATCTGGGGCTTGCACGTCGTCATCGCGGAAGGCGAAGCCGTCGGGGCCGTGCAATATGAAACCGATCGGGCGCGCTTTCTCGGGCGCGGACACACAACCGCCGACCCGATCGCAATAATGGAAGGGCGCCCGCTTTCAAACACCGTAGGCGCCGTCGTCGATCCGATATTCTCGCTCAGGCAACGAGTACGGCTGTCGCCTCGCGAGACGACTCGAGTGACATTTGCCACCGGCGTATCCCACTCTCGCGAAGAAGCGCTGAGGCTGCTGGACAAGTATCACAATCCTTACGTCTTCGAACGCGAGTCGGGGTTGGCCTGGACAAAGGCCCAGGTTGAGATGCGCCATCTGCAAATCGATGCGGACGAGGCGCATTTGTACCAGCGTCTCGCCGGCCGCTTGCTTTATTCCGATCCGTCGCTGCGTCCGCGCTCACACGTGCTCGAGCTCAACACGAGAGATCAATCGAGCCTCTGGCCTTACGGGATAAGCGGTGACTTGCCGATCGCGCTCGTGCGCATAACCGAGGAGGACCACCTCAACGTCGTACGGCAGCTTCTGCGCTGTCACGAATACCTGCGGCTGAAGGGATTGAGTTTTGACCTCGTCATCCTGAACGATCATCCGCCCAGCTACCTCCAGCTTTTGCAGGATGAAATACAACGTCTCGTTCGCATCAGCGGCTCGCAGGCGCTGATAGACAAGCCGGGCGGCGTGTTTCTTCGCCGCGCCGACTTGATGCCCGAGCCGGACAAGATTCTCCTGCACACGGTTGCCCGTGTAGTGATCGTCGCCGATCGCGGCCCGCTCGAGGAGCAACTGGTCAGGAGACCCGTCGAGGATGACCTCCCGGCGGCATTCAATCCGCGAGGGACATCGCGTGTTTATCCGGAGCAGCCTCTTACGATCCCGGAGCTTTCCTACTTCAACGGGCTTGGCGGCTTCGCCAAAGGCGGCCGCGAATACGTGACCGTTTTGAGCGAGGGCCAATGGACGCCCGCTCCCTGGCTGAATGTAATTTCTAACGCAAAAGACTTCGGGTTTCAGGTTACCGAAACCGGCGCCGGATACACCTGGTCGGTAAACAGCCGCGAGAATCGGCTGACACCCTGGTCGAATGATCCCGTCAGCGATCCCGTCGGCGAAGCCATCTATCTTCGAGACGAAGAGTCGGGCGAGGTATGGACGCCGACGCCGCTGCCGATACGCGAGGCGGATCAATACCTGATCCGGCACGGTCAGGGCTACACCGTCTTCGAACACGCGAGTCACGGCATTCACCAGGAGCTTCTTCAATTCGTTCCGATGGAGCACACCGTAAAAGTCTCTTTGCTGCACTTGAGAAACGACACCGAAAGAAAAAGGCGAATCTCCGTAACCAGCTACGCCGAATGGGTCCTTGGAGTCGATCGAAGCCGGAACGCTCCTTTCGTAATAACCGATCTCGACGAGGTTACAAACGCGATCTTCGCGCGCAATCCTTACAACAACGAATTCGCGTCGCGCGTAGCATTCGCCGATATGAGCGAGCAGGAGCGCACGATCACGTGCGATCGCAAAGAGTTTCTCGGCCGTAACAGATCTCACGCAAGGCCGGCCGCTCTTGGCCGAGTTAAGCTCTCAGGTCAGGTGGGCGCGGGGCTCGATCCCTGCGCGGCGATGCAGGCAGTGATCGACTTGCCGCCTGGCGAAGAACGGGAGATCGTGATCGTCCTCGGCGAAGGCGCGAACGTTGAAGAAGCGCGAGCGCTCGCCCTGCAGTACAAGCAAGTCAGTGTCGCGAAGCAGGCCTTCGAGCAAGTCATCGCCTATTGGGATCAATTGCTGGGCGCCGTCGAGATCCGGACTTACGACCCGGCGATGGACATAATGATCAATCGCTGGTTGCTCTATCAGTCGGTCTCGTGCCGGTTGTGGGGACGGTCGGCTTTCTATCAATCAGGCGGGGCCTATGGGTTTCGCGATCAGTTGCAGGACGTGTGCGCGCTTGTGTATGCGAAGCCTGAACTCGCGCGGGAGCAAATCGTTCGCGCCTCGGCCCACCAGTTCAGGGAGGGCGATGTGCAGCATTGGTGGCACCCGCCGACCGGCCGCGGAGTGCGGACTCGATGCTCGGACGACCTGCTGTGGCTTCCGTTTGTCGCGAGCTTTTACGTGAGCTCGACCGGTGACGTGTCTGTGCTGGATGAGCTGACAACGTTTCTTGAAGCCCCGCTGCTCGGGGAAGGCGAGCAGGAGTCTTATACGCAGCCGGCCACATCTGCGGAGTCGGCGAGCATTTATGAGCACTGCACGCGCGCGATTGATCGCAGCCTTGCGGTAGGAACGCACGGCCTGCCGCTGATGGGTTCGGGCGATTGGAACGACGGTATGAATCGAGTCGGCGTGGAAGGCAAAGGCGAAAGCGTCTGGCTCGGCTGGTTCTTGTACGTAACGTTGAGCAACTTCGCGGGCTTCTGCGACAAGCGAAAAGAAAAGCGGCGCGGGAACAAGTATCGCTCGCACATGGAGAAGCTGAGACAGGCGCTTGATGAAAACGGTTGGGATGGTGATTGGTATCGCCGAGCTTATTTCGATGACGGGAGGCCGCTCGGGTCCGCGCAGAGCGAAGAGTGCCGCATCGATTCGATCCCGCAATCGTGGGGAGTGATCTCAGGCGCGGCGGATCGCAACCGGTCGCAACACGCGATGGCCGCGGTCGAAGAGCACCTGATTCGAAGAGGCGATGGATTGGTGATGTTGTTCACTCCACCCTTTGACAAGAGCTCACTCGACCCCGGCTACATAAAAGGATACGTGCCTGGCGTCAGGGAGAACGGCGGCCAGTACACGCACGCGGCTTTGTGGACGGTGATCGCTTACGCGATGTTGGGCGAGGGCGAGCGCGCGTGGGAACTCTTCGCGTTGTTGAATCCGATCAGCCACGCTTCTACGCGAGCGGGGTTGCACAAGTATCGAGTCGAGCCGTACGTGGCGGCGGCGGATGTTTACGCGGTGTGGCCTCACACGGGGCGCGGCGGGTGGACGTGGTACACGGGTTCGGCGAGCTGGATGTATCGAGCCGTTCTCGAGTCGATAGTGGGGTTCAAGCTCAGGGGCGATCGACTGGCGATTGAGCCGTGCGTTCCGCGAGGCTGGAGAGAGTTCGAGATAACATACAGGCGGGGTGCGACTACGTATAAGTTGCAGGTCGAGAATCCGCATGGGTTAAACCATGGAGTCTCGAAGGTCGAGCTGGACGGTCAGGTGTTGGACACTCCGGACATCCCGCTGGCGGATGATGGCAAGGAGCATGTAGTCCGGATCACGATTGAACCGCCTCCCCCGGTTGCATCTTAGAATTCTTTGGCTGCCCTGATTCTCTTTGCGCGCTTTGCGGTCGTTTGCGTCTTTGCGCTATGAATTCTGAGCTAAGAATCCTCAACGCAAAGCTCGCAAAGGACCGCAAAGCACGCGAAGACGCTCAGGGCTCAACCAGGAAGCCCGTCGTCTCTTTCAAAAACACATCCAACTGATCGTGATGCACCCAATGCCCGGCGTTCGCGACCTTAACCAGTCGATGATTCTTGATAACCTGCGCTCGCCCATCATTCTCTGGATCCGGCGCCCAGCTCTCCTCGCCCCAAAACAGCATCACCGGACAAGTGATCTGACCCAGTATCTCAGTGAAGTCGTCTTTGCTATGTCCATAAGGCGCGAACGGCCTCGCGTAGTTATCAAACTTCCACACCAGAGACCCATCCGCGTTCCAATTCGTTCCGTGCAACGTCAAATGCCTCGCCACCTCATCCGAAAGATGCGGGTTAGCCTCTTTCATTCTCCCTACGGCTGAGTCGAGACTCGGATAGCTATGCGGGTCGCGCCGCTCTGTTTGCCGAACGCGTTCAATCCAATCCCGCATACGTTCCGAAGCCGGCCGGAACACACGATGAGAAAGCGGCGGCCCGAGTCCTTCGATTGACACGGCTTTTTTTACGCGCTCGGGAAACACCCCTGAGTAGAATAACGTGACGATCCCTCCAAGCGAGTGCCCGACCAGATAAATCGGAAACGCATCGATGATATCCGCAAGCGCCGACAAATCGAGCACGTGTTCGGCCACGCTGTAGAGCGCTCCTGGCGCCCACTGACTGTTGCCGTGACCTCGCAAATCGATTGCGTAAACGTGAAAGTGTTCTCGCAGCGCCCGAGCCACCCAATCCCAGTTACGAGCGTGATCCAACCCACCGTGGACGAGTATCAGGGCCGGCTTACCTTCATTGCCCCAATCCCAGAAGTGCAGCCTCAAGCGATGAGAGTAATAGTAGTGTGATATCGGTTCCATGCGTGGGGATTGAGTCATGAATTTGCGTGCCTTGCGGTCCTTTGCGAGCTTTGCGCCGAAATCAGTCTCACGCAGTCAAAACACGATTCCTTGCGCAAAGCTCGCAAAGGACCGCAAAGCTCGCAAAGGAGAAATCACGGCGCCGGAATGATTACAGTCGCGCGGTCGACGCCGGTGTTGCCGTTCTTCTGCTGAAACGCGAACACGATTATGTCGTAGATTGCGGGTTGACCGGTGCTATTGGGCGGCACAACCCACTTGCCGGCGAACTGGCTCGGCACGTCGAAAGGTTCATTCTCCTGATACTCGAGCGGGACCTCGGTAACGATAGTCGCGCCTTGTTTGATGACAGCTTTGACTTCGAATTGCGCCGGATGCCACGGCGGATGGCCGACTCCAATCGGACACCCGCACATCATCGTCACGTTAACCCTGATATCGATGTGCTCGGGAGCGGTCTGCGGCAGAAAGTGAGTTGGAGGATTCAATACCTGGACCACCAGGCCCGGTATCTCGAGCAGCAAGCCGCCGCCCTTCGCCCCGCCGGTTATGTCTTTTCCCGGGTAAACCCACTGCGTTTGCGACACCGTGTTAGCCGACTGCTGCGCGCCTTGCGGCCCGTACGCGGTAACCCTGATCAGCTTGGGTTCTTCCAGGTCGAGCGAGACTGTGAAGACGGACGCTTCATCAACCGGCAGTACGGCGTAGCGCGGGAGAGGAATGTCCATGAGGTTAGCGACACCCGATCCGCCGTTCGTGGAACCGTGAGCGAGCAACTCGCCCGTCTGGACATCGTGGATCGTTACCAGTGCGCCACCGACGTCGTTCCCGAGATACTTGCCATCCTTTGCGATCACTCTCACATCTATCTGAGTCTGAGTTCCCACTGTCACCTCCTTAACGGTTTGAGTCGCACCAGTATCAGGCAAAGTTATTGAAATATCAAAGACGGCCGGCTTCGGGTGGCGGTGTATTAGCGCGTTGGCCGGCAACGCAGTCCTCAGCGTCCTCCGCGCCCTCTGCGGTTTTCTTAATCAGTGCTGGGATCTAACCGCAGAGGACGCCGAGGACGCTGAGGAGACCCAGCCCCCAGGCTTACTTTCGCTGAAACTCTGTGGTCCCCATGAGCAAGCCGATCACCTGAGCGATGCGACGGCGCTCCGCGGCGGCATCGTTCGTAGAAGCGGCGTTGATCGGAGCAGCCACCGGTCTCTGCGGCGGTCTCTGGCCAGTATCAATCGCCGGACGAGGCGTGCTCGTCGCCGCAACTGCCGGTTGATCTGCGAGACCGGCTCGAACCGCGCGCAGGCTGTCCGCCGACAACTCGGTATGAACAATCAATCCGGCCAATTGACTGGTCAATCGATCGGGGCTCGCGGCAACCTCGCTGGAAACCAGTCTTAGCGGATCGAAATTCGTCCCGTTGATCTGATTGTTCGCAAGCGCCACCGCGAAATTGATCCGATTGAAGAACACTCCGGTGTTCACCCACTTCGCCGAGTCTTCGCCGTATCCGGTCGGGAACGCGAACTGGTAAAGAGGCTCACCCATTCTTCGAATCCAATCGTGCAATGAAGGAGCGCCATTCGTGTCGGCGTCAACTGCTCGAATAGCCGACGCGGCCAGCTCGAGTGGAGATTTGATCTTTGCGCGGAAGGCCGCAGGCGAGTTGAACTCCGGTGAAGTGACGATCGCGCGAATGACTTCTCGAATGTCACCGTCGGTCTTGAGAAATACTTGCGCAACTCGTTCGACGAGTTGCGGCGACGGATCGTCTGAGAGAAGACGCTGACACAGCTTCCTGGAAATGAAGCGCGCGGTTGACGGATGTCTCGACAGTATTTCAATCACGCGCAATCCGTCGTTGACGCCGCCGCCTGCCGGAATTGTAACGCCGAGCACGGTCTTTGCGCGGTCGTCGTGCATCCACGGGCGGAACACAAACCCGCCACCCTGAAACGGCCGATCGATGGTCCATCCGGTAAAGCAGCGCGCGACTTCCTGCACGTCTTTCTGAGTGTAGCCTCCGTCGACCCCCAACGTGTGAAGCTCCATCAGCTCGCGAGCATAGTTCTCATTGATGCCAGGCTTGCGCGGCGGCGGTTTTGGAGCAGCGGTTGATTGCGGATTGGGGATTGCGGATTGCGGATTCTGCGATCCGTCTTTCTTAGCGGCCATCAGTGCGTTCGCGTCTGCGCCGCTCGCGGTCATTGGAGCTTCGCCTGACGTGGAAGTGGCTCCGGGAGCCGGTTTCGGTGGTTGCGCGTTCGGAGGTAATTGCGGCCGCGGAGGACGCGGCTGCTTCGAATCCGGCGAAGACGACAGCCAGTTGTCGAGGTAGAAGAGCATCGCGGGGCTCTGGGCAGTCGCGAGCAGTAAATCGCGGAACCTGGTCAACGCGTGCGGACGAATTACGTCCCGTTCGTAGCTTGTCACCAACCACTGGTCCGCTTCCTTCTGCGCGAACACATTGAAATGGTTGAACCAGAAATCCGTCAGCACCTCCTGCAACTGCCTGTTGCTCGACACCGCTCGCACAAGTTTCTGCTGCACGAGTTCGCCGGTGACTTGAGGCGGGCGGCCGAAAACCGGCGGAGAGTTTTTCTCGGCAGCACGCTGCTCGGCGACTTGTGGTGGCGGATAAAACTGATACAGCTCGGCGGATGCCAGTCGTTGAGTTGGCAACACTTGCAACCGAGTCTCGAGATCCGAATCGTCGATTGACTCCGGATGCAACTGCTCGTCGATGAAACGATCGATTCCCGTTTGCTTGATTCGGTCGATGTCACCGGGACGCGGACCGAACGCTATGCGGTTCAGCAAGTGAAGAATCCGCTGATCCTCGGTCAGGCGGGCGCGACCGGTGGCAACGGGCGCGGGAATCAAATGCTCGGCGCTCGCAATCTTTGCCGGGCCAGATTCGACGCGGACTCGTGGAGTAATATTGATAACCATGAAGCCCGGCCCCAGCGGGACCAGCGGCCTGGTGTCGAGGGTAGCCAGCTTGCCCTTTTGCTCTTCGTCGAGGAACGCGCTCAACTCTTCGCGAATCGCCTTTTGTTCCTTGTCGGCTTCGGTCTGAAGCCCGGGTGCGTAGGCGTTCGCCTGTGCCCGGTTGCGGAGCTCGAGGAGCCTGGGGGTGTGCTTCGTCAGAACGTTTCGCAGTTCGGCGACCTGCTGGTCAGTGAGCTTTAGCGCCTCGCGAACACGGTTGACGAAGGGCTCGAACGCCTGCGGCGCCGGCGGAGGCTGTTGCGCGAGGGTGCTTGGAATGATTGGCGCAGTGAGCGCGAGGGTAACAAGGACTACCAGTGAAAGACGAACAGTTGACCGCATAACGACTCCTTTGTGAGTTCGACAAACTTCAGACTGTCGGAGTTCCGCGACACTCGTGTATGACATTCTATATCACAGTCGAACGGCTCTCAACACGCCTAGGAGCGCCTCGCGTCCCGCTTCTTGGTTAGAAAAAAGTTTTTATCCCTCCACGTAAATCGCGACGACTGTTCAGCTATGCTAACCGCGAGAAGTCTGACTCCTACCAATACAAGCCTTTCGCTCGGAACAAAACCGTCACTGGGGCAAATTGCTGTGACAGTTACCCAACAAAATGGCATTATGGTCTAGCTTGGTTAATGCAATGGCCTGCTTGGTTAAAATAATTTTCTTGACAAGAAAAATTAACCGTGCTCTAATGGGCTGCCTTCCAATCCCGATCGTCAGCTTCGTTACTTTGAGAGGGATTAATGAGATCATCAAAAACCGTTCTTCAGCGTTCAAGCGTTCCCGTTATTCTCTTGATTGTCTGCCTTCTAGGCCTTGGTATTGGCGGGGTCTCGCTCAAGAGCCAAAAAAGCACAGGCATACAGAGCAACACCCCGCGAATACAAAACCGGACCCGGTCTTTTGAGGTCGTTCAGGTCAGTCCCAGTGTTGGCGAAAATGGCGAGGTTGAGTTGTCGCTCCGAAATCGGTATAGCAAAAACATTACAGCATGCGCCGTTTCTGTAAATGGTTCAATAACTGAAGTTGATTTCGCCTTTAGCGAACTTGAAGATCAGCGTGGGCTCTCTCCTGAATCAGTTTATGAGCAGAAGTACTCCTTTGCTCGACGTGTCAATAAGAGCGCGGCTCGACAGAACCTCGATATAAGTATTCTTGCCGTCGTCTTTGATGATAAGACGGGTGATGGGGATCCAAAGTTTGTGACAGAGATTCTAGATACACGCCTGGGGAGTAAGATACAGCTTACTCGCATCATAGCGCTGTTAAATGATGCTCTGAATTTACCGAGAGTACCCTATGAGGCAGTTGATACGCTGAAGGCGCGAATCTCATCTCTTCCTGTGGACTCGGCGAACTCCACAAGCGAGACGGCGAGAGAAGGTCTACGAAATCAAAAATCAGATGCGTTACGGCGGCTCGAATCGCAAACTTCCCTGAACCCTCAGGAGCGCATACGAACTCTTAAAGACATCTACGAAAGTCTTGCTGCCAGGCTGTGACTGGTGATTTGCTTAATTTAGCATAACGCGCAATCTCGACTGAAGCACAGCCAGGACACCTTTTGGAAGAGGGAAATCATGACCAAGAGATTTGTATCCTTTTTTGGCCTGCTGCTATTAGTAATGTCGATAACGGAGAAGGCAGAAGCACAGTCCTACTACTGTTGGAGCGCTTCTTGGTACGGCGTAGAAACGGATGACGACTGTCATAGCCCTTATAACAGTTTCTATAAGAGGGTTCATTGGTATATCCAATGGGAGTGCGATACGGAAGGCTATGTCGACTTCCTTGTCACGGAAAGCGGCAATTGTAATTGCAACGTTTCTGGCGGATACTGCTGGCCATCGTATCCTGATGGTGTGGGCCCATTTATTACAACCTCTGGTGATTGGAAAGTGTATACCCGTCCGGCGCGATGCCAAGGTAATGGATGTTCTTATGGGGCGCAGATTGCACATGTCCAGCCGCATCCCGGCTGTTGTGTCATGTCAGTCTGCGGCAAGTGCAACTTGCCTCCTGAAGCTGAATCCGATTGTTACGCATGCAGTGGTGGCGCCAGTTGGAACCCCTCAACCGGCTGTTGCTTCTATGATACCCCTATAGTCATCGATGTCGCAGGCAATGGCTTCGATCTTACAAGCGCGCATAATGGCGTAACATTTGATATAAGCAACGACGGCCATCCGCAACACGTAGCGTGGACTTCTGCGGGTTCTGACGATGCTTGGCTCGCGCTGGACCGCAGCGGCAACGGCTCGATAGACGACGGGTCTGAGTTGTTTGGAAACGTCACGCCACAACCGCCTTCTTCGGCGCGGAATGGGTTCCTAGCTCTTGCGGAGTATGACAGGGCTGCGAATGGCGGAAACGGTGATGGGCAAATAACCAGTTCAGATGCCATCTTTTCGTCGTTGCGTCTCTGGCAAGACACGAATCACAACGGCCTGTCGGAACCGTACGAACTCCACACCTTATCGGCTCTTCACGTTATCTCAATAGATCTGGCTTACAAGACATCAAAACGAACGGACCAGTATGGAAACCTCTTCAGGTATAGGTCAAAGGTGAGAGATGAACACGGTGCCAGTGTTGGCAGATGGGCTTGGGACGTGTTTCTTACTCGAGAATGATGCCCTAGCTCCTTCCAAGCGCGCCGTGTCAAGTCGTTTGACCGATTAATTGAATTAGAAGCCTCTACTCTGAGCCCCGCTGCGGAAGATATCCACGCTGTTTCATCAATGGCTAATTGGGGTCGCTGCTAGAAAAAAACACAACGCAAATACACAGCATAGAGGGCGATTGCTTGCGGCTGAGCGCAAGCGATCTAGCTCCAGTCGTAGCCTGTTTTCAAATCGTAGCCATCCGAGGCACGCGCAGACTGGACTGTCTACGCTACAGTGCTGTGCGAGCGACCGCCTACTGCGCTAATATGGCGGTCGCTGATTCCGCAGCCTCGAGCTGGTCGAAAGCAAATATATGGACGAAGCGTTCCAATTTCTGATTCGTCACGGATACTCGGTTCTGTTCATCTGGGTGTTAGCCGAACAACTCGGCTTGCCGCTGCCGGCGACGCCACTCCTGCTCGCCGCGGGTGCTCTTGCCGGCCAGGGGCAGATGAACGTTTGGGCGGCGATCGCCCTTGCGGTGCTGGCATCCCTGATAGGCGACGTGAGCTGGTATCAATTCGGAAGAGTTCGCGGTGGGAAGGTTTTGAATCTGCTTTGCCGCATTTCGCTCGAACCGGATTCGTGCGTTCGCAAGACGGAAGGCGCGTTCGTGCGTCACGGAGCTCGCTCACTGCTTATTGCCAAGTTTGTTCCGGGGTTGAACACAATGGCGCCGCCGTTGGCGGGAATTATCGGAATGCGGCTTGGGCGCTTCCTGCTTTTTGATGGGCTTGGAGCGCTGCTGTATCTGGGATCCTTCGTCGCGCTTGGCTATGTCTTCAGCAATCAACTTGAACAGGTTGCCGCGCGCGTGGCGAGCCTTGGGTTCTCAATCCTGGTTATCCTCGCCGGGGCCCTCGGCGCTTACATCGGGTGGAAATACGTTCAACGCAGGAGATTCATCCGAAGCTTGCGAATCGCGCGGATCACGCCCGATGAGCTGCAGCGAAGGATTGAACTAGGTGAAGATGTGGTCGTCGTCGATCTTCGCCATTCGCTCGATTTCGACGCCGCGCCGCAGACGATTCCCGGAGCGATTCGGATGTCGCCCGAAACAGTCGAGCAGGACCATACCCGCATTCCCCGCGACCGCGAGATAGTGCTGTTCTGCACCTGACCGAACGAAGCTACCAGCGCCCGTGTGGCGCTGTTGTTAAAGCGACGAGGTATCGAAAAGGTGAGACCGCTGGCGGGTGGGTTGAGCGCCTGGTTTGATAAGGGCTTTCCTGTTGAGGGAGAGAAGGCGCAGAGCTCAAACGGTTAGATTGTATTTCTGAATCTTGCTGTATAACCTCGGGCGATAAATGCCCAGCGCCTTTGCGGCGGCTTGCTTGTTTCCGTTAGTCCTCTTGAGTGTCTGCTCGATCACCGCGCGTTCGATTTCCTCGAGCGTCATATTGGACGGCGCCACAAATCCGTTATCTGAATGCGTCTGCGGCTCGATCATCGTGAACTGAAAATCAGTGGCCTCGACGACGTCGCTTTTGGAAAGCAAGACAGCTCTTTCGATTGCGGATTCGAGCTCTCGCACGTTGCCCGGCCATTGATGGTTATACATGGACGCGCGCGCCGGCTGAGAGAATCCCTGCATTTGCTTTCCATACTTGTCAGAGAAGGTCTTCAGAAAATGATCCGCGAGAAGTTGAATGTCCTCGGCGCGTTCGCGCAACGGCGGCAGTTCGATCGTAATAGTCGATATGCGATAGTAAAGATCCTCTCGCAGCGACCCGCCTCGAACGGCATCCAGCGGGTTTTGATTGGTGGAGCAGATCAATCGAAAATCGACTTCTATGGGCTGCTCGCTGCCCAGCCGATAGTAGACGCGCTCCTGCAGCGCGCGCAGTAGCTTGGGCTGCAATTCGAGAGGCATCTCGGCAATTTCATCCAGAAGCAGTGAGCCGCCGTTGGCGCTCGCGATCAGTCCCTCCTTGTCGCGAGCCGCGCCGGTGAACGCGCCTTTTGTGTGCCCGAACAACTCAGACTCGATCAGTTCTTTCGGCAAGGCGGAGCAATTCACCTTCACGAACCTGCCCTTCGATCTATGCGAGTTGTAATGGACCGCGTTTGCGATCAGCTCTTTGCCGGTCCCTGATTCGCCCACAATCAAGATGTTCGCGTCGCTCTTTGCGACCGCTTCGATCATCTCGTAAATGGTTTGCATTTTCTTTGAGCGCCCGATGATGTTGCTGTAGGTAGTTCGGTCGCGAAGAGTGCGGCGAAGCCCCTCGCTTTCTTCGATCAGCTCCTGGCGCTCGATGGCGCGATCGATCAGCAGTTGCAGCTCATCAAACTCGAAGGGCTTCTCGACGAAGTGAAACGCGCCGCCCTTCGTGGCTTCGACTGCGTTTTCGATCGATCCATAGGCGCTGATGATAATTACCTCAGTAGCGGGATCCTTTTCTTTCAGCCTTCGCAGCACTTCAAGGCCCGGGATGTCGGGCAGTTGCAGATCGCAGAGGACGAGATTGAAGTCGCCAGCGTCGTAGAGCGCGATGCCTTCAGCTCCGCTCGAGGCTGTGGTAACCGAATAACCCGTCTGTTGAAGATTCAGCCGTAGTGAGTCCAACATCTGTTCTTCGTCGTCGATGACAAGGACGTTCTGCTGCTTCTTCATCTAAGGTTCTCCTCTTCGAATGCGATCAAGATAGCCAATCAACGTATTGATTCCCTGGAGCACCTTGTCTACTATTTCTCGCTCATCTCCTTCCGGCATTCGCCGTTTGAGGAAAGTGGCGTACAACCGTAAGGCGCCCACATGGTTCTTTATTTCGTGCCATTGCTTTCGGGTGACTACCGAATCGCCGTCTTCTATCCTGGGCAGCTCGCGTGCGGGTCTCGCCGCCTGGTCCGGACACAACTGCAGCGCATATCGATAAAGTTCATTCTCGCACTTCAGTCTGTCGAGTCTTACGAACACGTGTCTCTCTCCATCTTCCAAATCCAGATCGGCTTCAGCGGAGTAATCCGCCAGTTCGCCTGCTTCCTGCATGCGCTCCAGGAACCACTGGTTCACCGCCGAGTTCACGCCAAGCATTTCTCCGGCGTTGATACCGGAAATGACTTCTATGCCCGCTCCCGAGCTTACTGCTTGAACTTTGCCGGCTGCATCACAGAGCAATAGCATTACATTGTTACCCGCCCACGAACTGCCTGATGCCAGTGCGCCCATTGCTTCGCCCAACTCTCTGACTAGCTTGCCGGCACGCGTTTCTCGCAAAGAGGCTGCACCGGTTCTTTTGTTTTCCGCGCGTTTAAGCTTTACTGCCGACGGAACAAAGAGCTTCGTCACGTCTGTTCAGGCAACCGATGTACCACCTCAGACGCTCAGATAGAAGCAGGGTTTGTGGATGCCGAAGTTAAACCGCGGCCTAAAAGAAGACACGATTGCCTCGTGTATGTGACCCATATGTATACGCCGGCTCTTTGTGGGAGGACGACAACCTGCCAGCCCGTCGGACGAACATCTGATTGCTGGTTAGGTGAAAGTTCTTCCGATCGCCGGCGATCGTCTTGGTCGGGGCGCATTCGGTGTTACAATGCCGGCATAGGCGCGAGCAAGTCAGGAACTCAAATGAACTCTCATAAACGCGTGCTATTGGTTGATGATTTCGAAGACAGCCGCACCGGACTAAAGAAGCTGTTGGAAATCGAAGGATATGAAGTAATCGAAGCCGCCGATGGCGCGCAGGCAATCGAGTGTGCGCTTAGTTCAAAGCCCGACATTATTTTGATGGACCTCTCTTTGCCGGGCATTGATGGCTTCAGCGCCACAAAGAGAATCAAAGAAGACGCGGCGATGAACAGCGTTCCGATCATCGCTCTTTCGGCGCATGACGTGGAATACATTGAGCGTTTTGTGGAAACAGCCGGATGGGTGGACTACGTGACTAAGCCGGTTGATATTGAAGCGCTGCTGGATCGGCTGGCAAAGTATCTGCCGGACTGATCGGCACACGACCTCCTCAGGCACTCGTACTTCTACCGTTCGTAATTGCGATTATCGATTCCCGTGTTTCGGGCAGCGTTCACGCTTGTTTCGGGACCAATCTGCGAGCCCCCGTTGTATGATCCGTCCATTAGTGATGAAACCAACGTTTCCAATTCCGTCAATGAAACGGGCTTCGAGAGCACCGCAACGCAGCCGACGGATTCGGCGCTCTCCTTGAGATCCGAACCTCCCCATCCCGTAGTTAGAACAGTCGGAACCGTCTTCGGCAGGATATCCTTCATCCGATGCATCAATCCGAAACCATCTACCGACGGCATTATCAGGTCCAGAATTATTACGTGAGGCGCCTCCCGCCGAATGGCCTCGATTGCCTGATCTGCGTGGTTCGCGACAGATACTGCGTACTTGTTAGAGAAGAAGACCCTGAGCAGATCAGTCCACTCGACGTCATCGTCGACGACCAGCAGAGCCTTTTTGGTCATACCGTCTTTCACGCTTCTCTCCCTTGGTTGCGAACCGTAACACGACCGGTTCGCATCTCTACGCCAGTCCTTGCGCAACCGGTGTGCCGGTTGTGAAACGTGAGGACCGGATTTGCCGCAGACTTCTAGCCATTGATTCTGGAGTCAATTACGTAGCTCACCATGAATCGGACACAATTCTCTGATGTTCGATTCGCGCACACGCTTGGCGCGAGTGACGGTACACAATGTGTTCCTGATCAATACGAAACCATACTCTGACCTTCGTGAATCACAACGAAATCGATGGCACCGGCCTTGCCTTATTGCTCCGCATTCTTTGTTTGAGGTTCAGAGTTCAGAGTTCAAGCTTTAGCTTGCTCCTGTGCATTGAAAGCAGCAAGCTAAAGCTTGAACTCTGAACTCTGAACTTCGAACTCTGAACCTCAAACTGATCCGCTACCAGGAGGTGGTCAATGTTACTCGAGGACGAGAAACTCGCTATCGACGAATCGCAGCGTATCGCCGAACACGAAGCCGTAAAACAGGAGGCGCGACGCGGAGTTCACGCAGAGATTGCGCGAGAGGCGGACCGGCTGGACGAGCGCGACAAACATAACGCCGCCGTGGTCGGCGAGGGGTTTAAGCGCAAGGCATTTGCCGAGGTGGTTGAGACCGAAACGGAAGTCGAACGCGCGCGCCTCGTCGCGCGTGTCTCTCAAGTGGTCGATTACATCTTCTACTTGATTTACGGTCTGATCACGCTCGAGATTGTGCTCGACTTGCTTGGCGCCCGCGAATCGAATTCCTTCAACCGGTTCATCGAAGCGTTGAACCGTCCTTTGCTGGCGCCGTTCCGCGGCCTGCTTGTCGACCCATCGAGCGGCCGATTCCAATTAAGGCTTTCTTATGTGATCGCGCTGGTTGTTTACGTTCTGCTCCACCTGGCGATCAACGGTTTGCTGCGGCTCATTGCTCACCGGAAGGTGGCGGTATGAACCTCGCTAGTTGCATGTAACAAAGGTTTCGATAGCGATGAAGGGCACTCCTGTACGGGCGGTCCTCCGTGGCCGCCCCTCCTCAGAAAGCGCTTGCTCACTAAGGGGCGGCCACGGAGGACCGCCCATACAGGACTAGCGCATTCGCTTGTGCACTACCCGGTCGATTACGAGGATGATGCGCTCTTTACCGTCAACTGATTTCGCACATCCCGGACGCCGTTGGTTCCTTTGGCGAGGTCTTCCGCTTTAGCTTTCTTTTGCGGGTTATCGACTTGTCCTTTTAGAACCACGTTTCCGTTGTTGACGTCGATGTTGGTGCCGGTGATGCCGTCAGCGATCAGCTTGGCCTTCACCGTCGCGAGGATAGCTTCATCGCTAATAGCTCCGCCAACGTTCTTCGCTGCTTCGCCAGCCTTGTCTCCGATGTTCGTCGCGCCCAGTGAGTTCGGATCAACCGAGATCTTATTCACGACGCGCTTCACACCGTCGGTCTTTTTGGCGAGCGCCTCGGCTTTGCTCTTTTCGGTGTCCGTCGGAACGGTGCCGGATAGGGTTACCACGCCTCCTACCGTATCAACGCCTATCTTTATTGCGCTCGTCTGTTTGTCGGTGGCAAGTTCGCCCTTCACCTTGGCAGTGACGACAGAGTCGTCCACGGCTTGCGAGCTGCAGCCGACAAAAAACAATCCGATCGCGATGAGAGCAACAGGCACTAGCTTCTTCATGATTACTCACCTCCGTTGTCTTGTTTGTTAAGTCTTACTTCGTCTTCGAAGCCGCGTCAGCCGATTCGGCGCGAGGCTTGCTTGCTTCACCAGTCGGCATTGAAATGCTCTTGAGCGTCTGACGCGTCTCGCCTTTCGGAATAGCGCCACGCATCATCAGATCAGAAAACGAAACCACGCCCTGGATTTCGTTCTTTTGATCGACTACTAAAACACGCCGCACCTGATTCTCTCTCATCAGGGCGAGCACGTCTTCCAGATCGCGGTCGGTGCTACAGGTCACGACCTGAGCGGTCATGAACTGCTCGATAGGCGCATTTGTCGGATCAAGACCGCCGTCGGTTGTCTGCGGCCGCTCGGCAATAACCCCGATACAGAGATCGCGGTCCGTGACGACCCCGACCAGTTTGCGACTTCCTTTATTCTCCACAACTGGCACGATGCCGGTATCCTCGTCTCTCATGATGATGGCCGCCGTCTGGGCGGTATCGGACGGAATACAGCACGCCGGATTTGTGGTCATGATTTCACTCACTCTCATTGTCTGTTACCTCCTGACCTGTGTGGGCGCAGGCCGTTGGCCCGCGACGCCTCGCGTCTCGTTACCTCTCGTTACTGAGTCGCAAGGCCACGGAGCCTGCCAACGTCTTCGATCAATTCCGTTCGCTCGTCGACGGCCTCCCGCTCGGGCGCTGGCCTTAGACCGCGACTCAAGGCAAAGAAAAACACCCTGAGCGCGAGCCAGCTTATGCCGGCCGCAAAGGCAATGACGACGAGACCGACAGATATTGCCGCGATTAATTCCATAGCCTTCTGCTTTATGCTGTTGTGAGCAATCACCATTCCTGTAATCGGGTAATGAGCGTGGCATCTGCCGACCTGTCGTTCGTAGAAAAGAGACCCGCGAAGAGCCTTGCGCTGCCCGCGGCAGAGCTTTTGATACAGGCGCGTACCGGATTAGAACGAAATTGGGCACTGTCTTAATTTGGAGTGCGGCGGCAAGGTACTCCGCGACGCCGCTTTGGCAGGTGATAGAATCGACGGGAGTGAAAGCGGCAGTCGCGGAGTACCTTGCCGCCGCACTCCAAATCAAACTAGGACACCGCGAACGAAATTGGTTTTGGAAAACTTGCACCCGGCCTGGACGCTCGACCCGTATTAATAACGAAGTGCCGTGAGGCCAATAAGCTCATGAAGCCAATAACAATGACAGGTCGAGCGCTGGTTGCGATTCTGATTTGCACATTGCCAACACTCGCCTATCGCGGGTACGCCGATAGCGTATCGACGCTACAGCGTGACTTCTCTGAAAATCTCTCGATGATCTCCGTTGAAAACATCGACGGACCAACCGATGTTCAGACCTGGGATCGCCGCGAGGCAAGAGTTATCGCATCTGCCGGTCAGATCGACAGCACACGGCTCTCATCTCGCGTCCTGTTTGAGCGAACCTCGGCGGACACTCTGAAGATTCGGATCGCAGCCGGAGACCCGAGTATCGCTCTGACGGTGTATGTCCCCGCATCCGCACATCTCAGCTTGAGAGCACGTGCCGGAAGCGTGGTGGTCAGCGGAGCCGTCGCCGGCCTATCGGTTGAAACTGAATCCGGCGCTATCAAATTGAATCTTCCGCCAGATTCAAACTCGGATCTCTCGCTTAGAACGATTGACGGAAGCATTGAATCGAGGATTCCTTCCACGCCGTTTGGTAAGCCCGATCGCCACGCGTTGGACGCGAGGATCGGACTGGGAGGCTCGACAATCATCGCTCGCAGCGGGCGCGGGAACATCACCCTTCTACGCGACGGGATTTCTCACACCATATCTTCCGGCAGAAGCTTCGACACCGGCGGCGCGACTGGCTCCATCGCGCCTGGCTCCATCGCGCCTGGAGCGAAAGCCTTGAGCGCAGCTTCAGAAGTAGCGCCCGAACCCCAACCATCGGCGGTCGGGGACGGCGCCGTCCCAAGTGGAGAGATGCTCAAGCTCGAGGCCCGTCTGGTCAGCCTCAACGTCAAGGTGACCGACGCAAACGGCAAGACGCTGCCGGCGCTGCGGAAGGAAGACTTCGTCGTCTATGAAGACGGCGTTTCTCAGGAGCTGTTTCACTTTGAACAAGTCAGCGCCCCGCTCAACATCGTTCTGCTTCTCGATCTCAGCGGGAGCACTTCTCACAAGATGAAGATCATCAAGAAGGCGGCCCAGAAATTTGTCGATTCGCTTAAGCCCGACGACAACATAGCGGTGGCGGCATTCACCAGACGCTTCTTTGTCATCTCGAATTTCACGACCAATCATAAGCTGCTCAACGATCGCATCGACGATATCAAGAACAGGCACTCGGGCACGGCTTACTACGACGCGATGTGGGCGACGATGAACTTGCTGGATGAGGCCGGCGGGACGCGCAAGGCAGTGGTCGTCATGACTGATGGCGTTGACAACTCGCTCGATCACCCGGACGACTCCGACTACACGCCGAAGCACGGGTTTGACGAACTGCTCGCGCGAGTCGAAGAGGCCGATGCTACGATCTATCCGATTTACTTTGACACCGAATACGAGACTATTGGAAGACAGGGACGCAGCGGCCACGATGCTTACGCAACTGCGCGCAAGCAGCTCGAGATGATGGCGGACCAAACGGGCGCCGCATTGTTCAAGGCCGAGCGAGCGGAAGACCTTGAAGGGGTCTACAAACAGGTAGCCGCCGAGCTGCACTCGCTATATAGCATAGCTTACACGCCCAAAACGCTGCGCAAGGACGGACAGTGGCGAAAGATCGGTGTCGCCATCAACCTTCCCGGCGCGAGAGTCAGAACAAGACGTGGCTACTTTGCGAAGTAGCCGCGGAGATCGATCCGACCCAACGATTCAAAGACTGTAAGACGTTCGTAGTTCGGCCTTCAGGCGGAAGTTTGTATCTTGGTTTACGCAGGATTACGAACTTCCGCCTGAAGGCCGGACTACGAACGTTTTACTTTTTCCAGTCTCTGCGTTGGTGGGATTCGGGCACGGCCTTTTTTCGCGCCGGGCTCGTGACTATAATCGAAGCAGTGATTGAAACGTTAGCGGGCCGCATGAAGCTCCTTCGATACGATCGAAGCATCAATCTAGTAGTGGCGCGGCTAGTATGCTGGGTTCTATTAGCGAGTTTTTTCTCACCAGTCACGGTAGCAAGACCATCCGCGCAGATTCAGATTGGCACTGTCAGAATCACCGTCACTGATCCATCAGCAGACGTTGTCGCAGGCGCGACCGTGACGCTCTCAAACAGGATCTCCGGTTACAAACAATCGGCTACGACCGATGATCATGGCGTCGCTGGATTCAATAACGTTCCCTTCGATGATTACGAGGTCGTCACTGAAGCACCCAGGTTTCAGCGGACGTCGCGAAAGATTACCGTGCGGTCGAACATACCCGTCGAGGTTGAGGTGAAGCTCGAGGTGCCGGGGACTCAGGAGACGATCACTGTCGAAGCCGAATCAGGATTGATCGAGAGGGATTCGGTCAGCAGCGAACAGGATCTCAATGAAACGTCTATCCGGCGCTCGCCCGGCACAGTGCGCAGCGTTCAGCAAATCATTTCTACTCTGCCCGGCTGGACAAGCCAAAACAACGGGCTGTTGCACATTCGAGGCGTCGACG
Organism: Blastocatellia bacterium; assembly: GCA_035607285.1. Classification (GTDB taxonomy): domain Bacteria; phylum Acidobacteriota; class Blastocatellia; order UBA7656; family UBA7656; genus Onstottus_A. The sequence continues at coordinate 12,164 of DATNBZ010000059.1, read as the reverse complement.
ACGGGATATTGTTTGTCGTAGACGGAGTGCCCGTAGCCGATCGCTTCGACTCGACAATGGCCAGTGGGCTCGATACCGAAATGATCAGTTCGATGAATGTTCTGACAGGAAACCTGCCCGCCGAATTCGGCGGCAAGTCCGGCGCGGTCGTGACCATTCAACCGATCTCCGGCATAGGCAAGCCGCTGGCGGGCAGTCTGGAGCTCAGCGGCGGCAGCTTCAACGCTCGCGAGCTTTCGGCTAGCGTCGGCGGAGGAGGGAAGTCGGCCGGCTTCTTTGTCGCCGGTTCTGCCAGCAAGAGTAATCGTTATCTCGATCCGGTCGATCCTCGAAACTTCAATAACCGGGGCGGCGCGGCGAGGCTCAACCTGCGAACGGACTGGCATCCGACCGGCGATGACATTCTGATCTTGAATCTCTCGGTTAACGGTTCGAGTTTTCGAGTGCCAAACAACGAGGGACAAGAGCTGGCGGGTCAGCATCAGCGGCAAGAGTTGATGGACAACAGAGAGTCCATAAGCTGGCAGCGAGCTTTCTCCCAACACACGGTCAGTAACGTTGCTTTCTTTCATAGCTTTCGTGAAGCGGAGTTGATAGGAAGCGCTCTGGACACGCCTCTGTTTGCCGCGCAGGACCGCAGTCACACGAGGCTTGGGCTGCTGGCTTCGGTGACTCACGCCGTTGGCCGTCATTCGCTAAAAGCCGGAGCCGAAGCTACTCGAATCACCCCGGCTGAGTTCTTTACGTTTGCGGTCACTGATCGCGAAGCCGCAAGAGAAGAGGGAGTAAGCGAAGCTGCGCTGGCGTTCGACAGGTCAAATCCGTTTGTGTTTCGAGATCGCAAAACGCGCGGCCAGGCTTCGGCTTACGTGCAGGATACTTTTGCGCCGGTTGTTAATCTCACAGTCAACGCGGGTCTGAGATACGATCACTCCAGCCTGTTGGTCTCCGAGCAGCAGTTCAGCCCGAGAGCCGGCGCGGTGTACTTCATACCAAAGACCAGAACTGCAATCCGCGGCTCATTCAATCGATTGTTCATGCCGCCTCAGATCGAGAACCTGCTCCTGGCCGATTCGGAGCAGGCGCGGGCGTTGTCGCCGTTTCAAGCGGCGACCGGCGGGGGCGCTAACGTTCGGTCGGAGAGGACCTCTGCTTATGAGGCGGGGTTCGCTCAAGACGTTGGCGGCTGGCTCAAACTCGATGCGGTTTACTGGTGGCGTCACTTTCGGAACTATGATGATCCTAACGTGTTCTTCTCGACTACGGTGATTTTCCCGAACAGCGTTGACAGGGGATTCGCGCGCGGCCTTGATGTCAGGTTAGACGTGCCGGAGAAACGCGGCTGGTCGGCCTATTTGAGCTACACCAACCAGCGCATACTCCAAACCGGTCCGATCAACGGAGGATTGTTTCTTACAGATGATGTGATCGAGATCGGGCCGGGCACGAGATTCATACCCGACCACGACGAACGCAACGTTGCGGCTTTTGAGGTGATGTATAGGCACGCGAAGACCGGCGTGTGGGCCGCACTGTCGGGCCGGTACGAAAGCGGAGTGCCCCTGGAGATTGATCCCGATCGATTGGAAGAATTGAAGTCGGCTCCCGGGGCAGACCTTGTGGATTTCGGGCGCGAGCGAGTAAAGCCGTGGGCGGTGCTTGGCGCTTCAGCCGGAGCCGAGCTGTTCAGAAATGAACGGATTGGTTTGCGCGTGCAGTTTGATGTGTTGAACCTTGCGGATCGGGGCTTCGCTTACAATTTTGGAAACCCGTTCGAAGGAACTCACTTCGGGTATCCGCGCGAGTTCAGCGGTCGTGTTCGCGTGGTGTTTCGTTAGACATGTAGGGGCGGCCCTCCGTGGCCGCCCCTCTTAGAAATGCGACAGGGTTCACCAGTGAGGGGCGGCCACGGAGTCACCGAACTCGTCTTAACGAGCCGATAGCGTGAAGAAACCGCTTTGCGAGCTTTGTGGTACTTTGCGAGCTTTGCGTTCAACGTATCTCTCTTTCTCGAGCGGATTCCTTGCGCAAAGCTCGCAAAGGACCGCAAAGCTCGCAGAGTCGGATGGTTTCTAAGGAGGGCCGCCCGTACAGGTCTATCCTGGTTGCGTCAGTTTCTAAAAACGCGCGCCAGGTATCGCTCGGTCAGGAACATTACCAGGAACGGAAGCGCCAGGATCGAGGCGGTCGCAAGCGCCTGGGCCATATCATTTGATCCGATCATAGGCCACAGACTCACCTGAATAAGCATCGCCGCGAGCGTCAGCAGCGCAAGCGCCGAACCGGCGAAGCGATTCGCGGATTGCCAGGCGTTGTCGTTTATCATCGACCGCGGTGAGCCGTAGCCAAATACCCAGTTGCGTCTGATCCTGGGTGAGAACCAATACATAGTAGCGCCGCCGAGAATCAACACAGCGTCGCTCGCCATTAGCAGATATTCATAAATCGGCATGACAGAGGTACCACAGATTCAAGTTTGATTTGAAACGAAGGGGCCATCCTTCGGCCTTTGCATTTAAGCCCAGCCGGACCCCGGGCGTCAAGAGTAAGGTTATGGTGAGAAGCGCGAGATGGCACCAGCTACAAAGAACTGGTACAGTCGCTCGTTCATCGTGTGATGACCGAGGGGGCGCGGTTGATGAGCAATCGCACCGCCGGCATAAAACTCTAAGAGGAAAACTCAATGACAGATCTGGCAATGAATGTTCAGGAACTGTTTTCGATCAAGGGAAAAGTCGCTCTGATAACCGGAGGCTCGCGAGGCATTGGGTTGATGATCGCGCGAGGATACGTTCAGGCGGGCGCGAAAGTCTACATTTCATCGCGCAAGGCTGAGGTCTGTGACCAGGTAGCGAAAGAACTCTCGGCCTTCGGTTCGTGCTATTCAATTCCGGCCGATGTTTCGACAGGCGACGGATGTGCGCATCTGGTTCGAGAGTTATCGGCAAAAGAAGAGGCGTTGCACATCCTGGTGAACAACGCAGGCGCTGCGTGGGGCGCGTCGCTGGCCGATTATCCCGAAGCGGGCTTTGACAAAGTGATGGACACTAACGTCAAGGCGCTGTTCTTTCTTACGAGAGACCTGGTGCCGATGCTCGAGAAGGCTGCAACACCGGATGATCCAGGTAGAGTGATCAACATCGGCTCGATCGACGGGCTCAAAGTTCCGATGGTTGAGAACTACGCTTATGCTCCAAGCAAAGCGGCGGTTCATCATTTGACTCGCGTGCTCGCGGTGAAACTCGGGCCGAGCAACATAACCGTGAACGCCGTCGCTCCCGGCCCGTTCCCGAGCCAGATGACGAAGTGGTTGCTGGAAACCTACAAGGATAAGATCGAGGCGGACTGCCCGCTTGGGCGGATAGGCTCGCCCGAGGACATGGCGGGAGTCGCGATTTACCTTGCCTCACGCGCGGGCGCTTATGTGAACGGCGTGGTGATACCCGTTGATGGGGGAATTTGTATTACATAGTTACTTAGAGAGGAATCAAAGATGACTGACTACAGACTGCTTCAAGGCAAGTCGGCAATCGTTACCGGATCGGGTCGCGGCATCGGCCGCAGCATAGGAAAGCTCTTCGCCGAGCACGGCGCTTCAGTGGTGATCAACGACATTGATGCGGAGGTTGCTCAGACTACTGCTGATGAGATCAACGCGGCGGGCGGCAAGGCTGTCGTAGCCGCGGGCAGCGTCACCGACGTTGAGTTTCCCGATAGATTGGTCAAGACCTGCGCGGAGTCCTTCGGCGGAATTGATATCATCGTCAACAACGCCGGTTACACCTGGGACGCGGTCATACAAAACATGACCGACGAGCAGTGGTACGCGATGATTGACGTTCACCTCACTGCGCCTTTTCGAATCATCCGCGCGGCCACGCCTTACATGCGCGAGGCGGCCAAACAGGAAATCGCTGAAGGCAAACGAGTGCATCGAAAGATCGTCAATGTTTCATCGACCTCCGGGGTTGCGGGGAATCCCGGGCAGGTCAATTATTCCGCGGGCAAGATGGGCATCGTCGGGGTCACAAAGACCATGGCAAAAGAGTGGGGCCGGTTCAACATCAACGTCAACGCGGTGGCTTATGGCTTCATCGATACTCGGCTTACTCAGGCTAAGGAGAAGCACGAGACGATCGAGCGCGCGGGCAAGCAGGTCGAGCTGGGCATTCCCGACCAGATGCGTCAGATGGCCGCGCAGTTTATTCCACTTGGACGGGCGGGGACTCCGGATGAAGCTGCGGGGCCGGTTTTGTTTCTCGCGTCACCGCTGGCTGATTATGTGACTGGACATTGTGTGTTGGTGACCGGCGGGTCTTATGTGTAGTTCCAGGGAGCGCAGACATCCTTTCCTGCCTGGTTGCACAGTCTGCGTTTGGTTTCTGGTGGGTTCTTGCGTGGAGAACAGGCAGGCAGGGAGGCCTGCGCTCCCAGGTCAGACGGAGCGTTTGTAGGCCGCAACCAGATCATTCTTTCCGTCATAGGCTTCAAGACTGAGCTCAGTCTTACCTTTGTGGCCGCCGCCCAGCGTTATTCTTCTGTCGCGCATCGAGCCTTCCCTTGCGTCGACAGATTTGTAAGGACGGCCATTCAAATAGACATCCAACCGCGAGATCTTTTTCTTATTGTCGCTCGGCTCGACCTTTGAGCAGAGGTTGACAACTATCCAGCGAGCGCCGTCTTTCCCTGAAAAATGTTCAACCGAAAGTCGGTATGCGGGCTTCTTTGCCAGTATCTTTGCAGCACGTTTGGTCAAATCCTCATTTGTCCCAAGCACGTCCGCCCGAGTCATATAGTGGCGTTCGTCCGGGACGATCCCGAGTTCTTCAAGAGGTCTTCCGGCGTGCCTGCCAACGCGTATGCTGCGGCGAAGCGCGACTACCATGTCGGCGCCGCGCGGTAGCGGTTTGAATACGGAGTGAGGATGCTTACCAATCGCCGTCATCAAGTCGTCGTACCACCAATTGTTTGCACCGCCGGCTCCCGTATTGTCGCTCGTGCCGAGGACCTCGCCGATCTCATTGTCCTGGAACCCGGCGGCAAAAATATCCGTCGTGCTATAGGACAATGCATCGGTAATTAATATGACCGGGCCGTAATACATCTGCCCCATCGCGTTGCAGGACTCCTCAGAGGTAAGCGGGAAGCCGGTAGAATAAGTTGCTCCGGTGACCACCGCTTCGGCAATGGAGTCAACCCACCGCGAGAGATTCCAATCCTCCGGCGCCCTGCGGCAAATCTCGAGGTTCAGGGGCGTATTGATGAACTCAAATCGCTCCGGCTTTATGTTTCGCGGGGTAAACAACTGAAGCAAGCGTTCGCCTGCCCTGATCTTTCCGCCTCCGTTGCCGCGCACGTCGATGATCAGTCCCTCCTGGGGGAATCCTTCAGACGTGATCACCTGGGCAAAGTCTTTTACGAAGTCGTCCGGCTCATCCACGTCGAAGCTGAAGAGGCGGATGTACCCGAGGTCTTTGCCGTCTACGGTTCTGGTCTCGGCATACAGGAAGTGCCGAAGTGACTTGCGGACCGGCACGTTACGCCGCTCGAAGAAGGCTCTCCTCACCTGATTGATCTTGGTTTTCTTGATGTCGATCGCGGCTCGCTTTTTCTTGGTGTGCTCTGATGCCACGGACGGCGAGCCATCCTCGCCGGTTTTGTAGACCAGCCACTCCTGTGCAAGTGTGAAGGTCTTTCCATTCTCGGTTCGGTAAGTGAGGTTCACCCACGCTTCGTCGGGCGGCATCGACGTCTCGAGCGGTCGGATCGTCAGATTATCAAGCCCGCGCGCAAACCGTGCTTCGACGTTGCTGCCGGCTTGCGTTTCGCCGTTTATTTCGATTGCTCTCTTGATGGGAACGCCGTTCCAGTAGAGGACTTCGACGCCGGGTTGGAAACAGAGCACTTCGGGCCCGGCATTGGGAATCGACTCGTAGTAGTTGGGGACCAGGCGCGAGATAAGGAACTTCTCGACTCTTTCGTGATTTTTGTCGCGTTCGAAATATTGCTCGATGAGAAATGGCAGATAGGCGACATGCTCTTTGAAGGGCGCGGGCAATAAGTACAGCGTATGAAGATCGCGAGTTGATGAGAAGATTTCGAGCATGCGCCTGTGGAATTGCATTTCATTGGGCAGGTCGCTCTCCTTCATTTCCAAAAGACGGAACTTCAGCAGCCTGAGGCGCTGGATTGGATCGATGGCGTGCATTGCGCGCTTGAGGGGAAGGTGCACGTAGTTCATTTCGATCAGCAAGAGTGCCTGGTCGACTATTCTTAGACGTTCCTCTCTCAAGAGTCTCCCGCCCTTATCGAATGCCTTCAGAAAGTCTGCAAGCCGCATCGCCTTAGCGGAATGGCTACGCAATGAGTTCGCGGCTGACTTGAGCCTCGCTCTTGTGCCGATTTCTTCTTCCTGTCCAGCCATAGATTTGTTCGCCGAGCGGATGAGGCGCGGCCGTGAAGCAGGTGTCCCCAACGGCTGAACACTCTACAATCGCCGGCCGCGCGAACCGGTCTTGTTTACGGTGCGGTCGATACGCTCGTCTACTAGTCTGCGGTATGCAAGCTACAATAGAGCGCGGCTTCGGGAATACTAACCCGGCAGGTTCTCGCCCGCTCCGGAAGATGACTGTTTCCTGCGGCCGGATATCTCGGTAGTGGGGTGATAGTGTGCTGCTCGCTCACATTCGCGTTTCTCCTCTGCGTCCTCTGCGGTTGATTCCGAGCCACTGAGCAGGAAAAACCGCGGAGGGCGCAGGGGACGCAGAGGACTGCTCGCCGGCAACACGCTAATACCCCACTACCGATATCTCTGAACATTCAAGCCGCTGAAAAAGTCAGGACGGATGCTATTAAACTATTTTTTCTTGGCGCCTTTCTTCGGGGCTTTTGTTTTCTTGCCCGATCCCGTTTTGGATGGCTTGGGCTTTTTGCCGCCGCCTGCCGAGCCGCCGCCGGGGTCTCCTTCACTAGTACCGAAGTACAGGGCGGGCGATTGGTTGGTACCGTAGGTGGGCATCTGAGTTACGGGCATCATTGTTTTGTCTCCTTTTAGTTTGGATTTCATTCATTTGCTGCGATCGAGTATTTGAGCTATCTGCCGGCGACAGGTCTCGATGTCAGGTCTCCGCAAGTAGCCGGCATATGCTTCGGCGCCCCACATTTGCTGCAGTCCGGCGCACAAGCCGTCAGCGCGGTTGGCATAGTCATGCGCGGCTGATTTGTTGCCGGCGAGCTGACTGGCGCGCGCCGCTAGCAGTAATGCTCGCCACTCTGAATCTTGCTGGCCCGCGTGCGCGAACATTTTTTCTGCCTCCCGGGCAGTCGCCAAAGCGCGCTGCGCGTCGTTCCCCAGCAGCAATATTTCGGCGAGCGCCAAAAGTGCGCTCGAGAGCAGTCGTGGGCTCTTCACCTCCCTGGCCATTGCGACGGCTTCCTCGCATGGCTTCCTCGCCTGTTGCGCCGCGCCCGATAACGCCTGCGCCAGGCCCTGACTGTATTTTGCCTGAAGCGCGACATCGCGGTAGTCCTTCTCCGACAGGTCGAGCGCTTGCTGAGCCTTTATTTTCGCCTCGTCGAAACGCCGCTCGCTTAAAGCCATTTGAGAATTTGTCAGGTGCACCCAGGCAAGGACAGTCTTCAGGTTCGCGTTAGGCTGACTCGCTATCTTGAACGCCAGATCCAGAGCATCTCGGGCTTCCTGATAGCGTCCCAGCCGCCAGAGGAACGCGCCACGCATCATCTGAACATACCCCATATCGTTTTTCGCACCTAGCGATTCATCAATCTTGTAGCTCTCGTCGAGATGTGGAAGCGCCTCAGGATATCTTTCCTGCTCACTGCCACGCAGGAAGGCGATGCTCTGGTGCGTGGCGGCGATCTGGGCTGGATCGGCGAGTTCGGTAGCAAGCCGAAGGGTTTGATCAAAGTTGTTCATCGCGGCTTCATAATCGCCTTTGTCGCGATAAGCGCGGCCCAGCAGAAGCAGCGCGCTGGAAGCCTCTTTTCGATAGCCGGCGGCCTCATAGAATTTCTGAGCCTGGTCCAGCAAAGATATTGCTTCATCTGTGTTACCCTCTTGCTGATTCAAGCTGCCAAGCGCTCGCATAGCCCTCGCCTCCGCGCTACGAGCCTTGTCGCGCTGGGCGAAATCGAGTGCTTGTTGAAAGTACCGGCGGGCATCTTTGAATTCTCCGCGCGACAGAAACACGTAGCCGAGTTCTATCAACCCATTGGTTGCGAGGTTCTGTATTCGGTTCTTCTGGGCTAATTCAATGGCTTCGGTTGCAACCTTCGTCGCTCGTTCGGTATCCCCGGCGTTGGAGTACACGCCACTCAATTGAAGCTGAGTCTTTAGAAGCTGGTATTTATTGTCGGGAAGATTCTGTGCCCTTTGAAGCGCCTCTTCCAACAAGGCTCTGGCCTCGGGCAGTTTCTTGATCTTGGCCAGGATTACTCCACGCTGGTAGGAGACTTCTGCCACGCCTTCCTGATTGCTCATGATTCCAAAGATTCTTTCGGCTCGAGCGAATGCCTCGTCCGCCTTCGTATCCTGACGACGGCCGTATAAGATCGCGAGCCGAAGAAAAGCTGCCGCGGATTGAGGGTCCTTCTTGGTCGCCTCCAAATAGTATTCTTGCGCCTTGTCGATGTCCTCACTTCTTTCATATGCGCGCCCAAGATCCACATAAGCGCTAGCCTTATCCTGATCCGGCGCTTCGTTCGTAAGCTGACGATAGTGCTCAATCGCCTTTGGAAACTCACGCCTTACTGTAGCCGCGACGGCGTCCAGATACGCGGCGTCCTGGCTCGTGAGCACCGATCGATTGGAAACAAGCGAAAGGGCGTGGACCAGTTCTTCCATTGCCTTATCGGCGTTGTCTATCTCTACATACGCCGCGGCCAGTCGGGCGTGGGCGAGCGCGAATCCATCATCAGTGCGGACAGCCTGCTCCAACTCCTTGCTCGCCTGGTAGAAGGTGCCTTCGCGCATGTGGAGAACGCCGCGATCGAACCAGTTCCTGGCTTCGGCGGACGGTTGATTCGGAGAGCTATTCCAGATTCGGAACGCGGACCATGCGCCAAGAACCAACAGCGCCACGATTCCAACTCCCACTTTGACCCTGACTGGAACTCTTCGAATGCCGCTCGATAGTGTTGCCGCGGCTGTTGACCTGGCCAGGCTCGGGTGGGGAGTCAGCGGACGCGTATCATTACCGCTTCCCTGTAGCGCTTCCCGGAGCCTCCGCAGATCCTCCAGCAAAGCTCCGGCTGATTGGTAGCGGGCATCGACATCCTTCGCGAGCGCCTTGAGGATGATAGAGTCCAACTCCAGGGGGATTTCCGCACTCAGTTGCGACGGCCTTTGCGGGTCGACCTCGATAACCTGCAAGGATATTTGTATCTTGGTCGAACCGACAAAAGCGGACTTGCCGGTGGCGCATTCGTATAGCAGCACGCCTAGCGAGAACAAATCGCTGCGAGCGTCGAGCGGTAGATCTCTCAGTTGTTCGGGAGACATGTATCCGACAGTGCCGACCACCTCACCGGTTTCCGTCAGGCGGCTATCCAGCTCGCCGGTGTGAACAGCATTCTCATCTCGCAGGATCTTCGCCAGCCCGAAGTCAAGAATCTTCACCTGTCCGCGAGGGGTGATGATCACGTTCTGGGGTTTGATGTCCCGATGGATGACGCCTCGGGAATGCGCTTCGGCGAGCGCCTCTGCCGCCTGAATGCCAATGTCGACAACCTCGAGCGGCGAAAGCGGATTGTTCTTGATCATGTGCGAAAGAGTGCGGCCTTCGATGTACTGCATGGCAATGTAGGCGCAGTCACCCTCTTCGCCAACTTCGTAGATCGCGCAGATGTTCGGATGGTCGAGGTTAGCCGCCGCCTTTGCTTCGCGGAACAGTCTTCTCTTGGCCTGCTCATTTCCAATCGACTTGGCGGGCAGCATCTTGATTGCAACCTTGCGGTCAAGCCTCACATCCTGGGCCAGGAATACGTCGCCCATTCCGCCCGAACCGAGTTTCTCGATTATGCTGTAATGCGAGATTTCGTGTGGAACCAAAGGAGCTACCTCGAGGCCATCGGAGAACATCGCTATCCAGAAAAGGCAAATGAACTTGAGCGGGCCGAGAGAATGCCGGTTGCTGCTGAAGGGCGCGAAACCGTACGATTGAGGCTCGCCTGTCGAGCGTTGTACTCCAAGGCGGTGTAATTTGTCAATTGCTAAGGACTTCTCACCAAATATGTCCGGGTTGTAACCGCCACAACCGCGCAGTGAAGTCTTGTTATCTTCGTCTCTGAACCCTGGACTACGCCGCTGGAGTGACCAGCTTCACAACGTTTTTGCCCGCGTGTTATATTGCTCGTCTTTCTCGCATTAATCATCGCATTGAGATTGAATCTGGGGGAACTGCTTGAGCATACTAGTCGATAAGAATACTCGCGTCGTGGTTCAGGGCATCACCGGCAAAGAGGGCTCATTTCACACCGGGCAGATGATCGCTTACGGCACTAAAGTCGTAGCCGGAGTGACGCCCGGTAAGGGAGGGGCCGAGCACGAGGGGGTGCCGATCTTCGACACGCTGGCGGAGGCGGTGAAACAAACGGGCGCGAATGCCAGTGTGATTTACGTTCCACCAGCATTTGCCGCCGACGCTATCATGGAGGCCGCGGATTCGGCGTTGCCGCTGGTCGTCTGCATTACTGAAGGCATCCCGGCGCTTGATATGGTCCGCGCCTTCGACTATCTGCGCGATCGAAGCACGAGGCTCATCGGTCCGAACTGTCCGGGCATCATTTCTCCGGGTAAATGCAAGATCGGCATCATGCCGGGTCATATCCACATCGAAGGCCGCGTGGGAGTTGTGTCGCGCAGCGGGACCCTCACCTATGAGGCTGTTCACCAACTTACAAACCTGAATCTCGGACAATCAACCGCCATTGGAATTGGCGGCGATCCGGTGATTGGCACAAATTTCGTCGACGCTCTGAGTTTGTTTGAACAGGACGCTGAAACGGATGCCGTGGTGATGATCGGCGAGATCGGAGGTACTGCAGAAGAACAGGCCGCGCAATTTGTCCATGACAAAATGACCAAGCCCGTGATCGGCTTTATCGCCGGACAAACCGCGCCTCCGGGACGGCGCATGGGGCACGCCGGCGCGATTATTGCCGGAGGGAAGGGAACCGCCGCCGAAAAAATGGCTGCGATGGAGGAGGCAGGTATTCACGTGGCGAAGAGTCCGGCTGATCTGGGAGCGCGTGTCGCAGAAGCGCTGCGAAGATAGCTTACTATTCTGGAATCGTATTCGTTCAGAGTTCAAGCTTTAGCTTGCTCTGGAGCTTTGGGCGATTGAAGAACGGCAAGCTAAAGCTTGAACTCTGAACCGCGGAAACAGGAGCCCGTTCGACTCGGCCGATGGATGCCTCACAGGAAGGCTTGCTGTGAAAGCAAAAAAAACAGCTCGAATCGTTTGCGCTAATGAGAATGAATTCTGGACCACACAGAAGCAATTCTGGACGTGGGTAAGGGAAGGGTTGGTTGACGTCACTGGTCAGAACCCGCTCACGGGGCGCTTTGCTGGAAAGCGCGAGAAGCTTCTGGTAATGATCCGGCACGTAATTCTTGACAACAGCAATGTCAATCACAAGCAGGAAGTTTTAGACACTTACTCCAAGTTGAAACCACACGTCACCAAGCGCCGCACTGAAGGGTGACCAGGCCGAGGTTAAGGGCGCATCCACCCTCCAGAGGAAACTCAGATCCAAGAGCTAAACCCGTTAAAGATAATAGTCTACGTGATATGTTAAAGGATCGCTTTAACTTACAGGACGACACAAATCTTCGTACGGAAGTGCTTGCAGGATTCACCACGTTCGCGACGATGGCCTACATTATTTTCGTGCAGCCGGTCGTGCTCGGTGCTGCCGGAATGGATGCCGGGGCAGTCTTCACCTCGACATGCCTGGTGACCGCGTTCGCAACTATCCTGATGGCTTTGCTCGCGAGCTACCCCGTGGCGGTTGCGCCCGCCATGGGCCACAACTTCTTCTTCGCGTACATGGTCGTTCTGACCTTGAAAGTACCGTGGCAAACTGCGCTGGGTGCGGTGTTCATCTCCGGAATCGTCTTCGTTGCAACCGCTTCATTTGGCTTT
>DATNBZ010000050.1:0-11664 GCA_035607285.1 Blastocatellia bacterium | reverse complement strand
TCACTGCCCCGTGTGCGTTTGGGCAGACGCGGGGCGGGCAGCAAACGTCGCAGGCTGCCCAGCTTCCCCTCTCGGGGCGGAGCGGCCAAACCGGTTCGGTTACCGCGACTGAAACGGCGGTTCCCGGCACGACGACAAGCGTCAACACTATCAACCCGGCGATTCAGGTGCAGGGCCCGTATTCGGGCAGCGTGCCCAGCACCGGAAAGCTGTCCTTCTCGGGCAAGCTCTCGCTGCAGGACGCCGTCGCGAGAGCGGTCGAGTACAATCTCGGCGCGATCGGGCTCACCCAGGCCGTGCGGCAATCGCGCGGCCAGGCGCGAGTCGCCCGAAGCTCGCTGCTTCCTAATCTCACTGCAAACATAAGCGAGACGGCGCAGCAGACAAATCTTCGCGCGCTGGGTCTTCGTGTGAGTGTTCCGATTGCCGGCTTCTCGTTTCCGACAATCGTCGGACCGTTCAACTTCTTCGACGTGCGCGCGAGCCTGTCTCAAACTGTGTTCGATCTCACAACATGGAATAACTATCGTTCGGCTCGTGAGGTCCAGCATGCGAACGAGCAGTCCGCCGAAGACGCTCGAGATCTTGTCGTCTTTGCGGTGAGCGGAGCTTACGTCCAGGTCATCGCGTCAAAAGCAAAGGTCGACTCGGCGCGAGCGCAGCTCGAAACCGCCAGTACGCTGCTCCGCCAGACATCCGAGCAGCGCAACGTAGGGCTCGTCGCTCAGGTCGATGTCAACCGAGCCCAGGTGCAGGCTCTCACCCAGCAACAACGGTTATTGTCGTTACAGAACGATCTTGCAAAGCAGAAGATCAACCTGGCGAGACTGACCGGTTTGCCGCCAACCGAGCTGTATGACATCTCCGACGCCGTTCCGTACTCGGCGCCGCCTCCGATCACCGTCGAGACCGCGATTCAGCAGGCATTCGAGCACCGGTCCGACCTGAAAGCCGCGGAGGCCCAGGTTAGAGCCGCAGAGCGCTCGAGTGCCGCCGCTCGAGCCGAACGGCTGCCCTCGTTTTCGGTGAGCGCGGACTATGGAGTGATCGGGACCAATCCGTCGCAATCTCACGGGACCTTCACCGTCGCCGGGACCATTCGCATTCCGATCTGGCAAGGGGGCCGCACCGAAGGAAACATCGAGCAGGCAGACGCAACGCTGATTCAACGCAAAGCCGAACTCGACGACGTCAGAGGCCGGATCGAAGCCGAGGTGCGCAACGCTTATCTTGATTTGCAGGCGGCGACAAGTCAGGTCGAGCTGGCGATGAAGAACATCCAGGTTTCGGACCAGAACTTCGACCTGACGCGGCAGAGATTCCAGGCCGGAGTCAGTGATAATCTGGAGGTCGTGCAATCGCAGGAGGCAATCGCGACCGCGCGGCTGGACTACATAAACGGAGTGTTTGCGCACAATCTGGCGAAGCTCAGTCTCGCGCGCGCCATAGGTCGCGTCGCTGAGAACCTGCCTCAGTTCCTGAAGATGCAATGAAATGGTGGTGTTCGGATTCTGCTTTGCTTAATAACCTCCGCGTGCTTTGCGGTCCTTTGCGTCTTTGCGTTGAGTATTGGGTCTTGCTCCTTCAATACCGAATACTCAGCGCAAAGCCGCAAAGGACCGCAAAGCAGCGAAGGACTGACCGGATGTTACAAGTCAGCAACCCAATAGCGGCGACTACTCAATCGTCCTTGCCAAGGAGACGCGGCTGATGGACATTATTGGTGCGTCGTAGAGAGGTAATATGCCAATCGTTGATCAAATAAACCGCGACCTCATCGAAGCAATGAAAGCCAGGGAAGCTGAACGCCTGAGCGCGCTGCGCATGGTGAAGACCGCGCTCAAGCTGCGCGAGACCGATCTGCCCGGCGACGTAGACGATGCCGAAGCGATAAAAGTGCTCAACACTTTGCTCAAGCAGCGTCGCGATGCGGCCGAGCAGTTTCGCGCGGGCGGACGCGAAGAGATGGCGCTTAAGGAAGAGAACGAGGCGGTCATCATTCAGAGTTACTTGCCTGCGTCCGTAACTGAAGAGGACATGGCCCGCGCGCTCGACGAAGCGATTGCAGAAACCGGCGCAGCCTCAATGAAAGATATGGGCGGGGTTATGAAAGCAGTGCGTGCGAAACTTGAGGGAATGACGATTGATGGTAAGGCGTTGAGCGACCTTGTGAAATCCAAACTCTCCTGACTGCCTTCGCCGGGCGGTGTCCGACAAGCTGTCAGCTTGTCGAAGCCCACGCAACGACCCAGGAAGACGACAAGCGGGCAGATTGTCGGACATGTCGAAGCCCCGCAACAGTCGCGTTTGAAGAAGACGACGAGCTGAAGCTTGTCGGACATTCGTTCTGATATTCACCAGTAGCGTTCAAGATCGTCCTCGCCATAGCAGACGTACAACTCACCTATGTTCGGGAACCGTCCCTCGAATGTCGCCAGCGCTTCACGAATCGCAGCTTTGTCGATACTTCCGCGCATCCTGCCGATGAGAAGCGCCCGCCGGTAGGCGATTGCATCAAGTTGATCGTTCATCCTGGCCAGTTTCTTCAAAAGCATCCCTGACATCGCCGACACATCTGAGACGGGATTACTCCAGCCGAACCCCGAAGACGACGCAAACAACAGAGACTTGTCCCCTTCAATACACGAGATTCGTACGGCGCCAATTGACGTTTCAACATCGCTGTGTTGGCCAGGCTCTAAATCAATTGCCGCATCCAGCACGCTGAGCGCCGCCGTTTTCAAATTCCTTATCTCGGATCCTGTAGGGTCGAGTGGGATCTCGATTACTAAACCGCCTGAGAGTTCGTGCATGCGCGGTCCTATCGTCTCTTGCAGGCGGCCCTCCATGACTTCTCTCAAGCCGCCGTAAGCGAAATCGTCTTCATCGTCGGACAGCAGAGTGATTCCCAGCGCTAATGTGTTCCTGGAGTCATCCGCGCCGAGCAAGTAGTCAAAGGTCCGATTCCCTGCCAGATTTTTGACGTTCTCTCCGATTACCTTCCACTCGTCGCCGTCGGCCTGCCGGAGAAACCTGAGGAAGATATCCTTCAATATAACTTCATCGTTTTTTTTCACCATACGATGGGGCTCCGTTTAACCTATCTCGATCACCGGGCACTGAGCAGTTTGGAAAAGGAAATAAATCTCTACGGCCGCGCACATCGGCATAAATTCGAGCGACTAATTGCTTGTAACACGCATTTCCCTAGCGACCAGGGACACTCCTGTATGGGCGGTCCTCCGCGGCCCCCTTAGTGGAGGAAGCGCTTTCTCGAAGGAGGGGCGGCCACGGAGGACCGCCCATACTGGACTGGCGAATTCTCTGGCACACTCCACTAATCGCTTCTTCGACGATTGATCAAGCTCGCCACGAATCCCGCGCCAAAGCCATTATCGATATTTACTACGGTCACATTCGAAGCGCACGAGTTGAGCATCCCGAGCAGCGCCGCCAGTCCGTCGAATGAAGCTCCGTAGCCGATGCTCGTGGGCACCGCGATCACCGGCACAGATACCAGCCCGCCCACCACTGAAGGTAACGCACCTTCCATTCCGGCCACAACTACAATCACGCGAGCCGACTCGAAATCCGGACGCGCTCCGAAAAGGCGATGAATGCCGGCTACGCCGACGTCATAAATGCGCGACACTCGATTCCCCATCGCGGTCGCAGTAACGGCGGCCTCCTCAGCTACCGGGATATCCGATGTACCGGCGGATATGATCGCGATCGCACCGTCACCACGTTCGGTTCGATCTCGCAGGACGGAAATCATCCGGGCGTCGGAGTGAAACTCCGCTTCGGATGCCAGCTCGCGTATTCTCTGAAACACTTCTTCGGAAGTTCGCGAGATCAACAGGTTCGAGCTGTTGTTGAGAATGCTGTTTGCGATTTGTGTGATTTGTTCCGGAGTCTTTCCCTGTCCAAGAATCACTTCGGGGAATCCGAGCCGGAGGTCGCGATGGTGATCGACGCGCGCGAAAGCTATGTCCTCGTAAGGCAGGCTCGACATCTTGTCAGCGGCTTCTTCGACATCGATGCGTCCGGCTTGTACTTGCTCGAGCAGCTTTTTGATTCGGTCACGGTTCATTGAGGGGATTGTAACATGATAAGAACGGCCTACTTTCACTCTGCAGTCTTGACTAGTATTCGGTTCCAGGGTTGCTGGCTTGTAACGGTCAGCCCTTCGCGTGCTTTGCGGTCCTTTGCGACTTTGCGCTGAGTATTGGGTCTTTCAATACGCAGCGCAAAGTCGCAAAGGACCGCAAAGCGCGCAGAGGCAATTAAGCAACGGCCCGCGCTAAGCAAACCGGCTTTGAAGGGTGTTGCTTTTCACTTTTGCCATAAGCGTCGCCCATTCGATATTATCCTTGCGGCCATGATTAGAACCATCGAGTGGACCGACGAAGGCGTCGTAATGATCGATCAGCGGCGGCTTCCAACCCACGAGCTATATCCAGTCTTCAAGACTCACGACGAAGTAGCACAGGCAATCGAGGACATGGTCATCCGAGGCGCACCGGCAATCGGGGTAGCTGCGGCGATGGGCATCGCGCTCGGGATGCGTAACTCAACCGCGGAATCACTGGAAGACTTCGATCGTGACTTTCACATGATCTGCGAGCGCCTGTCGGCGACGCGACCCACGGCGGTCAATCTGTTCTGGGCAGTCGAGCGTATGCGCTGGGCCTTCAATCACGCTCGTCGCGAAGGCCTCGCGATCGACGCGATACGGAAGCAGCTCATCGACGAAGGCCTGGCGATTCACCGCGAAGACATTGAAGCCAACCGGCGTATGGGCGCCTTCGGGGCGGAGTTGATTCCCGACAACGCCACGGTGTTGACGCACTGCAACGCCGGTTCGCTGGCGACCGCGGGATTCGGAACGGCGCTTGGCGTGATTTACGCGGCGGTTGAAGCCGGCAAGCGTGTGAAAGTCTACGCCGATGAAACGCGGCCATTCCTTCAAGGCGCGCGGCTGACGGCGTGGGAACTTGCGAAAGAAGATATTCCGGTGACTATCATCACCGACAGCATGGCCGGGCACTTTTTGAAATCGGGCGAGGTTGATTGCGTGATAGTCGGCGCGGATCGGATCGCGGCCAATGGAGACGTTGCGAACAAGATCGGGACTTACATGGTTGCGATTGCCGCTCACGAGAACAGCATTCCGTTCTACGTCGCGGCGCCGCTTACGACCGTTGATCTCGCGGTCAACTCCGGCGATCAGATTCCGATAGAGTCTCGCGCCGATAAGGAAGTGACGCATTTCCACGGCGAGGCGGTCACGCCGGAGGGCGTACGGGTCGCGAACCCCGCGTTCGACGTGACGCCGCATCGCTACGTCTCGGCCATCATCACCGACGCCGGCGTCGCGCGCGAGCCATACGACACGAGCCTGAAGGCATTGTTTGAGAATAAGCTGAGAAATAAGACTTGATTGATGGGAATTGACCTCCGCGTCCTCAGCGTCCTCTGCGGTTTAATGAGACATAAACCGCAGAGGACGCGGAGGACGCGGAGGTAACTAAAGATGAAATTAGAACACCGAATTGGACAGCTACTGATAATCGGATTGCCCGGGCCGCAGCTCGACTTGATGACCCGGAGTCTGCTGCAGAGCATTCAGCCGGGCGGCATACTGCTCAACTCACACAACCTTGAAAGCGCGGCGCAAGTAGTCGAGCTTACGTCGGCAATACGCTCGCTGATCGAGGTGCCTCCCATCATCGCCATCGATCAGGAGGGAGGCCGTGTCGATCGGCTCAAGCACATCTACACTCCGATGCCGTCGGCCGACCTCCTGCGCGCATCGGGCGATGCGGCGGTCGCCGCGCGCACGGGAGAGATCGCCGCGGAAGCGCTTCGTACATTGGGGATCAATATGAATCTCGCCCCGGTGCTCGATATCGCGGTGGAGGACGCGGCCGACAACGGACTGAAGGGCCGCTATCTCGGAAGCTCGGTTGCCGAAGTCGTCAGGCTGGCGGGCGCTTATTTGGAAGGCTTGCAACACGGTGGCGTTGCCGGCGCAGGAAAGCACTTCCCGGGTCTTGGCGCCGGAACCATTGACTCTCACTCGCAGCTTCCGACGATCGATCGTTCGCGCGACGAGCTGCTGAGGCATGAAATTGCGCCTTACGTCGAACTCTTCAGCAAGATCAACGCGCGGTTGAACACCGTGGTCATCGCGCATGCCCACTATCCTGCGTTCGACGGTCCCGCGCCTTTGCCGTCGTCGCTGTCGAAAAACATTATTACCGGTTTACTCCGCGAGGAACTCGGCTTCAAGGGACTCACCATTACCGATGATCTGGGTATGGGAGCGATCGTCGCGGCGCGCGATCTGTCCGAATCAGCGGTTATGGCCATCGAGGCAGGGGTGGACATGGTAATGGTCGCGGACTCGACCTCGACAGAGCGCGCGACGACAGCCTGGGAAACAATGGTGAGAGCGGCGAATGAAGCGCGGATCAACAAGACGCATTGGAATCGCGCGTTCGATCACCTCGCGCGGATCAAGTCGATGCTCTCGCCTCCCCTGGCTTACAGCGAGCAGGCCGTCGCTCGCATTCGCGAACGCATCGGGGAGCTGAATCTGACGCTGCAACATTCAAAATGAACAGAAGGCAATCGGCGAAGGTGAAGCGGAAATACGATTTGCCATTTTCCAATTGTCATTTTTCATTTGTCATTGGGTGCGCGGCGACTCAGTAAATGGCAAATGAAAAATGACAATTGGAAAATGGTAAATTGCGCCGCTTCTGCCTGCTGCCTTCTGCCTTCCGCTTACTGGCTCCTGTCTTCCGCCTTCCGCCGACTGCCGAGTGCTTTCTGCCTTCTGCTTTTCGTAGTGCTTCTTGCGCCGACTGCCGGCTGCCGTCGCGGCGGAAAACCGGGGACTCTGGTCGTCGCAATCGAGATCGCTCCCAGAGGATTCGACCCGAGATTTTCAACCACCTTCCCGACCTCAGCTCGAATAATGCAATTGATCTACGACACGCTCGTCGTCAAGAACGAGAAGTTCGATTTCGTTGGGTCGCTTGCCGAAAGCTTCGAAGAATCCCCCGATCATCAGACATTCACATTTCATCTCCGCTCGGGCGTGACCTTTCACACCGGCAAGCCGCTTACGTCCGCCGATGTGAAGTACACGTTCGAATCGCTTCTCTCGCCCGCGCTGAAGTCGCCCATTCGCGGAACGGTGGACAAACTCGACTCGATTGAAGCGCCCGATCCGCTCACGGTGATCTGCCACGCGCGCGAGCCCTTCTACACGTTCATCGGCAACCTGCCCGCCATCGGAATAATTCCGGAAGGCTCCGGCGCCGAGATTATCAATGCGCCGATCGGTAGCGGTCCTTACAGATTTGTTTCGTACAACGAGGGAGACGCCGTTCACCTCGAGGCCTGGCCGAATTACTGGGCCGGCGCCCCAAACATTCCTCACGTACACATAAAGGTCGTGACCGACAACAGCACCCGCCAAGCAGAGCTTATGAGCGGCGATGTCGATCTGGCTTACAACGCGCAGTTTGATCCCGAAACAATTCGCGCGCTCGGAGGCCGCCGCGACATGCAAGTGGTCATCGGCGACGGAGCGAACATCGGCTATCTCGGCGTAAATACTTCCCCAACGTCGGTGCTTGCGAATCAAAAAGTCAGGCAGGCGATCGCGTACGGAATCGACCGCGATGTGATCATCCACCGCCTGTTGAGAGATCAGGCTCGCAAAGCAAACGCAATCATGCCGCCGGGGCATTGGGCTTATGATGCGAACGTTACTGTTTACGATCCCGATCAGGAAAGGGCGAAGCGGTTGCTCGACGAGGCCGGCTTCCCCGATCCGGATGGTGATGGTCCGCGGACGCGTATGACGCTGACGATGCTGAC
Organism: Blastocatellia bacterium; assembly: GCA_035607285.1. Classification (GTDB taxonomy): domain Bacteria; phylum Acidobacteriota; class Blastocatellia; order UBA7656; family UBA7656; genus Onstottus_A. The sequence continues at coordinate 3,768 of DATNBZ010000050.1, read as the reverse complement.
TACCACGACGCAGCTCTCGAGAAATATCGCCTCGATAATGCAGGACCAGCTCAGGCGAGTAGGAATCCAACTCGAGCTGCAGTCGCTTGAAAGCGCTACGCTGTTCGACAAGCTCAGCAAGGCGCAGTTCGATCTTTATTACCTGATCGGAATCGGCTCCAATCAATTGGTTGACGTCTTTCAGTTTGTCTATCACAGCCGCTATCAGGACGCGCAATTCAACGAGGCGATATCCAGGCTCCGCGCGGCAACAGAGCCCGGGCAGATGCGTGCACTTTTTGAACAACTTGATCTTGTTCTTTCGCGTCGACAGTATTGCCCAAGCGACGAAGTCAGCAAGCTCGCAGAGGAGGCGGCGACAACTGAGTCGCTGCCGGCAAGGAAGCAGTTGTACTTTCGGATTTCCGGGTTACTCACGGATCGTGGCGGGCAGAACCGTATGCGCTACTGCAACCCGCAGGTGGACGACTGGATTGTCGGGGCCGAGCGAGCAAACGGTCGCACAGAAAAGCTCGATCTCTTTCACAAGATTCAAGAGGCGGTGTCCACTGAGTTGCCGCAGATTTATCTCTGGTATCCGGCCAATGTGCTTGCGGCGCGCAGTCGCGTCGGCAATATTCAAATCGAGCCATCCGGCTCGTGGTTCTTCATTGCGAAGTTGACGCTCGACGAGAAATGAAAAACAGCAGAGGAGCAGAGGAGTGGAGGGGAGACGGGGCGACAGGGAGACGGGGAGACGCGGCGATGAAGTTGCCTTGTCGCCCCATCGCCTTGTCGCCCCCTCTCTCTTCACGGGCTTGTCGCGCAGCGCGATTATCATAGGGCTGGTGAGCCTGCTCTCAGACATCAGCGGCGAGATGATATATCCGATCCTGCCGCTCTTTCTCACCGAGACGTTGCACGCGCCGGCGACGGTGGTCGGGCTGATTGAAGGAATAGCGGTTGGCGCTTCCACCGCTATCGGCGGCCTCTCCGGTTGGTTGTCGGATCGGCTCGGGCGTCGAAAACCGGTTGCCTTCGCGGGCTACGCGTTGACCGCGGTGACGCGACCCGTGATTGCCGCCGCGCAAGTCTGGCCTGTCGTGCTGGCAGCGCGCTTCGTGGAGAGATTTGGTAAGGGAATTCGCAACGCGCCACGCGATGCGCTCCTTGCCGAGTCGACGCCCCAGGAGCACCGCGGCCGCGCATTCGGTTTCGAGCGGGCGATGGACTCGGCCGGCGCAGTGATCGGGCCCCTGATCGCTCTTGCGCTTGTAGGCTGGATCGGACTCGGCGCGAGAAGCATCTTCCTAATCTCCGGCATACCGGGCGCGCTTGCCGCATTGTTGATACTAACCGTGCGCGAGCGCCGCAACGATGCCCAGTCACCCGCGACAGTGACGAAGTTCTCACTTGCGGGCACGACCCCTGAATACAAGCGCCTGCTCCTGGTGACCGCGGTGTTCGGAATCGCGAACTCGGCCAACGCATTTCTGATCCTCCGGTCGCAACAGCTTGGGCTCGAGCGCAAATGGACGATCCTGGCATACACGCTCTACAACCTGGTGGCATCGCTCGGCGCTTTGCCTGCCGGAGTGGCCAGCGATCGGTTCGGCCGGCGCAACGTCTTGATCGCCGGGTTTCTGGTTTACGCGGTCAGCTACGCCGGCTTTGGCGCCGCCAACGCAGCGTGGCTCGTTTGGCCGTTGTTTGCAATGTACGGTCTATTCCCCGCCTTAACCGAAGGAGCAGGCAAGGCGCTGGCGGTGGACACCGCCGGAACCGCCGGACGGGCGACAGTTATCGGGATCTATGCGATGGTAACTGGCATCACCGAGATAGCCGCAAGCTACATCGGCGGTGTGTTGTGGGACAAAGTAGACTCCCGAGCGACTTTTTATTTCGGCGCCGCGCTCGCGCTCGCTGCAGTTGCCCTCTCTTTCGCGCTCTTGCCGTCAAGCCGGCGCCTCAAGCCGAGCTGATCTTCTTGACCGACATTTCCCGATCTCTTAACGGCATAAAAACCGCAGTCAAAAAAAGCAGAGCCCGCGAACTGAGTGCGGGCTCTGCCTGTTGGAAGAGCGTGCGGCGACGATACGCCAATGCGCGGGGCGCTTATGGGCGTCGCGCAGGGCCGTGATGACGATGATGGCGATGGTGCCGCCTGCGATTGCGATGCATCGGCCTGACGATCGGTGGTTTCCGCTCCTCCACGCCCGGCCGTTGACCCGGTTCCGTGGGTCCGCCTGAACTTGCAAACGCCGATCCTGCAAACACTCCAATCAACATCAAAAACATTACTGATAGCTTTTTCATGTTTCCCCTTCCGTTCTCACTTCGCTATCCACATCGTCGATCCAAACAAATGAACCTGAAGCAATCCTAACAGGTCGGACCACCTCTCCAAAATGAATCGAGACATGGGTTATGGTTCAGCCTGCTCTTCAGTCACTAAGCTAATTAACCGCTGATTCTCGCTGACTGCGTTTCGCTGATCTGCGCGGATCTGCGTACCAAAGGCGGCGCAAATCAGCGGTTAATTGCCTCGGCGAGGGAAACCTGAACCACTACGGAGACGTGACTCGGTGATGTACGCCGGCGAGAAGTGGATTGCAGACGGGCGGGCGTTCAACATAAGAAAAAAGCCGGAGAATTTCTCCGGCTTAATGACTCACCTGGACTCACTTGCTACCAGTATGTTTATTGACTGGGCGCCGGCGAAGTCACCGTGATCGTCTTTGCTTTGAAGCCGTCGGTTGTGTCTTCGCACTCGCTGGTTATCTTATCGCCGGCCTTGATGTCGGCGAGCGTGATGGTCTTGCCGCCCCGGGTAATCGTCGTGGAACCGCTTATCAGAAGATGAGTTTCCACACCCGCGCTATCCCTGATCACCAGCTCGTTCTTCATCGCGTCGATTGACACGACATCACCGGCAGCTTGAGCCAGCGCAGGCTTCTGGGTTTCTTGAGCGGCTTTTGGTTGAGCCTTTTCTGGTTGAGGCGGAGTGGCTTTCTCCTGCGGAGTCTGTGGTGCTGCCTTCTCTAGTGGTTTTGGTGGAGTAGGCTTCTCCTGTTGAATCTGTTGTGTCGCCTTTTCTTGTGGCTTCGGTGGAGGTGGTTGCTCCTGCGCAATCGCCGCTCCAACCAACACCGTGCACACCATTATCGAACCAGCCAAAAAGTATTTTGACATACAAGTTACTCCTTTCTTTGTTTGGATCTATTTTGGCAACCACCGTGCCGCCCGCCAGTAGCACCCCCTAAGCGCCGCGACGGGCAATAAAGACGTAGCTTTACTTGAGTCAGTAGTGATCGCAGCGGCAGGGATTTCACCATGCACGGTAAATATTTCTGTACTAATTCTGAACGTCGTTGAAGTCAGAAGTCAGAGGTCAGAAGTCAGAAGTCAGAAGTCAGAAGTCAGAGGTCAGAAGTCAGAAGTCAGAAGTCAGAGGTCAGAAGTCAGAGGTCAGAGGTCAGAAGTCAGCAGAACGTGGTCGTCCGTATCCGTTGTCCGTAATCTGTAATCCGTAATCCGACATTCGAAGTCTAATAACTGCTGACCTCTGACCTCTGACTTCTGACTTCTGACCTCTGACCTCTGACTTCTGACTTCTGACCTCTGACTTCTGACCTCTGACTTCTGACCTCTGACTTCTGACCAATGACGACGGACCTTCTCGCTTCACTTCACTTCGTTTGTGAACCGTCGATAATGGGATTCCACATCATCGGGCGTTGCGGCGGCAGAAAGGATCAGGATCCGAAACCTGAAAGTCGCAGATTGCCG
>DATNBZ010000047.1:0-12899 GCA_035607285.1 Blastocatellia bacterium | reverse complement strand
TTACGGGGCTTGTCCTTCCTGCTTGAGCAAAGGTCTGAAAGTGCCGCTTGTCATGGCACTCACGCTTCGCATCGCACTCCCAATCACGCGGACCACCCCTGGCCTGAAGGCGAACCTGAAGCCCGTTGAAACGGGCTAGGGCGAATGTTTGGCTGCCGTGTACCCAGGCGTGAACGCCTGGGCTAGTGAAAAGATTCGCCTCTATGCTCTAATCGCCGTTATTACACCAACGCAGGATTAGAACACTACCCAACCTCGGGTATGTGCGCGTCAGATTTCGAGGATGCCCACTTCGTCACGAGGTGGGTATGCGCAAATTCGTGACGCGCGCCCCGCTGGTACTGTCTTTTGCGCAGTTGATATAATGCCCATCGACTCGAAACACCGTTTGCCGATCAGCCAGAGCGGTCGCATAAGGTCCCGGAGGTACGAGAATGGACAACAAGTCGCAAGTCCGAGAAAAAAAGAAGGCCCAGTTCGCTGAAGGGGCTCAGGAAGGCGCGCCAGGGAAAAAGAAAATGACGATCACTTTGATTGCGGTGTTCGCCGCGTTGCTGGCCGTTGCAGCATACCTGGTGCTCGGCGCATCGAAAGACAATCCGGCTTCAACCGCCGTGGCGACCAATGCCGTCGCGGGCGCGACGGCTTCTCGCGACATAGCGATTCCGCTCTCGGACTTGAGCGACAAGGCGAAATTCTTCGACTACAAATTGCCGGACAACAAGCCCGTGCGCTTCTTTGTAATCAAGAGCTCGGACGGCCAATATCGAGCCGCTATGGACGCGTGTGATATGTGCTACCACGCAAAGAAAGGCTATCACCAGGAAGGCGATGATATGATCTGCAACAACTGCGGGCTGCATTTTCATTCTTCGCAGATCAACGAAAAACACGGCGGATGCAATCCGGTCGGGCTCCCGCGAACAATCGAAGGAAACCAACTCGTGATCAAGGCGAGCGAAATCGAGAGCCGCGGGTCGTACTTCTAAACAACATGCGAATCAGCACGATTGCATTTGCAAATCTAAAACGCCGCAAAGGCAAAGCCATCTTCCTGACGATCGGCATAGCCATCGGCGTCGGCACCGCCGTAGCCCTGCTGAGCCTGAGCACTTCCATCAAGGAAGAGATCGGCTCGCAACTCGATCGCTTTGGCGCAAACATCGTGGTCGTGCCCCAGTCCAACAGCTTATCCCTCGACTATGGCGGCGTGTCGGTTTCGAGCGTGTCTTTCGACGTCAAACAACTCAACAATGAAGATGCCGCCAGCGTGCTGGACATCCCTTATCGAAACCGGATCAGCATCGTCTCGCCAAAACTGCTGGGCGCAGTCAACGTCGAAGGCCGCGACGTTTTGCTGGCGGGCGTCGATTTCGAGAGCGAGCTTACTCTGAAGCGCTGGTGGCACATCGCCGGGCGCAAACCTGAAAAAGAGCAGGAGCTTCTGGTCGGTTATGACGCGGCGAAGTCCCTCTCTCTAATCGAACCCGTCACCGCTGCTGAAGCACAATCCGAACACGCTTCGCACGCGGGGTCGCATCAGAGCAGTGAGGATAAGTTTCAGTTCAGGATCGTGAGCGATCGATTGCGGATCGCCGGCGCCGAGCATCAGGTTGCAGGTGTGATCTCTCAAACCGGCGGTCCCGAAGACCAGATGATTTTTGGCTCGCTTGCTCACGTTCAGTCGCTGCTGAACAAGCCTGGCCAGTTGAGCCTCATCGAAGTGTCCGCCTTGTGCAAGGACTGCCCGATCGGCGACATCGTCTCCCAGATCAGCGAGCGCATGCCGCAGGCAAAAGTATCGGCCATCCAACAATCCGTTCGCGCGCGATCGGAAACGGTCGAGCGGCTGACTCGATTCCTGGCGGCGGTTTCGGCGATTGTCCTCGCTATCGGCTCGCTTATGATATTCACCACGATGATGGGATCGGTGATCGAACGCACAAAAGAGATTGGCGTGCTTCGCGCCATCGGGTTTCGCAGGGAGCACATCATCAAAGGGCTGATGATCGAGGTCGCGGTGATCAGCATATTGGGAGGTTTGATGGGCTGGGGGGCTGGAATGCTCGCGAGCTGGCTGGCGCTTCCCTACTTCGCCGAGACCCGGGTTGTATTCGAGTTTCAGCCGCTGCTTGCGATATCCGCGATCGCCGCCGGGTTAGTCATCGGCACGGTCAGCAGCTTCTATCCGATAATTCGCGCGTCGCGACTCGATCCCTCAGAAGCGGTCCGATATGTCTGAGCTTTTCATCTTCCCTCTTTCTTTGCGTCTTTGCGGACCTTTGCGTCTTTGCGCGAAACCCGCATTAGGCTCCCCAACAATCGAGGTGTTCCAAGTCTGATCTGCGACACTCATGCCTTTCCTAACAATCGAAAACGTCACCAAGATCTACGAATCCAACGGTGACTCCGCGGAGGTTCGCGTGCTCTCGAACGTCAATTCAGAAATAGCCGAAGGTGAGTTCGTTTGCTTGATGGGTCCGTCGGGTTCGGGCAAGAGCACCTTGCTCACGATAGTCGGCGCGATGAATCACCCAACCGAAGGCCGCGTGCTTGTCGACGACATCGACGTTTATGGTCTCGCCGATGAGCGACGCGCCGACTTTCGCCGTGAGTACCTGGGTTTCGTTTTTCAGCAGCATCACCTGATGCCGTATCTGAGCGCGCTCGAAAACGCGATGCTGCCCCTCGCGACGTCCAACATCGCCACGCGAGAAAAACGCGAGCGCGCGATGAACGTGCTCGACAAAGTTTCGCTCGCGGACAAAGCTTCGCGACTGCCGAATCAGCTTTCGGGCGGCGAACAGGGAAGGCTAGCGATCGCTCGCGCGATAGTGAATGATCCGCCGTTGATTCTTGCCGATGAACCGACCGGGTCGCTTGATACGAAGACGGGCGGCGAAGTGATGGAAGTTTTTCTGAAGCTCAACGCGCAGGGTCAAACAGTGTTCATGGTCACTCACAACCCAGAGAACTCAGCGCTGGCGCATCGGATTATCAATATCGTAGATGGGCGAATCGCCTGAAAATCGGAGGACTGTTTCCGTAGCCCAGGCGTTTACGCCTGGGATCGTGAGCGGCCACGGCGTTCGAGCCCCGTTAACGGGGCTTGAAAAGCGCTTGAGCGGCTTTCGATCCATCGAAAGCCCGATAAATCGGGCTCGAAGCGAGATCAACCGCCGTCAACCCAGGCGTAAACGCCTGGGCTAAGGCAAACGGACTCGGCGAGGGTTTCTGAGGAGCGACGCTCTTACGGGTCGTCAAGTCCCTTACAGGTCAATCGAGTTGAGGGTAGAATTCAAGTTGCAAATGTATAAACCTACTCTTAAACCGGCGGATCGAATCGCCCGTCCACCGCAGTCCATCCGCCGTCGACGAACAACACCGAACCAGTGACAAAGCTTGACGCGTCCGACGCGAGGTAAACAACAGGACCAATCATTTCATCCGCGCTCGCCCATCTGCCGAACACGCTCTTTGCTGCGTATGCCGCATACCAATCAGGGCGCTCTTTGATCGGGCTCGTCAGCGGTGTCTCGACAACACCGGGCGCGATCGCGTTCACTCGAACGCCCTTCGGTCCGAGTTCCGCCGCGAGCGCTCGCACCATCTGCGTTATGCCGGCTTTGGTCGCGGCGTAGATTCCCTGGCCAGGCTCTACGACCTGTGAGCGAATCGAGGAGAACGCGATGATGCTTCCGGCGCCTCGCTCACCCATGATTCGCCCAGCTTCGCGCAAGACTCGAAACGTTCCTTTCAAGTTCAGCTCGACAACGCGATCGAATTCCGAGTCTTCATAAACGGCAATGTGTTTGCGAACGTTGACTCCGGGAGTTGTTACGACTACGTCGAGACGTTGATGGTGATCGAGGACATCGCGAAACAGGTTCCGGACGCTTTCGGTGTTGGTGATGTCGACCGCCAGCGCTCTTGCCGAGTCACCGATCGCGGCGGCGGTTTGTTCGGCGGACTGCACTCGCGCGTCGGCACACACCACTGAAGCGCCGTGAGAGGCGAGGCCCTTTGCCGCTGCTTCTCCGATACCGGACCCCGCGCCGATGACTACCGCCACGCGATCGTCCAGGCGAAAGAGTTTTTCGTAGTTCATCACTTGCCTCGTGGGAACCCTGGGAGCGCAGCATCCTGCCTGCCTCTTCTTTCGCAACAGGCAGGATGCCTGCGCTCCCAGGGTCACCGATGCGTTACAGGACCAGTGCGCTTCTCAAGAGCATGCGCCGTGAACATCGCCGCGGCGCCGGCCAGTACTCCAATGATCAACGACGGCACGCCGAGAACTCCCGAGCCTTTTGACAGGAGTTCGAGCGCGAACGTCACCGTCACCGAAACCGCTATCGACACAATCGCCGCGCGAGCGTTTACTCGCTTGCTGTACAAGCCGGCGAGAAGCGGCAACAACAGCGCTGCCGTAAGCAACGTGTAGAAAATAGTCAGAGCGGTAATCACCGTCGGCAACAGGATCGCAAGCAGCGCCCCGGCGGCCCCGCAAGCGATGGCCGACGCCCTGGCGACTGTCATCAATCTCGGCTCTGAAGCGGCCGGGTTTATGAACGCCTTATAAAGATCCTTGCTCAAAGACGTGCTCATCATGAACAACGCGGCATCGGCCGCGCTTAGCTCAGCCGAAAAAATCGCGCCCAATAACAACGCTCCGAGCCACAAGGGCAATGCCTGCGTCAGCAGTGTTGGCAACGCAAGCTCGTGACCCGAAAGCGAGGGGAACCGGCTTCGAGCGATGATTCCCATCAACACCGGAACTATCGCGTAGGCAAGCAATGCTACTGCATTTGCTCCGACTCCGACTCGCACTGCTCGTTCGTCTCGCGCGCCGAACAGCTTTTGCAACAAGCCCGGCGACACCACAAACGAAGGCGCAAGGATCGCGAAATACTTTATGGCCGAAGACCCTCCGTTCCGCATGAATCCGAAATAAGACGAAGCTTGTTCCGTTCCGAGTGAAGCGTTCAGCGACGAACTCACGCCATCGAACCCATTGCCCGACTTGAGCAGATAAGCCAGCGCGACGAAGAAGCCGGTGAGTTTTACAGTCAACTGCAAAACGTTGACTCGCGCAGTAGCGTGCAACCCGCCGAGCGCAAAATAAGTGGTGACTACTATCGCCGCGATAACGCAACCGATCGGCTTGCTCACGCCCGCGACTACGTTGAGTATCCAGGCTACCGCGATCAACTGGCCCGCCAGAATCGTAAGCGAGCCGGCCCACAATAACAGGGCGACGACGCCCCGAACCGTTCGGTTGTAGCGGGTCTCCAGGTAGTCGCCGACGGTGTAGAGATTGCGCTCTTTGGCTACTCGCCAGATCTTCGGGCCTACGGTTAGGGCGAGGATCATGGATCCGATTCCCGCAGCGCCAACCCACCACCACGCGGACAATCCATCGCGGTAGGCTAACCCTGCAACTCCGACGGTCGAGCCCGCGCCAATGTTGGCGGCAAGCAGCGTAGAAAAGATCAGCCCGGCGCCGAGGCCTCGACCGGCGACAAAGAAATCGCTAGAAGCTCGCACGCGGCGAGAGACTACCGCGCCCAGCGCGATCATCAATGCTGCATAGGCGGTGAGAATAAGAAGGAGGGTCATTCAGTTTCAGAAGACACCGACGATCCGATCAGAGTCACGCCCCCTAAGCCCTGGCGAACCCTTGGTGCTTTCGGTAGTGGACCAGGTTCAGAGTTCAAGCTTTAGCTTGCTCTTGAGCTTTATGGTTGAAAAACGGCAAGGTAAAGCTTGAACTCTGAACGGACCTTCAAACTGACTCGCTACCGTCCTTTTGGTAGTGGGGTATTAGCGTGTTGCCAGCAAGCGGTCCTCTGCGTCCCTGCGTCCTCCGCGGTTTTTCCTGCTCAGTGGCTCGGAATCAACCGCAGAGGACGCCGAGGACGCAGAGGAGAAACGCGAATGTGTGAGCAACACACTATAACCCCGCTACCGTCCTTTTCGACTCGTTGCATTTCGCAATAAGATTCCGATTGTGCCATGAATCACGCGATATACCGAGTCACATCCTTCGAGCTTCTCGCGCCGTACACTCTGCTGGTTTCATTTGATGATGACACGCAACAAACCATCGACTTCGAGGACGTTCTCGCTGGAGAGCTCTATCGCCCGCTGAGAGACCCGGCAATCTTCAATCAGGTTCGCATCGATCCTGAGGTTCACACTCTCGTCTGGCTGAATGGGGCCGACTACGATCCTGAAACCCTTCACGACTGGACAGAATACCGCGAGGCTTTGATCGAGCGGGCCCACCAATGGGAACTTGTGCTTGCCTAAGTCATGAGACTTATTTTCTTCGCGACCGGCCCCGCTCAAGCAGCAACTCACGCTATTCTTAAGGTTGTCAGTCAGGAGAGGTCCGAGGCGCTCGGAAGGCCGGCAATTCCACGTGCGGCGCGGACTGCTCGAATGACTGCCTGAGCCATCGCTTCAGCAGCAAGCGCACCGAGCAAAGTAACGTTAGCTTGCTTGTTTGATTTGCCGGTCGACAGCGCGAAAATCGTGTCGCCATCATAAGCGGTGTGAACCGGATTGATCGCGCGAGCCAATCCGTCGTGAGCCATCTGGGCGACTTTTGAAGCTTGCGCTTTCGTGAGCGCTACATCGGTCGCGACTACGCCGATGGTAGTGGCCGTGCCCGCAAGCATCGGAGGAAGCGGCTCACCTCGCAGAAGCGAAGCCATCGAGTTCACAAGCGACTTGCCGTCTTTCGTGCGAGCGCCGGCAATCACCTTACCGGTCGCCGGGTCGAATACGTCACCTACCGCGTTTACCGCTACGATCGCGCCGACAGTGATGCCGTCAACCTTGATCGCCGAGGTTCCAATCCCGCTCTTCATCGCTCGCGCCATCCCGAACAACTTGCCAACAGTAGCTCCGGCGCCCGCGCCGACGTTGCCCTCAGCGGGCGCCGAAGTCGTCGCGGCTTTGCAGGCTCTGTAGCCGGCTTCGGCATCGGGGCGGATCTTCGCATCGCCAACTCCGAGATCAAACAAGATCGCCGCCGGGACGATGGGCACATGAGCGACGCCCACGTTGAATCCTATGCCTCGCTCTTCCAGAAAGCGCATGGCGCCAGTAGCCGTATCAAGCCCGAACGCGCTTCCGCCCGAGAGCATGATCGCGTGAACCTGCTGAACGGAATTGAGTGGATTCAGAAGATCTGTTTCGCGAGTCCCGGGCGCGGCGCCTCGAACATCGACCCCGGCAACTGCGCCGTCTTCAGTGAGTATGACGGTGCAGCCGGTTGGTCGTCGTGTATCGGTGAAGTGACCGACTTTGATCCCCGCGACATCGGTAATCGATCGCCCTTGCAAAGAGTGATTGGACGGTTCAGCGGAATCGCCGAGGTTCTCGCCGAAGACACCAACGCCGACGGTCGCAATTGCACTGCGCAGGATTTCTCGACGTGTTGGTCTGGTCACGATCCCTCCTCTGATGTGCGTTTCTGGAAAATGGAAGGCATGGCCTAAAGATTGGATCAGGCCAGGTATTCAACCTGAGGAGTCAGCCGGCCAATCGTTGCTCCAGCCATTGCTTGAAAGAGCGCTGACTTTCACCGGATGGCTTGCCGAGCAGGAGATTCTCAACGCTGATGTCCTCGTCAAGGTCGCATCCCTTTTTCCGCAGCCTGCTAGTTTCTGATCTTGACACTGCCGCTGCACACGTCGCCCTCTTCAGCGCCGTTTAGCCATTGCTTCAATTGTTTCGTTCGTTCAGCCGTGAGCTCGGTCAATACACCGCAGCGGCACACAGGATTCACACTTCCGTAAGCCTGCATCTTGTTCGGGTCCGGATAGAGCGATTCGAGATGGGCGTCCCTGAAAGCGATCCACGCTCGCTGAGCGGTTTTGAACTTTGCTACGAATGCAGTCTCGCTCTTGTATTTGTTCAATACCTGCTGATAGACGGCATTCATTTCCGCGTCCGCCTTCTTGTATTTCGCGCAAGCCGCGTCGTTCATCTCAGCCTGCGTTTGAGCCGGCGCATTGCACACGACGAGAAACAAGGCGACGCTCGAGAGCAGAAGATGCAACGATGTTTTGTTCATGCAAAATTCCTGCAACGGCCGTTCCCACCGGGCGATTCAAAAAAACTTAGCTCGACAGACTTATGTCCGACAAGCTGCCGGCTTGTCGGACATCAATGATCCCGCTCGAAGCGCGGCTCACACCGGAGTGTTCCACAGGTTGATTTCGTTCTGCCGGCGATTGACAAGGCCTTGCACAACCTGTCCACCCGCGCGCGTCCATCGAAGCAGTTGCGCCGGCACCTCATCGTACTGTTGTTGATTTAGCACCTTCAAAAGAGTGCTGCTTTGAAACGCCCCAGCTCCGACGTTGAATGTGAAGGAAACGAGCGCGTCAAACTGATTCTGATTAAGCGGAACCGTGACGCCGTTATTGACAGCCTGTTCGGCGGGCTTCACGTCCTGCGCGAGGAGATCGAGCGCTTGCTGGTCGGTTAATCCGCCGGCATATTCCACGGGCACGCCGTTGATAACAATTGTGCCGGAGCTTTGCTCGGATTTTGTTATGAGATGGCCGACGCCGATCGTCGGCAGCCCTGCGGAGTCCTTGTAGACTTGAAGCTTAAACCCTTCCCATTGTTTGAGCAGCTCGAGACCGTTTTCACTCATCTGCATTGTTCTGTTCTCCTTCGAAAAAGTCCGACACACTTCAGTTTGTCGAGCCGTCGAAATCGGCTGCAAACAATATATCAGCACTTGGCCTGCGTTGGTTAATGACCTTCGCGTGCTTTGCGGTCCTTTGCGCTGAGTATTGGGTACTGAAGCAAGACCCAATACTCAGCGCAAAGGCGCAAAGGACCGCAAAGCACGCGAAGGACTATAAGTCAGCAACCCGATAGCCGAACACTACGATGCTCTGGCTTTGAGCAGGTAAAGGGTCTAGAATCCGACCGTGAACCTTGTGAGTCCGAGTGATCTCAGCGGGACTCTAAATAATTGCTCTTCAGTTGTTCTGATGAACTAAAGTCCTGATGAATTAGAACTGTACCTTCTGACACTGACTTCAAGACGCGCTGCAATTCACTTACGGAGGGCTTATGCCTCAGCCGAATAGCATTGATGGACTTGCCCACGATTCCAACCACCGCGACCACGGCGAACCCCATGCGCCCAAAGCACAAGCTAAGCACGAACCGGCGTCGCGACGGGACTGGCGCACTATGGCTAGTGACGACCATTTTGTACAATTTTATGAAACCGATTTATTCCTTGTGAATTCGGTCAGCGACTACATCAGAACCGGCCTGAGTGCCGGCGACGGATGCATAGTCGTGGCGACGAGTGAGCACCGATCAGGACTGGATGTTCGGCTTCAGGCCTATGGATTGGACATCGCCGCCGCCAAAACAACAGGACAGTATCTGAGTCTCGATGCCGAAGAAACGTTGAGCAGATTTATTGTCGACGGTTCGCCCGACATGGGCCGGTTCATCGACGTCATTCAACCCGCTATCACGCGAACCGGCAAGGGACGCAGGCACGTGAGAGTCTTTGGGGAGATGGTCGCGCTGCTGTGGGCACAGGGAAACCGCACCGCCGCAATACAGCTCGAGGAACTCTGGAACAAGCTCCACGAGTCTCTTGCATTCACGCTGTTCTGCGCGTATCCAATCAACGCCTTTGGCGGCGAATCGATGGCCGAGCCGCTCGGCGACGTTTGTGCGACGCATTCCCGGGTGATTCCGGCGGAAAGCTACACCGCGCTTGCGGATGGGGACGAACGTCTGCGGGCAGTTCTCGATCTGCAGCAAAAAGCAAAATGGCTCGAAGCAGAAATCGCCGAGCGCAAGCATGCAGAGGAGCGTCTCCGCGTCTCGCTTGCTCAGGAACAGATCGCGCGCTCGGAGGCTGAAACCGCCAATCGAATGAAGGATGAGTTTCTCGCCACTGTCTCGCACGAATTGCGCACTCCGCTCAACGCCATCATCGGATGGGCACAGGTGCTGCGCAGTGGCCGCATCGACGAAGCTACAGCGGCCCGCGCCGTCGAAACGATCGAGCGGAACGCGAAATCACAGGCCCAACTGATTGAGGACATCCTGGACGTATCACGAGCGATCGCCGGCAAGCTGCGCCTTAACCTCGGATCGGTGGATATGGCTTCGGTCATAAACACGGCGATCGATTCCATGCAGCTCGCCGCCGATTCGAAGAATCTCCATCTGGCAGTCACGCTGGATCCAAAGGCCCGGCACACCTCGGGTGATGCCAACCGATTACAACAAGTCGTGTGGAACCTGTTGTCGAACGCAATAAAGTTCACGCCGTCCGGCGGGCGAGTGGAAGTGCGCCTCGAGCGCGCGAATTCGGATCTTCAAATCACCGTCAGCGACACGGGCCAGGGCATCTCATCCGATCTTCTGCCTTTTGTCTTCGACCGGTTTCGCCAGGGCGATGGGAGCAGCACCCGAAGACACACCGGTCTCGGTCTGGGACTTGCGATTGTGCGGCACCTCGTGGAAATGCACGGCGGCACGGTTCAAGCCGAAAGCGATGGAGAACGCCTTGGCTCGCGGTTTACGATCAGGCTTCCACTCGCTTCTGACCACGACCAAAAGGGCACCAGAACTCACACGACCGCAAGCTTGCCCCCGCGTGAGAGCTTGATTACTCGCACTGCTCCTTCGATCAAAGACCTCCATGTTCTGCTGGTAGATGACGATCAGGATAATCTCCAATTGCTTTCTCTCACCCTGGCGGAATGCGGAGCCGTTGTGCAGACGGCTCGATCTGTTTCCGAAGCGTTTGAAGTTCTTCAGTGGTATCAGCCAGACGTGCTGGTTTCCGATCTGGCAATGCCCGGCGAGGATGGCTTTTCACTTATTGAGAAGATCAGGACGCTCGAGACGGTGAGCGGCCATGCTATTCCGGCGGTGGCCCTGACGGCGTATGCCAGGGTTGAAGATCGAACGCGAGCGCTTTCGGCTGGATTCAATATGTTTGTTCCCAAGCCGGTCGAGTCGAGCGAGCTGATCAACGCTCTCTCAAACTTGATTGAGTTCGGCGCGGCGGTAAGATACGCGTAGCGTCTCCAATGGGTGTTAGCGTTTTGGCGGCAACCTGGCAACTCTGCGTCCTCGGCGTCCTCTGCGGTTGATTCTCACCATTAATCAAGAAAACCTATAAGGACGCCGAGGTCGCAGAGCGCCAACGCGATTGTGAGGGACCAACACATTATCACCCACCACCTCATCGAGGTTGCCCCGCGCAACCATCTTGAAGATAATCCATCTGCGCTTCCCAGGCCGTACACCACATCAGTAACCAGGAGGACATATCGCGATGCAGAGCACCATGCAAGATCGTCCTTTGACGATTAATGCAATTTTTGAACACGGTCGCCGCGTTCACGCCGACAGCGAAATAGTGACCTTCATGGGCGACGGATCACGCCGGGCGCGCTATGGCGAGGTCGCGGAAAGGGCCGAGAAACTCGCCGCGGCGCTCAAGCGTTTAGGCATAGGCGAAGGCGATCGAGTGGGTACGTTTTGCTGGAATGAGCAGGAACATATGGAAGCTTACTTTGCGATTCCTTCGATGGGCGCCGTCCTGCACACGCTCAATCTGCGATTGTTCCCGGATCAACTCACTTACATCATCAATCACGCGGAAGACCGCGCGATTATCGTAGACGACTCGCTGGTTCCGCTTCTCGCTCGCGTGGCTCCGGATCTTAAAACCGTCGAGCACTTCATCGTTGTCGGCGATGGAGATGCTTCGGCGCTCGGCGAGGTGCTGCGTTACGAGGAGCTCTTATCGAATGAAGAGAGCGGTTTCGAATGGCCCGAGATCGACGAGCGATCCGCGGCGGCGATGTGCTACACCAGCGGCACCACCGGCAATCCGAAGGGAGTCGTGTATTCACATCGCTCGACCTTTCTGCATTCGCTGGCGGTTTGTTCGGGCTCGGTGTTCGCGCTTACAGAGCACGATCGGATCCTGCCCATTGTCCCGATGTTTCATGCAAACGCGTGGGGCTTGCCTTACGCGGGCTGGATGGCCGGGTGTGATTTCATAATGCCTTCGCGCTTCCTGCAAGCCGAGCCATTATGCAAACTAATGGCGGCCGAACGGGTGACATTTTCGGGGGCCGTTCCAACAATCTGGAGCGATGTGCTTCGCTACGCTGAAAAGAACCCGGTCGATTTGTCGTCGATTCGAATGATCATATGTGGAGGGTCGGCAGTGCCGCGAAGCTTGATGGAAAGATTTCAGGATCGTTTCGGTGTGAAGATCATTCAGGCCTGGGGTATGACCGAAACGAGCCCGCTTGCGGCGATGGCTTTTCCGCCAAAGGAATGCTGCGATGAAGAGCTCATGGACTGGCGGGCGAAGACCGGGCGCATCCGTCACGGCGTAGATCTGCGCATAACGGACGGCGATCAGGTATTGCCGTGGGATGGAAGCGCAGTCGGCGAAATCGAAGTGCGAGGTCCGTGGATCACAGCGGCTTACTACGGCGATGACACTCCGGAAAAATTTCACGACGGCTGGCTGAGAACCGGCGACGTGGGTACGGTCGATCCTAAAGGATTCATTCAGATCACCGATCGCGCGAAAGACGTGATCAAATCGGGCGGCGAGTGGATCTCGACCGTGGAACTTGAAACGACGTTGATGGCGCACCCCGATGTGATTGAAGCAGCGGTGATCGGCGTGCCTGATGAGAAGTGGGACGAACGCCCGCTCGCTTGCGTGGTTCTGAAAGAAGGCTGCGACGTAACCGCCGACCAGCTTCGGGCGTTTCTAGCCGAGCGAGTCGCGAAGTGGTGGGTACCGGAGCGCTGGGCTTTTATCGACGAAGTGCCGAAGACGAGCGTGGGCAAATTCGACAAGA
>DATNBZ010000019.1:0-6500 GCA_035607285.1 Blastocatellia bacterium | reverse complement strand
ACTTGTTTAAGTCGTGCTTAGCCATTTTCTTAATTCCTATAGGACCTATAGGTCATATAGGTCTTATTACCACTTGTAATGCGCGAATGCTTTGTTAGCGTCCGCCATGCGGTGCGTGTCTTCCTTCTTCTTCACCGCATTACCGCGGTTGTTTGCCGCATCGAGAATCTCAGCCGCCAGACGATCGGTCATCGTCTTTTCACCACGGCCCCGGGCGTAGGAGACGATCCAGCGAATTGCGAGGGCGCCGCGTCGTTCCTGGTGTACTTCGATCGGCACCTGATACGTCGAACCGCCGACGCGTCTTGACTTCACTTCAACCGTGGGCTTCACGTTATCGATCGCCCGTTTAAAAACCTTCAAAGGCTCTTCGCCCGTCTTGTCGCCGATCTGCCGCATGGCATCGTAGAAAATGCTCTCGGCCACACTCTTTTTACCTTCCCACATCACGCCACTGATGAACTTCGTCACCAAAGGGCTGCTGTAGACAGGATCGGGAAGTACTTCGCGTCGTTCGGCTACTCGTCGTCTTGGCATATCGTTCTCTCGTTACTTAGCGCTGGCTTTGGGCCGTTTCGCTCCATACTTCGAGCGTCCTTGTTTGCGATCGGCAACGCCGACCGAGTCGAGCGTGCCGCGAATCACGTGATAGCGGACGCCGGGAAGGTCCTTCACGCGGCCGCCTCTGATCAGGACAATCGAGTGCTCCTGCAAGTTATGACCGACGCCGGGAATGTAGGTCGTCACCTCGATGCCGTTGGTCAGGCGCACGCGAGCGACTTTGCGGAGCGCTGAGTTCGGTTTCTTGGGCGTTTGCGTGTAAACACGGGTACAGACACCGCGCTTCTGCGGGGAGCTCTGGAGCGCGGGACTGGCCGTTTTGTACTTCACCTGCTGGCGGCCTTTGCGAACAAGCTGATTAATCGTCGGCACTGTTTTCCTCGTTTAATGCGAGCGCGTTAAGCGCGCAAAAGGCCCCCTGCCTACCTCTTTCCGGAACTTGTCCGGCAGTCAGCGCAGGCGGCTGCCCTGTTAAAGAAATTAAGTTAATAGGGACGTTCTGATTTTCGCTTTTCAGCGGCGGGCGTGGATCGTGGCTTCCCTCAAGCCGAAACTTTTCTGTGGCGTCGCATAAGGGCGAGAAGTTTCCTTTCCGCGCGAGTAAGCGTTGGAACGACTGCGAGCAGCCGCGACTCTTACCGTTACGCCACAATAACTGTCAAACGACCGTTAACACTGGTCGAGCAACGCCTCCACACCTACAGAACCAACCGGACGTTGCTTTTGTTTGCTTCAGACACCTTGGCCCGAAACGGGAGACTATAAAGATGAGCGCGCCCAGTGTCAAGCGCAGTTGGACAGGATTTACAAGATTCCACATGATTTACATGTTCATCTTGAAAATCTTGTAAATCCTGTCTAAACCACCGTCCGAATCAGGTACCACACGCCAATCCCAACAGCCCCAATCACACCCAGAAGCACCAACGCCAACAGCGTCATCAACAACTTAAACTTCCGGTACCGGCCCTTATCCGGTGGCGCGAGTGAACCCTGCGGGAAATACGGTGGTGGTGTGTAGGTAGCCATCTCAGAATCCTTTCGGAGTCGGCGAGGCGATGCCCCCAGGGCCGCCGGCCTTCTTCAACTCCTCTTCCTTCTGCTGCTTCTTCAGTAAATCTTCGTTGTGCTTGCGGCCGGTACGGATGCGTTTGATGCCTTCTTTCGCCTCGTCCAACCCGTCCTGCGCGCGATAGTAATCGGGATCGATCTCCAGCGACTTCGAAAACGCCGCGGCGGCAGCGTCATATTGCGCCAGCTTCGTATACGCAACCCCCAGATCGTAGAACATATCCGGGTCGTCCTCTTTCAGCTTCGTCGCCGCCCGATACTCGCGGATCGCCTCGCTGAATTGCCCAAGATTCGCATAAACCTGCCCGAGCGCATAATGGGCCTCGGGGTCGTCTTCATGTTCCTCGAAGTATTTCTTGTAAGCCCCGACTGCCTTCTTGTACTCCGCTTCGGCCTCTTCGCGTTTGCCGAGTGACTCAAACCCCAGCGCGAGGCGGAAATGGGCCTCGGCGAGGTCCGGATCGAGCCGCACCGCTTCCTGGAGCGCCAAAACCGCCTCAGCGTCCTGATCGGTGCGGTAGAGCTCCTTGCCTTTGTCGAGTTGCTCGCGCGCACGCGTCCGGTCTTCCGGCAAACTATTGGACACCTGCGCTGATCCGGCACTATTATTCGTGCTTTGCTGTCCGCTGCGCTTGCAACCGGTGGCGAAAACCATCAGCCACACGGCGCAGATTATGAGAATCGATCTCATCCTTAGAAACTCGCCTCTGCTGAAAAGCATGTAGGTTGGGGAAAGCAGTAACTTATCTAACGCCAACAGGGCCAGGTAGTCAAACAACCCGGTGGAAATTCCGCTGAATTGCGAATTTCTCCTAACAAAAGCTAAATCAAGGAGTGCAAATGTTTAGATTTCAATCGCCCCGGCTGAAAGGACCCAGAAACTACGCCGCGCCAATTGCCCTGGTCGCTGTGTTCCTATCCGCAGCCAACGTCTTTGCCCAGAAACCGCAGGCCGTCTCGGCGGCCAACACTCCCCTAACGCTCAGCTTAACTTCCGATGCGAACATTGTCCGCGCCTGCGATAACAGCGGCGCTCCTCGAGTGCAACTGACCGCAAAAGCAGTTTCGCCGAACGGTAACCCGATCAAATACAAGTGGAACACGGATGATGGTGTGATTAGCGGTGAAGGTCCGGTCGTGACCTGGAACCTCGCGGGATTGAAACCCGGTTATCACAAAGCATCTCTCGACATCGTGAGCACAGGCACTGAAGGAACTTGCCAGGCGTTCTCGTCTGTGAGCGTGCTCGTGAATCCGTGCGCGGAAGTCAGACCGGTTTGTCCGGCCATCGAAATCACTTGTCCAACCGACATCGCTTATGGTGAACCACTTACATTTAGCTCGCGTCTGACTGGCGGCGTGCCAGCAAATACGAATGCTGTTTATAACTGGACGGTTTCGGCGGGAACGATTACTTCAGGCCAGGGCACCGACACAATCAGAGTCGATACAACCGGCCTGGGCGGACAGGCAATAACAGCGTCACTTTCGGTGGGTGGATACAACCTCGAATGCGCCGCCTCATGTGCCATCTCGATTCCGTTGCCAAGGCCGGTGGGCCGCAAGTTTGACGAGTTTCCCGATATTTCTCGTAACGACGAGAAGGCGCGACTCGACAACTACGCTATCGAGCTACAGAATGATCCAACCGCAACCGGCTACGTGATCGTCTATCCGGGACGCACGAGTAAACGCGCCGAGGTCCAGGATCACTTCGGTCGCGTGATCGAATATCTCGTTCACTCTCGCGGCATCGATCAGAGTCGCATCAAGACGATTGAAGGTCCGAAGCGAGACCAGCTTCATGTCGACCTGTGGCTCACTCCCCAAGGCGCTACCCCTCCGAACCCATAAAAAAGCTGGCCACGGATAACACGGATTATCCGTGGCCACTTTCTTGCTTTATAATCCCCGGACCCCAGAGGTTTGTACCAAAAAACTGCAGGCGGGAGAGACACTCAACATGTTCCGTACTAAATCAAGATATTGGTCTGTCTGTTTACTGGTCCTGATGCTGGCGCTTCCCTTCGCCGCCAACGCTCAGGACAACAAAGACAAGAAGGACAAAGACAAAAAGGAAAAGAAGGAACTCACCGGCAAGCCGGTAATGTGGAAAGACCCAACCGATCTCGAGACCCGCAACCTGATCCTCGGCGCCGGCGGCGAAGAGATGAAGCCCGACATCAGCACAGTCACTTTTATCGAAGATAAAACCGGCGGCTACTCGAAGAAGTATCGCGTCAAGGACGCCAAAGGCAACGAGTGGGTCGCAAAGATCGGTAAAGAAGCGCAAACCGATACCGCTGCGAACCGTTTGTTGTGGGCACTCGGTTACGAAACTGAGATCGCCTACCTGATTCCGCACCTGAAAATCGAAGGCAAAGGTGAGTTCGACAATGTTCGACTCGAAGCCAGGCCGGCGGACGTGAAGCGCCGGGGAAACTGGATGTGGGAGAACAATCCCTTCCAAACCACTCCCCAGTTTCGCGGTCTGAAGATCCTGATGGTGATGCTCAACAATTGGGACATGAAGGACGACAACAACGAGATCCTCGCGATGCGCGGCGATACCACCGGGGAGGGCGAGTTGCGCTACATCATCAGCGATCTCGGAGCGACGTTTGGAAAGACTGGCGGGTTCCTTTCGCGCAGCCGTAACGACGTTCCGGATTTCGTGAAAGCCGAGTTTATCAAGAAGGTAAACGGCGACGTGATCGATTTCAGTTACAGCGGCAAGAACCAGAAGCTCTTCGAAGGGCTCACGGTCGCGGATGCGCGCTGGTTGAGTACTCTGATGAAGCGTCTGAGTGACGATCAGATCAAGGATGCTTTCCGGTCGGCGAACTATTCGGCTGAGGAAGTCGATCTGCTGGCGGGAGCGTTGAGGGAACGAATCAACGCGCTTGCTAAACTAGGCTAAACTTAAGCCGCAGATAGAACAAGTCAGACAGGATTACAAGATTTTCAGGACTCACAAGAACGTCCTGTAATCCTGAAAAATCTTGTAAATCCTGTCTAACTTACTTCACGACGTCGATCGCGATGAGTTGTTGTCCGGCGACCACGAATTCCGCGGGCGGCAACTCAGTCTCCCACACCGGTGACAACACCGTCGGTGTGTAACCACCCGAAGTTCGATCACTGTTAAGCGTCGCCACCACTGACGGCGGCAGACTCGGCAGCTCGCTCGTTCCGATCACCGCACCGTTCGTGATTCGAAACAGCTTCACATAAAGCCGATCGCTCTTCTTCACGGTATTGATGGCTTTAACTAACTGGCTGAGATCCTGCGGGACAAAAGCCTTCGCCGACGATCCTTCCTGCAAGGCTCCACCATCACCGACAAATACGAGCAACTGTCCCAGCGCTGCATCCTCCGGAATCTGAATCGGAATGCGCTGCACAAACTGTTTGCCGGATTCAGTTCTAACGTAAGCCTGAACCTCGATCTTCTCCCCACGTCGCACTTCGGTGCGGTCAAGCGTGATGCGCTCGAGCGTGCCCGCGTATTTCGTCTCAGTCGAAGCGATATCGAGCGTGATGCCGTCGAGCTGAACATCGTCAAATCCACTCGCCAACAAAGAGCTGACCGGCGCGGCAATAGAACCCGCAGCCATGATCGCTGAATTACTGGCCGAGAAGCGTCGATCGATCTGAATCGTGTCCTGGCCTTTCACTTTGATCTCGCCCTTAACGCTGATCGTCGAGTCGCCCAGCGCGCGCTCGCTGGAAGTTATGGTGTTGAAAAGCGTGATATTCAAAAGCAGCGGCGTCAGGAACGAGTCGTTCGCGATCTCATAAGAATAGGTTTCGGTGCGATCGCGGCTCGTGTGTAGATTGACCTTAACCGGGATCATCTTCGGCACCTGACCCAGCAAACCAAAGATTCCCGACGCTCGATCCTGAGAAATCGAACCAACCATCCGGCCCGGCACCGCGAGCTTGAACGAGTTGTTCATGTTGGAAATGACAGTCACGACAGATGCTTCCGACATCGGCATGTCTGAAGCGCCGAGACTCAAAAACGGGTGACCAAAAGCGTAAATGCGATCGCCGTCACGCAACGTCACCGTGCCCGCGGCTGCAAGCGAATAATCGCCGCGCACGAGCTGCACGCTGATCGAGCTTCCCGGCGGAAATGTGTTGCCGTTGAATTCGGTAAGAGGCGTAATCGCAGCGGAGCCGCCGACCCCGGAAACCGGCAACAGTCCACTGGCAACAAGCTGCGGCGCGAATGCCGCGAGTGATTCCTGGCTGATCCCGCTGAACACGAGCGGCGTCGCAATCGGCGTCATTTGCTGACCCAGCAACGGCATGAGGGGCGAGCCGGCAGAAACCGGCGCCACAAGCGAAACTGACCCGACTGCCGGCTTCGGCAGATTCGGCTTCCAATCAGTTCCCGCGAGCTGTGAAAACGAAACGACGCGCGGCTCTTTTCCTTTGAGGTTTTCCGAGCCCTTGTTGAAGAGGTCGATCATCTGCTTGATCGGCGTGATACCCGCGATCGGCTCTTTCGAAAAAGGGAAACTGAACGCGATGGCGCCGACGATCTTGCCGTCGATGTAAACCGGCGAGCCGGACATACCCGCAAACACGCCTGTCTTTTCGACGTTTGAGCCGCTCAGCCGGGCGATGATTGCCGACTGTCGTGGACCAGGAAATCCCGGCAACACGCCGAGAACCTCGACACCAAATTCCTGCGTGTCAGAACCTGCGAACACGGTCCGCGCAGTTCCCTTCATGCCTGGACGAAGGTCTTCGAGTGGAAACAGTTCAGGGGCTTTTGACGAAGGAGTTTGAGCGTTGGCAAAACTCGCGAATCCGGCAATCAAAATCGCGCTAAGAACAAGAAAGCGGGTAAACCTAAT
>DATNBZ010000091.1:0-7873 GCA_035607285.1 Blastocatellia bacterium | reverse complement strand
CCCCAATCACGCGGACCACCCCTGGCCTGAAGGCGAACCTGAAGCCCGTTGAAACGGGCTAGGGCGAATGTTTGGCTGCCGTCTACCCAGGCGTGAACGC
Source organism: Blastocatellia bacterium (assembly GCA_035607285.1). GTDB lineage: Bacteria > Acidobacteriota > Blastocatellia > UBA7656 > UBA7656 > Onstottus_A. Next base: position 7,773 of record DATNBZ010000091.1, on the reverse strand, counting down.
CTGGGCTAGTGAAAAAGATTCGCCTCTATGCTCTAATCGCCGTTATTACACCAACGCAGGATTAGAACACTACCAGACTGCCCGCTGGATGTCCGACAAACTTCAGTTTGTCGTCATCAGGGACTTTATCGACAAACTGAAGTTTGTCGGACATGCAGATCAAGACACGGCGCTGGTTGACAGCCGCTACGAGCGGCCCGTAAGCTCAGCCCATAATGCGGCCGGCCGCCGCGTGTTCTTATTCTGACCCGTGAGGCGCTTCATGGACCGCGTCCGATTCGAAGGGTTCCGACCCGCTACATTTCAGTTCCTATCCGGTCTCATCGAAAACAACAACAAGCCCTGGTTCGATGAACATCGTCGCGAGTATGAAGCGGAGGTGCTGGGCCCGGTTAAGGCTTTCGTATCGGAGTTGGGTCCGATCGTGCACATGCTAAACGAAGACTTCGAAACGGAAGCGCGGGTAGGCCGCACCATCAGCCGAATCAATAACGACATACGATTTCACAAGAATCGCCCGCCATATCGGCCCTTCATCTACATTGCTTTTCCACAACGCGGCTACAAGTGGTCGAACTCGGCTGTGCTTTATGTAGCGATCACCGTGAAGGGAGTATCGCTCGGCTTCTTTCCGGGCGGTCACAAGGAACTTTACACTGGTCCGATTCAACAAAGGATAAAGGACAACACTCGATTATTTCAGCGCTACCTCGACGAACGGAACATTGCCGGATCGTATTGGGAGCTCTCGGGCGAAGAGGACGGCACGTTGACGAAGTGGCCCTTACCCACAAGCGCACGTCGTTGGATCAAACTGGATAGCTTTACGGTCGGCGAACATTTTCCATCGACGGATCGAGCCGTGTCTCGGCGCGCGTTCCTGGATAAGGCGCAAGAGGTTTTTCTCGATTTATATCCACTCTGGCTCTTTGCGACGAGTAATGATCTGAAAGGCGACCTTGAACTCTATCGCGAGAACGCCGAACTGCTCGCTCGACCGATAACAAAAGTTGCGTCGAAGTAGCTTGATCTTGGTATACACCGACATGCTTGATAACGTTGCATTGTGGCTGAGTCTGGCAGGATTAGGACATTCTGAGTGCTCAAATTTTCAGACATTCAAGCTGATTTTTGCTATTACTCAATTCCGCAAATGTCGATGTCTGAGAGACTTGCTACGCTTCAGGCTCTTACGCTCACCCCTGACGGGCCGATTAACCTTGTTCACTACACCCGAAGCTGGACACTCACAGCTGAAGAGTTTTGCGGACTCTGGCTAGCAGGGGCCGTTCGCTGGAAACAGATTGAAGATCCCGAACACCACCCAAACGGCATCGTCAGTGAGATTACAGCAACTATCGCCCCCGGTATTGAACTAAAACACTATAAACGCGCTGCCGTTGTTGTACTCTATGGGTCCGAATGGACATGGTCGATTGATGACGGATTTCTCGAATACCGGCGCATGCCGATGAGTTGCATAAAAACTGAACGGCGCACTTTAGAAATCGAAGCACTACGAACGTGCTTGCGGTGCTTGGTCGATACAGACGAGCGCGCCTTCCGAGACAACACTTGTCTTACGTGTTGGCATGAAGCTCGCGAAGCCAACCGATTTCAAAACGCCACGGAATACTTTGAAGCACGTCGCAGAGCGACACCATTCTGGGCTGACACGGCGGCTCTCGCTCACTTCTACGCTAAAGCCCATCAGATGACCTTACAAACCGGATCGCCCTATCACGTTGACCACATCGTCCCGATTCGCGGCCATAATGTTTCCGGCCTTCATGTACCGTGGAATCTGCAAATCATCCCTGCGGCTGAAAATCTCAAGAAGGGCAACCGTCTTCAATCATTCTCTTCTCTCCCTTCTACTGTGTTGACTCAAATTTAGCACCACGTCAAAAGTGGCCGAGCCAATCCAGAAGCCTATCAAAGACCAAATCGAACTGTTCCGCTCCAAGCATACCAAGTTTCCGAATTGCCCACGCGGTGGGGTAGGTCGAAACCCCTTGCACCAGGAAAGCTCCCGGTTTCAGGAAAGGCGCCTTAACAGGCACTTCGTATTCCGATCCCCGCAGTTCTGTTGTGTGTGGGACTACGGTGACGAGAGCGCGATCAACGTCCTCGAACGGAACGCTGACCACTAAAACAGGACGAACCTTCGCTGTCATCCCGAGGTCAAAGAGCCAGACCTCACCGCGTGTTGGTGTCATGTTCCTCTTGATCGAGCGTCACAAACAAAGTGCGTCCCGCCAACCCAATTTCTTCATCTTCGATGGGCCCAGAGTCGAAGGGCATAGACAAGCGCCAAACCTCTGCCGTGAACACGCGCTTCTCACTTTCCGGCAGTGCTTTGAACGCCTCTAGAAGTTGAGCTGTTTCCCTACTCATATGCCAAAGATACCGGCGTTGCACCTGACAATGCAAACGCAGCGCTAATGGCCTGCAGGCCACTCAGAATTGATCTCGCCGCCAATTAGGAGCACGAGTCCAATCAAGTACAGCCACAGCATCAGAGTGACCACCGCGCCCAGGCTGCCATAAGTCGCGCTTGCGCTCGGAGCCAATCGCAGATACAGAGAGAACAGGACCGAGCCAATGACGACTCCGACTGTCGCAAACAGCGCGCCCGGCATAACCGGCTGCTTTTTCCTGATATCAGGACCAAAAAAGTAGAGCGACGCTATGCCCGTCAGCAATAGCGCGAACCCGACTACATAACCCAGGATCGTCGACAAGACCGCGAACTCACCACTCACTTCGAAGGCGCGCCGAGCCCACTGGCCTAAACGGCTACCGATCATGATGGTCAATGATCCCACTGTAACAAGCAGCACCGCCGCAACCGTCAGCGTAATTGCGACCAGCCTCCTCTTCCAAAAGGACCGCTTTTCTACAAGGTCGTAGGCCCTGTTGAGTCCGCTCATAAGTGAATCAACTCCGCTAGAGGCGGACCACAGCGAGAAGATCAAACCGAATGAGAGCAACCCGCTGTTTCGATGGCTCACAACATCAGCCAATGTTTCGCGGACGAGCTTCATCGCGTCGGGTGGCACCACCCTCTCGATGTCGGCTACCAGTCCGCTGTGCGTCATGGGCAGGAATCCAATCAGGCTCGTCAGGAAAATCAGCAACGGAAAGAGCGCCAGTAAGAAATAATACGAGAGCTCGGCCGCCGTGCCGAAGACGTCGTCTTTATTCGTCTCGCTCCAGACCTTAAACAGGAGTTGCTTGAATGTTAGCCGAGCGCGCATATCCAGTTTGACCGACCTTCGATCTCTTTGAGATTAATTCGTCAATCGCCGAGTGGCAAACTGGCGCCGCTGCCGCGCATCGGGTAGCGCGGTATTAGCGTGTTGCCAGCAAGCAGTCCTCTGCGTCCCCGGCGTCCTCTGCGGTTTTTCTTCATCCAGGCAGGGAATCAACCGCAGAGGACGCCGAGGACGCCGAGGAGAAACGCGAATGTGAGCGAGCAACACACCATCACCCCACTACCGCGCGCTGCCTTGCATCTGGTCCGATTGACAACCGCCGCGCCTGCGGATTCAATTGACACTAATGTTTGAGCAAGCTTCGGCTCCCCGTTCAGTATCGAAGCCGCTTTGAAACAAGGCTGAGTTTTTGTTTTGGGATGGCGCAATGGAAAAAGATGAAAATATCGCGGCGCACGATAAGCGCCGCTTGCAAGTCTACGCCGATGACGAAGACGTTCTCGTAAAAGTACTGGGTATTCCAGAAGCAGACTACGAGTGCATGCTGGTGAACGGCCCGTGGCCGGAGAAGAGTCTGCTTGAAGGCGATATCGTTCTTTGCGCTGGAAACCGCGCCGCGCTCGCTGGAGACATCGTGCTCATCGAACAGGACGGCCGCGAGAGGCTCGGCGTTCTTGCCGAGCCCGGCTTCCTGGAAACCAAATATGGGCGTCGCCCGCTCGAGTCTTCGGAGACAATCATCGGCGTGGGAGTCGCGCTAGCGCGGAAGCTCGGCGGAGGCAGCATAGACTTCGCGTTGTAGAAATCATGTAAGGGCGGCACTCCGTGGCCGCCCCTCAATAGAACACAGGAATATTCTGCCAACAGGGGCGCCCACGGAGTAACCGAACTCGTCTTAACGAGCCGATATCGTGAAGAAACCGCTTTGCGAGCTTTGCGGTCCTTTGCGAGCTTTGCGTAAGGAATCCGCTCGAGAAAGAGAAATACGTTGAACGCAAAAGCTCGCAAAGCTCGCGGCGTCGGGTGGTTTTTGAGGATGGGCGCCCGAACAAGTCTCCTACTTTGGCTTAGCACCAGCCGTAACAACCTCCTGCTGAATCGCTGAGAGTCTGTAGCGTTCCGACAGCCCTTCTACATTCAACGTGCTTTCGAGTTCCTTGCTTCGAAGATCTGCTGACAACCGCCGCAACTGCCGAACGTATTCGCCGGCCTTTCTTCGCGCCGCTTCATTCAGCTCGACTGCGGCGTCCTCGACTTCCGGAATTCTCTCCTTCTCAAACTGATCAATTGCTGCGAAAAGCTTGGTGCGCTCTTCGACTGCTTGTGCGCCGCGCGCGGCGAAGAACGCTTGATTCTGGCGAAGCAGCGCCGCGAGATCAGACTGAACACGCGCCGTCGCCCCTCTCCAGCCTTCGGGCTGTGACGCGCCAGTCTCGGGCGGCTTCTGAAACGATGTCGGCTTTGATGAACTCGGCGAATCGTAAATCGCGTTGAAGATCAGCTTGTATGTGCCGTGCGACTGCCCGCGCCATTGCGGTCTGAAGCCGAACAGATAGACTCGCCCGCCCCCGTAAAAAACCTCCAGCTCCGCAGCCTTGCCTTGAATACGTTCCGGATGAAGCAGGAACCCGCTCGCCAACGGATTGCGATCTCTTGGATATGTAGCGAGCACCACACCCTGAAATCCGCTCTTCGGTTCAAACGCGGGGCCTCGCTCGAACATCACGATCGGCTCGCGCGGCATGCCCAGGAGCCCGGGATGATTTGAATCGCGAAGCTCGACTCGCAACAGTGACCCGGAGCAAAAGAACTGATCGTTCTTGAGGTCAGCCAGGACGTTAGTCACGGGCAAGCCCAGCGCTTCAATGGCCATTAGCGAAGCATTGTTAAACGCGATCAACGTTCCTCCGCGTCGCACGAAATCTCGCAGCGCTTCGACGCCGGTTTCACCCAAACCGCCCACGTACTCGCCTGAGATCGAGCCCGGAGCGAAGCCTTCGAGAATGACTCGCGTTGATGTATCGGGGATCACAATCGCGTCGAACCTTTCGTTCAAGTGGCCGGCTTGAATATCGCCGTTTCGAAGCGAAACCGGCGCAAATCCATAGTTCTCCAAAACCCATCGAGTCCATCCTTCATCGATGAGCGGGACCCACGCGCGGTATAAACCGACTCGTGGCTTTCGAGCTGAGATCACATTATCGGCCGGCTTTGGCAACGCCTGAGCGGTTACCGAGTTCTTGCGCGCGATTTCAGACATCCTTTCGCGATCGATTCCCGAAACGACGAAGGCGCCCGGCTGCTGACCCGGCGACGCGTCACCCGGAACAACGCCAACCTGGCCGCCCGCTGAAAAAACTTCATTGATGACTTTGAATGAAGCGTTTTCCCGATGGTTGATCGCGTAAACAGAACCCGTTCCCTGAACGCTACCCGCCGGCTGCGTGACTTGTTCCAGCAACTTCAAACTGCTGCGTTGCTCGGCGGTGATCGGCTGCGCAACCAGCGCGGTCTCGACTCCCATCTGCATCGGCAGAGTCCAACCGGCTACGTCGTACGGTAGAATGGGCGGGCCATTCGGCGACTCGCGCAAATCCGGATAATGCTGCGGCTCAAAAAGTTCCTTAACGAGCGGCGCGAACGGCTGGTCCATCAATACGACCCACGAGCCGGCGCGATACTCCCGCCCGTTGGCCGCAAACGGCTTGACCGCCTGATGAACCTCGATGCCGTTGAGCAAGAGCTTCTCCACCAACGTCGCCGCGGTTGGAAGATCGTGCTGGTCACTCGAGATCACGTAGGCGAAAGGCGGCTCCTTACGAAAGCGCTCGATGTTGTCGCGAGCCGCCTGATAACGGTTGTAGAGCAGCGATTCGCGGTACTTTGCGGTCGTGTCCAGCACCGCCATCGAAGCGCCGAGCATGTAGCGCACTGCATCGCCGAGCCTCCACCATCCGCCCTTCCACGGGCTGCTGTAGAAAACTTCGGACCTCAGCGCTTGCCGCTCTTTTGGAAACTCATCGACCGTATAGAAGTGTGGCGTGGCATATCTATAGAGCGCGGTCTCGGTGAAGAAAGCGATGCTGTTTCGAAAGATATGAGTGAAATCCAGAAAGCCCGGATACCAGTTGTCGAACCCCGTTCGATGCACGGCGCCCGGCATCCCGTGCTCATCCAGGTACGCCGCCATGTTTATTCCGTAAGCATTCAACCATCGAGCCATCAGCGGATGAATGTTTGAAGAGATCGGCTCGGTGAACGGAGGGATGAAGATGCGCGTAGGAAACGGCGCCGTCTGATGATGACAATAGAAGACAACCGGGTTCCACTCGAGCTCGGTGCGCGTCACTTCCTGCGACTCGAGCATATTGTTCATGTAGCCGTCGCGGTTGTTATCGTGGCCGACGTACTCCTGGTACAGATCAGGCAACGGACTGACTTCATAGGGCGTGCCCAGATTCTTTCGATACCAGGCAACGACTTCGTTCTGGCCGTCGGGATTCAGAGTCGGCCAAAGCATCAGGATGACATTGTCCAGTATGGCATCGATCTCCGGATCACCCTGCGTAGCGACGAGCTTGTAGGCGAGTTGAATCATCTGCTGCGCGCCCGCTACCTCGGTCGAATGAAGCCCGCCGTCGATATGAACGATGGCCTTGCCCTCACGAGCCAGCGCTTTCGCGTCATCGTCGGTCAGCCCTCGACCCATTGCCAATCGCCGTGAGATGTCTTTGTATCGGTCGAGGCGCGCCAGATTCGCGGGCGAGGAAACCAGCGCGATTTCCCAATCAACACCGCGTGTGGTTTTACCTACTGAAATCAACTTGACGCGATTCGAGCCGGCGGCCAGCTTGCGAAAGTAGTCGCGAGACTCGTCATAGTTTGCGAGATAAAAGTCATCGCCCGGCTTATGACCGAGAACTGATTCGGGAGTAGGAACGGATTGTGCAGGGACCGGGCTTGCAAGCAGGACGAGCAACCCGCCCGCGATCACACCGGCAGCGATCATCATCTTTGCGCGCATGGCGCGAATGGTAATGTGGGGACGGATGAATGTAAAGTTTGACGGCGGCTAGCGACCGGGTCAGCGAAGAAGGAGTATCCGTGCAAATCCGTCAAATCAGTGTCACCTGGTCTATTCTTCGTTGTTGGCGCAATAGGCCACGGATGACGCTGATTTGACGGGTTCACACGGATTGACGTAGGAAGAATCCAAGAGGGAAATGAAAGAGCGGAGAAGGAGGGATTCGAACCCTCGATAGGCCTTTACAGCCTATAGCGGTTTAGCAAACCGCCGCCCTCAGCCACTAGGCGACTTCTCCGCAAGGAGTCCAGAGTATAGCCGAACATTTCAGAGGCTATCAAGCTGCCGCATTTCCGGGTAGTGGGGTGATAGTGTGTTGCTCGCTCACATTCGCGTTTCTCCTCTGCGTCCCCTGCGTCCTCTGCGGTTGATTCCGAGCCACTGAACCGGAAAAACCGCGGAGGACGCCGGGGACGCAGAGGACTGCTTCCTGGCAATACGCTATGACGCACTGCCCGTTTTCGAGGGATG
>DATNBZ010000090.1:0-19388 GCA_035607285.1 Blastocatellia bacterium | reverse complement strand
AGAAAGCTGCGGAACTTGTGCGCGCGCACGTTGTCCAGCGCCATCTTGAACGTTTCACTTGGAACTAATGATGTCAGCTTCACCGCTTCACCTTCAGCTCTTGCTCAGCGCGGTTATCGGATCCAGCTTCGCCGCCTTCAGCGCGGGATAAATACCGAACACCATTCCGATGACGCTGGAGACCACGATTGAAAGCACTACGTAAGTCAGCGTGATGCTCATGGGCACCGGAGTAGTCTGCCCGATCAACCACGCAATGCCGGCGGCAAGCAATAACCCGAGCGCGCCGCCCAACGCGCACAATACAGACGACTCGATCAGGAATTGAACCAGAATGTGTTTGCGCTTCGCGCCGACCGCCTTGCGCAGCCCGATTTCGAAAGTGCGTTCGGTAACGCTGACCAGCATGATGTTCATCACGACGATTCCCCCGACCACCAGTGATATGAACGTGATCGGAATAACCGCCATCGTAATCGCTCCAGTAACCTGATCGATCTGATTATTCACCTGTTCTACGTTGACCAAACCGAAATCGTCGTCCTCGTTGCCTTTTAGCTTGTGCCTGTTTCGCAGCGAAATGCGTGCTTGTTCAATCGTGGGATCGAACGCTTCGCGGCTGTGAGCCTTGCCGTGGAGCTGCAGACTCTGACGGCGGCCGAACATACGTTGAAAGGTCGTAAGCGGGACGTACACGTTGTTGTCCAGCGACTGGCCGAACATGGAACCACGCTTTTCCTCGACGCCCACGATTGTCATTGGCAACCCCTGAAGTGCAAGGGTCCTGCCAATCGGGTCCAATCCGGCGAAGAACTTCTCTCTCAAATCCATTCCGATGACGCATACCATTACCGAGTGCTCGACTTCATGCGGAAGCAGGAATCGTCCTTCGGAGATAGTCTTATCCTCGATGTCGGCAAAGTTGGCGGTTACGCCGGCGATCTGTGTTCCAAACAGGTCCTGGCCTTCGTGCTTCAGGTCAAGGCGCCAGTCAGCTTCGGCCCCCACCTCCTGGCACGAAGTACACTTGTTGATAAGCCAGTCGAGGTCCTCCCAGTCCAGGACCTTATTGCGCTTCATCATCTTCTCCCACTCTTCCTCGGTCATGTTTCCAACGTGGGCTATGCGAGCGATCATGAAGTGGTTAGCGCCGAGGATCTTGGAAATCTTGTCGACGACATACGCGTTCAGCCCGTCGATCGACGCTCCGACAACAACTACAGAAGCGACTCCGATGATAATTCCGATAAGAGTGAGAAACGCACGAAGCTTGTGCGAAAAGATAGACTGAAAGGCGATCTTCGCGGCATCGACGTAGAACGAATAGAATCGCGTCATAATCAGTTTATTCTAACGAGCCAGGGAATCAGCTTGCTTACGATCAGGCCGCCGAGCATTGTTTCACGTTCGGACACTAAACGCCAACGAACTACGAAGCGTTAACATATCTCAAGTATCACATCAGCAGCAGCGAGCCAAACCAACCTGCGATCTTGACGCGATATGGACAGGATCGGGACAGGCATTGGGGCGGGTTCGGGTTTGTTAACCGGCACGTGGATTTGTGGCTGGGATTGGCGAATTCTTTCCTTCCATACAGTATGTTGGGGGTGGTTTTCGGAATTGCGTATTTGCACATTAAGTGTGCAAAGCGAAAATAATTTGAATGGACTATCTCTTGACTTCTTCTGCGGGATTTCGTTCAATGGTCAGCCTACCTTTTGTTGGCGGTATCGATCGGTAAACTAGTTACACTCAGGATGTCCAAACCGGATTAGCGATGCCTGCCGCGAAATTTAGCTCATCGGCGAGGAGGCCCAATATGTTCACAGATGAAAGGGAGACCTATCAATCCGAAGCGATTACATTTGCTGATCTCGAAGAGGCCAAGGGTGCGAGGATCAAGGTCATAGGCGTTGGCGGGGGTGGCGGCAACGCGGTTAATCGGTTGATCGAGGATGGCCTGGAGGGTGTCGAGTTTATTGTCGCAAATACCGACCGCCAGGCGCTGATGAAATCACAGGCCTCAGTCAAGATCCAGCTCGGCGAAGAGATCGCTCGTGGGCTGGGGTCGGGAGGCAATCCTGAGATCGGGAGAAGGGCCGCCATTGAAGACACCGACAAGCTGGTCGATGCCCTCGATGGCGCCGATATGATCTTCGTGACTGCCGGCCTTGGCGGCGGAACCGGAACCGGCGCCGCGCCCATCATCGGAAGTCTCGCTACCGAGCTCGGGGCTCTGACGGTTGCGGTTGTAACCAAGCCATTTCTCTTCGAGGGCCGGCGGCGTGAGATTCAAGCCGAGCAAGGGCTTGAAGAACTCCGAGGGTGCGTCGATAGCGTCATCACCATTCCCAACGAGCGCCTGTTGAAGTCCGTAACCAAAGCGATTCCCTTCCTCGATGCGTTCGGGCTTGCCGACGGAGTATTGCGCCAGGCGGTTCGAGGAATTTCCGACATCGTCACCCTTCCCGGTTTGATTAACGTGGACTTCGCCGATGTGAATACCATAATGCAGGGAAAGGGCATAGCATTGATGGGCACCGGCACTGCGGTCGGCGAGAATCGAGCCATAGAGGCGGTGCACCGAGCGATAAACAGTCCGCTGCTCGAAGATACCTCGATCAAAGGCGCCAAAGCGCTGCTTGTGAATGTGACGGGGTGCCCGGACATGAGCCTCTTCGAGGTGAGCGAGGCGATGAATCTGATTCACGACGAGGCGGACCCGGAAGCTCACATTATTTTCGGAGCCGTGATTGATGAACGGTTAACCGGAGCAATCAAGATAACCGTCATCGCTACGCATTTGGCCGGCGCCGGGACCTCTGCCGGCACGGTTCCGGAATCGGGCAAAAATGGTTTGCCTCTATGGGCTGCGGCTGCAAGCGCCGGCAAAGGTGCGGCGGCCGACTCGGATACTCAGATCGACCTCGACAAGCCGACGTTCATGCGAAAATCGGTGAACTAGTGGGAGTGTATCAGAGAAATCGGTAGTCCTGTATGGTCGGTCCTCCCTGGCCGCCCCTCAATGAGGAAGTGCTTATCGAAGGAGGGGCGGCCACGGAGGACCGCCCATACAGGACTGCCCTTAATCGCTATCGAAACCTTTGTTACAAGTCACTCGGAACATGAAGGAGCAGGTTTTCCGGATAGTTCGTAGTTCTTTATCTTAATCTACCTTCCCGATTGATTGGCGACGCCGGACCGCAATGGTGATCGGCTTTTCTGGACGCTCGTTTTCTCTCCGCACGACTCCTATAGTATGATTCCCAATGCTTAGAGAGTCTCCGAAAAGGATTAACAATGCCTTTGACGAAAACCCTCCCTTTGGGACTGATAATTATTATTCTTGCTCTCTTTTCAAGCCTGATCAGCCTCGGACGACCAGTTCCCTTGCCTGCCCTTGCAATCGATCCTTCGTACCTAAAGGAAATCGAGAAGTGGCGTAATGAGCGACTCGAAGAGATCAATGGAGAGACCGGATGGAATACTCTGCTGGGGCTCTTCTGGCTGCACGAGGGAAAGAACCGTTTCGGCAGCGATCCTTCAAATGACATTGTGCTTCCCCGCATCAGGGCCCCGAAGCTCGCGGGCTCGCTTCATCTTGATAACGGAACTGTCAGGCTCACCACAAGACTCGAGGTCGGCATCACCAGCGAAGGCAGCCGGGTGAGCGATCTCGTGCTTAGGCCCGACGCTGATGGCTTGCCAACTCCGTTGAAACTTGGCTCGCTTACCATGTTTGTAATCAAGCGAGGCGACAGATTCGGATTGCGCATTAAAGATAAACTTCATCCAGCGCGCACTAATTTCAAAGGCTTAAGCTACTTCCCTATTGATATAAACTGGAGAGTTCAAGGAAAACTTGAAGCTTATGCTCCGCCTAAGATCATCCCGATAGTCAACGTCCTGGCGATGGTAGACAATATGACTTCGCCCGGCGCGCTTGTGTTTGAGGTCAGGGGCAAAGAGTACCGGCTCGACGCGGTTCTGGAGAAGAGCTCTAAACAATTGTTTGTGATCTTTGCCGACCAGACGAGCGGCAAGGAAACGTACGGCGCAGGCCGGTATCTCTATCTCGACCCGCCGGACGCGGATGGAAAGGTCACGATCGATTTCAACAAAGCCTACAATCCGCCGTGCGCCTTTACGAAATTCGCAACGTGTCCCCTGCCCCCACGACAAAATCGGCTTGCGATTCGAATTGACGCCGGCGAGAAGAGGTACGCTGGTTCGGGACATTGAATGCCGGTCACTGAAATTGCAAAGCCAACGCTGAACGCTGATGACCAATTGAGCTGTACTCCTGGAGGTCTTATGAAGCAATACGAACACCTGATTGTGGAAGCCGAGGCGCCTGTCGCGATCGTCACTATGAACCGGCCGGATCGGCGTAACGCGCTCTCGCTGGCTTTGATGGAAGAGCTGATCGAATGCTTTCGCGATCTTGGACGACAGCCGGAACTCCGGGCGATCATTCTCGCGGGCAACGGGCCGGCGTTCTCAGCAGGCCACGATCTGAGCGAGTTGATAGATCGCCAGATCGGCGACTACCGGCACGTGTTCGATGTCTGCACGGAACTGATGACTTTGATTCAAAGTATCCCGCAGCCGGTCATCGCCGAAGTCAACGGAATTGCGACGGCCGCCGGGTGCCAGCTCGTAGCGACCTGCGATCTGGTCATAGCTACCGAGGAGAGCAAGTTCGCGACTCCGGGAGTGCGCATCGGTTTGTTCTGCACTACGCCGATGGTAGCGCTCACACGCGCGATCGGCCGCAAGCGAGCGCTCGAGATGTTGCTGACCGGGACAGCGATCGACGCTCGGCGGGCTACGGAGTGGGGATTGGTCAACCAGGTGGTCGACAAGAACGAACTGCGTTCGGCGACCTTGGCGCTTGCGGAGCGAATCGCCGAAGCGAGTTCCCTGACGGTCTCGATTGGCAAGCAAGCCTTCTACGCACAGATTGATCTGGATCAGGCGAAGGCTTACGCGTATGCAAAAGAAGTGATGAGCATGAACGCGCTGGCGGAAGACGCTCAGGAAGGAATGGGAGCGTTTTTAGGAAAGCGAAAGCCGTGCTGGACCGGTCGATAGAGTATTCGTAATCAGAACCCCGCCTTCTTCGCGAGCCTTGCGGTCCTTTGCGAGCTTTGCGTTAAACGAATCATTTCTTGCCTTTGGTCATCAACAACTGTCTGGCTTTGTCGAGCAGCCGACGGTTTCCGGTATTCTGGAACTCGTAATATCTCACCTTCACCAACCGCTCCGGCAACGCGTGCTACAGAGCTTCCGAGGATGCTCGCGAGTATTTCTTGACATTCTTGATGTGAAGGAAATACTGTCGGTGTTCTTCCTCACTGGCGACGTCGGGAGACTTATGATGTTCAAATTGAAATCAATGAGCTTTGCTCCTGCGAGAAAACTTGAGATCTAATATGCAAAGCATCTGGCGCGGCTACGTGCGAAATGTGAACGCATCCTGAAGTGCCAGCCCAATTCCCCAAGGAGGTGAAACTTGAAACATCTTAGACGGACTCACAGGTCATCCGGTGATTTCGACGTCGTGATCGTGGGGGCCGGCGCCGCCGGTCTCGGCGCCGCCCGAACACTGATCAGAGGCGGCGCGAGGGTCATCGTTCTTGAAGCGCGTGACCGCGTAGGCGGCCGCGCCGTCTGCGACAACACTACTTTTCCCATTCCCGTCGATCTTGGCGCGCAGTGGTTTCATCAGGGTCTTACCAACTCCTTGAGAGTCGTCGCGCAACAGTTGGGCTACCAAACCGTCCACGATGCCTTTCCGCGAGTCGTCTGCGACGGTAATAAGCAGCTCCCCAGCGACGACCCTCGCGTATTGGAATTCAGCACGCTGGCGGTGACCCTGGACCAGTTAATTGAAGAAGCAGGAACTTCGGTGGCCGCGGGTAACAGGCCTGACGGTCCCGCCTCGGAAGTGATCGCGGACGAAATAAAGGCTTCTGAGTACTATAAGATGGCATCGACCGCGGTGAATGTTTTTAGTAGTAAGATGGAAGATCTCTCGTTGTTGGATTTCGCGAATTTCTATGACAGGGCATTGCTGCCGGTCTCTTCAGGCGGAGGGGATGAATTTTTTATCCCTTATGGTATGGGTAATTTCATCGCTGACTTTGCCGGCGGGGTGCAGGTCGAATTATCAACGCCGGTAAAAGAGATTTGGTGGGGCGAACCGTGGGGCGTGGGCGTCACCACCGCTTCTAATACGCACCTCAGCGCGAAAGCCGCGATCATCACCGCCCCGGTTCCGGTGCTCGCCAGGGGAGCCATTGAGTTTAAGCCCGCACTTGACCGTGCCTATACAGATGCTTTCAGCGGGCTGAAGATGGACACGCTCGGCAAATTCTTCCTGCAATTCAACTCGAATGTTAAGTTCAACGTCCCGAACATCAACAGCGTCTGCGTGCCGTTGACTAAGAACGCGGACGTTCCCTTTATCATTACCAGGATCTACGGCGAAAACATCGCCATGTTGTTCGTCTTGGGCACACTTGCCGAGCAACTGGAGACCCAGGGTGAAGAGGCGATGCTTGAATATGCCCTGGAAAAGATGGCAGAGATGTTTGACACGCCCATCAATAGGGACAATCTCGTTGCGACCAGCCATCATTCCTGGCTGAAGGACGAGTGGAGTCTCGGATGTGTCTCCTACGCGCCGCCCGGGGCAGTGCCGCTTCGTCAAACGCTGGCCCAACCAATTAACAACCAGCTTTTCTTCGCCGGTGAAGCCGTGTCGCTCTATGCCCACAGTTCCGTGCACGGAGCATACGAAACAGGAGCCACCGCTGCCAGACAGATTCTCAAGCTGCTGTAGGCTGTGGTCGTTGCGCTGGAATTGGCGGCTTTAGTTTGGGTTAGAAAGTATTGAATACCCCCATCAATCGAAACGAGGTTTTCTTCTCAGGTGCTGACTCTGCGCGCGGCGCTTAGTTCAACAATGGCATCAACCGGAGCCGCGCAAGCGAGTTTCTCAAGGTTTCGCCATTACTCTGTGCGCGCCCGGTCATGCTGGCGTTGGCCGCACATAACTGAAATAAGAGGAATGAGGGATCGAGTGACAGAGACAAAGAAAGCGGAAGGATGATCCGAAAGCGATACAAGTTGGTAGTCCTCATGGGACTGGCGGGTATTCTTGCGCTGGTACTCGTCGGCAGGTGGCTGAATGCGACAAAGCGAGGCGGGCAGGGGCCCGCCGAACCGTTCCGCATCGCCGGCAACTTCTACTACGTTGGCGCGACGGATGCCGCCGCCTTCCTCATCACCGGGCCCGAGGGCCACATCGTGCTCGATGGCGGCTATCCCACCACCGCACCGATGATCATCGCGAGCATTGAGCAGCTCGGCTTCAGCATCAAGGATGTCAGAGTGCTCCTGAACTCAGAGCCTCATCCCGACCATGCCGGCGGGCTGGGAGTGCTCCAGCAGGCGTCCGGCGCCGAACTGTGTGCGAGCGAAGCGAGTGCCTATACCCTCGCCTCCGGTGGCGACGACCCCGACGAGATCCTGCCGCTCAGAGCTCTTGCCCGGATCGGGGTCGTCGGGTACCCGGGAATGCGGGTCGACCACCGATTCAAGGACGGCGACACAATCCGACTCGGGCCGCTCGCACTCACCGCGCACATCACCGGCGGCCACACGCGCGGATGCACCTCATGGTCGTTTCAGGTTCGTGACGGTGATCGCGTGCTGAACGTCGTGAGCGCCTGCGACTTGGGGCGGTTGGCCACGTCGCAGTATCCAGAGCAGGAGGCCGACCTCGAACGCAGCTTCAGCGTGCTCCGAGGCCTCCCCGTTGACATCTGGGTGACGTGCCATGCGAGATGGTGGGGCAGATATCGCAAATTCGTCGCCAGCTCTGCTGCGAAGGACCCAGTGGAACCGTTCATCGACCCTGAGGGATACCATGCCTACATCGACGCTGCCGAAGCGGAACTCCGCAGCGGACGCCTGCACTAAGTTAACCCTGTGGACGAGGAGATCAGCATGAGCAATCCCGTAGCGCCATCGACGACCTCCGACACCAGCTCGCGGTTCTTCTACCACGGTACCCGGGCGGACCTGAAGCCCGGGGACCTGATTCAACCCGGCTATTCCTCCAACTACACCGAGCGGAGGTCGCCCTGGGTCTACTTCAGCGAGACCGTGTTTGCGGCTACCTGGGGAGCGGACCTGGCAAAGGGCGAAGGTCCAGGCCGAATCTACCTGGTGGAACCGACCGGCTCGTTTATGGATGATCCCAATCTGACGGACAAGAAGTATCCAGGTAATCCCACGAAGTCCTATCGCTCCCGGGAGCCGCTGCGGGTCGTGCGCGAATACCTGGATTGGCAGGGACACTCCCCGGAGGAAATCCAGGCTATGAAGGACGCCATCGTGGGTAAGGAGCCCATCGACGACTGAGCTGCTTTCCGCGTGGGTAGAGAAGTCAGGGCATGGACATCCTACGAGCGGGTCTAGCATTTATATAGGCGCGCAAGAGCTGCCGGGCACCGGGCGTTCAGAGTACCGACTTTAGTCGGGGAGTGCCTTTCGATTTCGATGCGCCGGTTTTGCAAGGCACTACCCGACTAAAGTCGGTACTCTGAACGCCCGGTAATAACGCTCTCAGGGATCTCTCAAATCACCTTGTGGCATGGAGGCTCTATGAAAAACGTCGCAGGCATTGGGTTGGCAGTTTTTGTTTGGATCGCGTTCGCCAGTTTGGGTATGGCGCAGTCGAATGATCCGATCAGCGGTGAATGGCTCATCACTCGCGTCGTCTTCGGGAATCAGCTATATCAAAAGATCACGCTCAAGCTCGAGAACGGCAAGGTAACCGGCGCTTTTGCTTCCGGCAAGAAACTCGAAGGCACATTGCAAGGCAACGTTTTACACTTCATCGCCCGCGATGCTAATAGCACCATTGAATGCACTGCCACTTTGAACGGCAGCACAATTTCGGGCAAGTTCGTGGAAACCGTGGCCAACGATACGAAGGAAGTGAATGAGAGCACGATGACGGCCACTCGCATGCCTGCGCCGCGCGGTGGTCCGCCGCAACGCCACGAATTCACGCCGACAACTTTCCACCGGGAATTCTCCGCTTCGCCCGATCCGGTGCTGCACATTTTTCCCGGCGACACGGTTCACACCACCACGGTTGACGCCGGCGGCGCGGACGAACGCGGGATCAGGCGATCGCTGGGCGGCAATCCTCAAACCGGACCCTTCTACGTTGAAACCGCCTGGCCCGGTGACACGCTCGCAGTACACTTCACGCGCATTCGACTGAATCGCGACTATGCCATCAGCGATGACGCAATCGTTGACCGCGCCGTTGACAGCGATCTGGCCGTGAAACTTAAGGACACCGGGGCCAATGTTCGCTGGCATCTCGATCGCGAGCGGATGGTTGCCACCAGCGAGCGGCCGGGCGATCACCTGAAGAACTTCACTGTGCCGCTTCGTCCCATGCTCGGGTGCGTTGCTACGGCGCCGGGGCGCGGCTCGGTGCCGACGGGCGATTCGGGCGGCTTCGGCGGCAACATGGACTTCAATGAGATCATTGAAGGCGTCACGGTTTACCTGCCCGTGAACCGGCCCGGCGCGCTGCTCTTTGTCGGTGACGGCCACGCTGCCCAAGGCGATGGCGAACTAAACGGCAATGCGCTGGAGACGTCGATGGAAGTGGAATTCACTGTAAGTTTGATCCGCAATAAACGATTTAGCGCTCCGCGCGTGGAATCGGAATCACAGATCATGACAGTCGGCCTGGGCGGCTCGCTTGAAGACGCGCTCCGCGCCGCGATCGGCGGAATGTCACAGTGGCTTGAGCAGGATTATGGACTGACGCCGTCGGAAATCGCGCAGGTGCTGGGAACGTCGGTGCAGCTCAACATCGGAGAGGTTGCCGACCGTAACGCCGGAATCGTTGCGAAGCTGAGCAAGCGTAGCCTGGCTGCTCTGGCGAAAAAGCAATAGAAATTCCGCTGCCCTCTCTTCGCCGAACAACGGTTTTACCCCGGTTGAATGCTAAAAAGTTTCGCGCAAAGACGCAAAGGACCGCAAAACACGCAAAGAAGACAACGCGCGCGGTTGCATTACGTTTTGTAGGAAAGTGAACGATTGTTTTGCGCCGGCGTTCAACTAGTTCGTTAGTGGCCAAATAGGCATACTCTTGGTCAGAAATCGTGCCGACACATCGCATCCTCTCTGATGCGACTTACGTGAAAACCATGTCCGCGGCATTCGCCGATGTGAGGTGTGATTGTGACATCAACCCCTGTTGCCCGACTCGTACTGGTGTTCGTTGTATTATGTGGCTCTGGCATAGCTCTTTCATCGTCCGGTCATTTTAGACCCTCAATCGCGAGCGGCGTAGCCGGTAAAACCGGGGTCGCACAATCGCCGACCGTTACGACAATCAAAGACCCTCTCGCGGTTGAGCCCTGGGCCGTCGAAGTCAGCTTCTCTCAAAATATTCTGCTGACCAACTATGCCTCCGACAATGTTACGATAATCAACAGGGCGAACAACGCAATTCAAAACGTACCTGTCGGCGATGGGCCCGGCGGCACCCCCGATGGTCCGTTCGGCGTAGCAGACGGCCTGACCACACTGTACGTGACTCTTTTCGGATCCAATACGATCCCTCGCAAGGGAGTGCCCGTTGACTACTCAACCGTCGGGCCAGGCCGCGTGCAGCCTCTCAAGCAACAGTCGGATGGGACTTACACGCCGCTGGCTCAGATCGGTGTGGGCAAAGGCCCGCGATTCCCCGCGTTTTTGATCGACAGATGCAAGCTTTACGTGCCGTGCGGCGGAGCGGACCGCGTTGACGTTATAGATACATCCACAGACCGAAAGATTAAGGAGATTCCCGTTGGTAAGGATCCTTCCAGTTGCACCATTTCACCTGATGAGTCGAAGTTGTACGTAACAAACTTTGGGGACGGCACGGTTTCTGTCATTGATACTAATACAGACACGAAGATCAAAGACATACCCGCCCCCAGAGTAGTCGTGGGCCAGCCGCCGCTGGCGCAAAACCCGTGGACGTCCACCCTATCGGGATCCAACGGAAATCTCTACGTTGCCTATTGGGGTTCGACCGGAGGGATGGGCACCGATGGAGCCATAGTTGAAATTGACACGTGTACCGACGATGTCATCCGAGTGATTTCTGACGACAGCACGCGCGGCACTCCATCGGGCATTCCTGCCGCGACAGACAGCGGAGGCCCGATCGGCATTGCTTCCTGTCGGCCCGGAGTGTTCTTTACGAATGACGGACTCGGGCTGGTCGGCCTGCTTGATGCACGCATAGACCGTGTAATATCACCGGCGCAGACCGGGCTCGCTTCATGCCAGAAGCCGCGCGGCATTGGCTGCGTGCTCCTTGAGGTGGGCAATCCGCCCAACGTGACGTTTGAGCGCATCGCATATGTCGCCTGCGGGGAACCTGACAATGAAGTGCTCGTCGTACGCTCCCCTGACCTGCCCGAAAACATACCGAACGTTCCAGTCATCGAGAGTTTCGATTATGGCCGGACTATAACGATCGGCGGCACTGGACTGATGGCGGGCGCGCGCCTTGAGGTATTCCTGGGGGGCTCACCCGGCTGCCTGACATTTGCACAAGAGCCTAAGGTGAAGAATGGCGGGACGCTGCTCATTCAGAAGGGGAAGCTCACGAACGGGCGCAGGCTGAAGCCTGACTTCAACGAAAACGACGAAGACCTTTTATTCCGCGTCGTCAATCCCAATGGGGCGGTGCGATTGGTCAATAATTCAGGGTTTCGCGTGGTCAGAGCGTGCAGGTGATGCGTGTCTTGTCGAAAATCTCGAGGTTGCTAACTGCGCAGCCAGGAAGAGAAATGGTGGCCAGGGACGGAGTTGAACCGCCGACACGCGGATTTTCAGTCCGCTGCTCTACCAACTGAGCTACCTGGCCACTTCGGTTGACTTTTCACCGCTGAAGACAAGGCTTGATGTTAAACAACAAACATTCAGACTGTCAAACTTTTGGATCAATGCAATTCACTCTTCGCGCTTGCGGACATACAAAAAATAGAACAACGCCCAGCCGATGAAGCCCGTAATGCAGATTATCGCGACCACAAGGAACAGCTTGCTCCCGCTGCGAAAATAGTTGAACAGGTTGAAGGCAGCCAGCAGCCCGATCAACAACCAGAACTCGAGAAAGATTTTTAACGCCCGCTTTCCTTGCTCGCTCATTGATTTCCACCAGATCGCTTCACTCAAGCGCGCTCAAACCGTTTCGCGCAAAGACCGCAAAGTCTCGCAAAGAGCGCTAAGGTACGTCAAGTTCGTTGACTGTCGAGTTACCCTTCGTTGACAGTCGAGCAGGACCGTCGCTACTATCACTCGCCCGTTTGAAAGAGAGATACAACTGAATGTCTATTCTAGAAGCTATCATACTCGGCCTTGTCCAGGGTCTCACCGAGTTTATTCCCATCAGTAGCACAGCTCACCTGACGCTCGTGGGCAAGTGGATGAACCTTGTCGATCCTCAGCACCCGGATCAGTGGACCGCTTTTATCGCGGTGATTCAGCTCGGCACCCTGATCGCCGTGATAGTTTACTTTTGGACTGACATTCTAAGGATCATCAGCGGCTTCCTTATGGTGAATCTTGCGCGCTTCACCGGGCGGATCGCGGACAGTTCCGAAAAGGAATATGCCACGCTCGGATGGCTAATAATCATTGGCACGTTGCCTGTCGCCATTGTCGGGCTGCTGTTCAGACATCAAATTGAAGGCATGCTTACCAAGGACCTGCGGATCATTGCCGGCAGCTTGATTGGATTGGCGATCCTGCTTACACTGGCGGAAATCGCCGGACGCCAGCGCAAGGAGATGAAAGACGTTCGAATACCCGATGCGATCGTCGTCGGATTCGCTCAGGTGCTTGCGCTGATACCCGGCTCGTCCAGATCGGGGAGCACTATCACCGGAGGCTTGTTCTCGGGCTTGAAGCGCGAGACTGCGGCCCGTTTTTCATTCCTGCTTTCTATTCCCGCGGTTGCTGCGAGCGGACTGCTCGAGCTTCCCAAAGCGCTTCACTCGATCAACACCGGATGGACGGCGATCGCGGTTGCGACGATTGTATCGGGGATTTCAGGCTATGCTTCGATCGCCTTCCTGCTCAGATATCTTCAACGCCATACGACCTATGTGTTCGTAGCCTACCGAATAGCGCTTGGGCTCGTATTGATCTGGTTGCTTGTTTCGGGAAGGGTGCTCGCTCGCTAAACCGTCTATGGGTCTACCAAAACTTCAAACGTAGCAGCCACGCGAACATTGTTTGTGTAACGGTGCGCTTCGGCACAACCATCTTTATACGTTCGCCGGCACGCTCAACTCGTCGAACGCGTCCAAGAACTCTGTGCATTGGAACTGGTCCGTCGTTATGCGAAGCCGCATCGCCGCGGGTTACCACGCATCGTTCGGACGAAGCGCGCTCGAGGCGAATCACTCGGTGTATGACTGCGGTATCAAAGCGGCTGTGATAAAGAACTATGTCGCCCTGTTTGACGGGCTCATCGGTCATCGGCTCGAGGGTTATTATGTCGCCGTCTTCAATAGCGGGACTCATGCTGGTTCCGCTCATGCGGAGCTCAACAGGAAGGCTTCGCGATAGTAGTTGGCGTGCTTGCTCGAGAAAGTCGGGCGTCTCTAAAGTGGCTTCGCGCCCTCGCTCCGCCTTAATATCATAGGCGCGCATTGTAATTCTCCTAACTACGATCCGCCTCGGGCGCTGGATGCTCCCGGTTACTGCCAGTCCTCGCATGAGGTGTCCAACAACTTATGCCAATCATAGCGCAAGAGTTCAAAGGCGAAAAGTGCGAAGCGCAAATCGCAACAAAGTTGTAAGGTGGGTCCTACGTCCCTGGGAGCGCGGGCATCCTTGCCTGCCTGCCTCGCTCTCCGACGTTCTGAGGTTATCGAGCACCAGGCAGGCAGGATGCCTGCGCTCCCAGGGTTTAGCGTTTCAGCAAGACCAGCTTCCTGGAAGGTCCTTCTTTCAGTGTGAAGCCATTCTCACTTTGATCGGCGATCTGATAATGCTCGACGCGTGCGGCCGAACGTAGCTCGCCGTTCACCTTCTCGATGTAGAGAACCATTTCATTTTGCGCGGTGATCAGGTATGAGCCCTCTTCGAACCGCAATCCGTCTTGTCGTTTGAAGTCGCCATTCTCGTCAAAGCGGAAGGTCGCTTCAGCCGGGGGATTATCTCGGCGATAAGAGTCTTCCAGCGAGATCAGGTTGAACTCGCCAGAGAGGCGCTTACCTGAATCTTCGACAGCCGCGTCCTGATGAGGCTCACCGGAACTGGATTCGCGCGATGGGGTGGACGTGCCGCAAGACAAGGTCGCCAGAGCAAGCGACCCGAGTAAGAATAATCTGGCGGTTGACCTGATGCGCCGCATTCGACCCGGGCAGGCTTTCCTAAGCGGTTGGCTTAGACGTTCTTTGAAATGTCGCGGTGGATTCCTTCTTTACGGAGATCAGTTTCAATTCATTTCCGTCCGGAGAAAGGCGGAACCTCTGCGTTTTGACAACGGCCGGAGTCTTCATATTGTTGTCGCTGATCTCAATCGTAATAACCAGCTTGTCTGCTTCGATTCGAAACTGACCGGAATCGCTGTGATATGTCTTGCCCTTGAGCTGTGACACACGCGAGTAAGTGCCATCCGCCCTGAAGACAAAGAGCGTCTTGATTTTGCTGATCAATGTCACGACGCCTTTGTTCTCAACCTCACGCGCTTCATAGGTGCCAAGCAGTTTAGGCGGTTCAGGGGTTGAAGGTGCCGTTGTGGGTTGAGCCCCCGAAGTGACCGGAGAGTTTGCGTTCGCCGCCGGCGCCGGCGATGGAGGTGCAGACGGGCCCGCAGCGTTGATCGAGGCTGTCTCTTTGCCTTTGCACCCGGCTAACCAGAATGTCAGCAGGGCTAATACAATCGCCCCGGCTACTGTTGTTCTTTTCATCTTGTGCGTAGATCGTCCTTTGAACTTACAAATCATGGTCGAGACGGTTTTTGCGGTTCGGGCTTAGCAATCGGTTTTTGGCCTGGTTTCTGGTCCTCGCGAATGCGTTGAATGGCTTCCGCGGCGGCGGTGCGCACGTCTGCGCTGGAGTCGTTGTCCGCCAGGCGCTCGAGTCTGGAAATGACGCGTTCATCGCCAACTTCCCCAAGTCCGGCAGCAGCCGCTTGCCTCACCTCTTCGTTTTGATCCGAGAGGGCGGCTGCCAGTGCATCTATCGCTCGAGTGTCGCGAAAACTGGACAGTGCTCGTATCGCGCGCTTGCGAACGGAAGGCGAGCCCGTCGGCATCACTGAAAGAATTGGACCAACCGCAGCAGGGTCACCGATCTTTCCGAGCGCTTCGATTGCCTCGGGTCGCGCGCCCGATTGATCGGATGCGATGAGTTCGATCAACGGCGCAACGGCATCTTTGGAACCGATGTCACCAAGCGCCTCGGCGGCCAACTGGCGAACCGACGGCTTTGGGTCCTTCAGTGCAGACACAAGACTGGGCAACGAGAGGTTCCCAAGCCTGCCGAGCGATGCGGCTGCTTGCGCGCGCAACGCGCTTGATTCGTCCCGCAAGAGCCCCATCAAATGCGATACGGCAATCTCGCTTGCGCTCTCGCCAAGCGACCTGACGGCGGCCGAGCGAACGTTTGCGTTTGAATCGGAAAGCGCCTCGATCACTTTTTCTATTGCGTGCTTCGAACCGGTGTTGCCCAGGGCCGCAACTGCGGCTTCTCGAGTAGTGGGCGCCGATGAATTGGCCATTTCGAGCAGCAGGCCAACGGCCGGCTCACCGATTCGCCCAAGCGCTCTCGAGGCCTGCTCGCGCACGAAATAGCGTTCGTCCCTCAGCAACAACGCAAGCCCTCGGATCGCGCGCGGATCACCGATCATTCCAAGAGCGCTTGCCGACGCCGTGCGCATCTCCGGCGTAGCCGTTCTATCCTGCAGAACTCCAAGGAGCGGGTCCACTGCCGCTGGGCCGATGCTCCAGAGCACCCGCGCCGCTCGATCGCAATCGCTTTGGCGATGAGATCGCAGAGCCTGGATCAGCGAAGGAATCGCCTTTGCTCCGATCCCGACCAGCGCTTCGGCAGCGTAATAGCGCACCACCGGATCTTTGTCGGCGAGCGCAATCGTCAAAGGCCCGACAGCCTGGTCGAGCATTCCTTCGCCGGCAATGCGGGCAAGCACCTGCGTTGCGCGAGAACGCACTCGCCAGTCGGCGCTCGATAAGGAGTCGATCAGCACGCGCGTCGCGCGCGGGTCCTGCAATCGCGCGAGAGACTCAGCCGCGGCGAGACTCACTCGCGCATCGCCATCCGTCAGCAACAGAGTCAACGGAGCAAGCGCGCGGCTGTCCTTCAACCTCCCAAGCGAGAAGGTAGCCTCGACTCGCACGTCAGCGCTTTGATCGCGCAACGCGCCAATCAAAGCGTCCGTTGCGCTCTGATCGTTGAAAGTACCGAGCGCCCGCGCCGCTTCCGATCGAACCCGGCTGTCACCGTCCTTTAGTGTAGAAACGATAGGCGACACTGCTCCGCGATCCCCAAGCCGAGCAAGTGTGGTTACGGCTGCTGCCCTCACTTGCCAATTGGAACTCGAGAGATCCGAAGAAACCCTCTCAACCGAAATCCCAAACGCCGCGAGTGCGTGGAGTCCGGCCTCCCGCACGGCCGGCTCGCTGTCTCGAACCGCAACGAAGAGAGCTTCGGCGGCGACGTGGTCTCCGATTAATCCGAGCGCGGTTACGGCGGCCGTTCTAAGCTGAGCTTCCGGCGCGTGAGAAGCACCGATCAACGGCTCAACAGCATGCCTGTCGCGCAGCGCTCCGAGCGCTTCGGCCGACTTGACCCTAACCTGAAGCTCTTTGGCGCCCGTGAGCGCGTCGATTAGCGGGGCCACAGCTCGCGAATCGCCCAGCCGCGAGAGTCTTTCCGCCGCGCGAATTTGTTCGGCGGCATTGCCGGCGGTCAATTGCGACGTCTCGCTTTCGGCTGTAACCCCGGACGCGGCGAGAACTCCCAGGATCGTCGGGCTTAACTTCCCTTCTGGCGTTCTGGCGTCGAGCAGAAGGTCGGCGACGCGCGCGCGGTCGAATATCGAAAGGCCGTCGGTAATGGCAGTTACGACTATCGGCACGGTTTCTTTCTTCAGCGCGCCGATGAGGGCGATCAGCGAGCGCTGGGAAGCTTCGCTCTTTGGATCAGGGCTGCTGATTCTAACCAGGGATGTTGCCGACGCTGCGCGCACCGCCGCTTCCGAATCGCTCAGCATATTGATAAGCGCGACGCGAGGCTCATCGCCGTCGAAGTGGGCGAGGCCGTCAGCTAATGCAAATCGAATCCACGGTGATTCTCCTCGCTTCACGGCGCCTTCGTCACCGGCAAGAGCAAGCAGCGCCGGCAAGGCTCGGTTGTCTCCAAACTCGAGCAGCGCCTTTAGAGCCTGCTGCCGTACATCCGCGTACTCACTGCGCAGCGCATCTGTTATCTGACTGAGGTGATCGCGATTACCCAGGCGATAAAGCGCCGCGGCATATTCCCATTGATCGGCATTCGAACCGGCCGCAGTCTCAAGCGCAGCGGAAGCTTTTTTGTCGCCTATGCGGCCGAGAGCGATAGCCGCGGCCTTTCGAGTGCTTTGATCATCGTCCTTCAAGAACGCGGTGAGCGCATCGACCGCGCTTGCGGCTTTCAGTTCGCCAAGGGCTTGTAGGGCGGAGCGCCGAACGAGCGGTTCGGGATCGCTCAATGCTTTGATCAACAATTCAATTGCGGCGTTGCCGGCGGCCGGCGATGTCACGGCGGCTCGAGCCCGGACATACTCATCGGGCGACGCCAGAGCCTCACGCAACGAAGACAAATCCGGCGAGGTTGCGGCCGCAGAGGTTCCCGATGGACGCAAGGCCGAAAGGGCTTCAAGTGCAGCGAGCCGCACAAACCAACTGTTGTCTTGAAGCAGCGGCAGCAAAAGCGAAGTGGACGATTTGTCACCGAGCCTGCCAAACGCTCGCGCGGCTGAGCCTCTTACGTACCAGCTTTCGTCGGCGAGAGCTTCCTTCAGCTTTGCCGCGGTGTCAGGCTCTTTTGAACTCGAGATCGCTATGATTTGCTGCGCGCGCTTGAGCGCCGGACCAGGCGGATTATCCTTCGAATCAACCTGCTGCGCCGGCGCACCTGTGGCAGGAAACCACGAGAGCCCGAACAGGTAGATTGCCAGGAACACTCCTCTCATTTTTGTTTGTTTGTGATTGTAGAAGACAAGCACGGTAATTATGTCGCCTCGGGAATACTACAGGAGGATCGGCCTTTTTTGGAAGGAGCGCGGCAGGTCATATTTGATTGCTCTGATGGCAAGACAGCCACGCGGGGATTAGCTGGTGAGGCGGCTTTGCGCATTCGAGCCGGCAAGTCCGGAAACTCAAATGCCCGCCTGGCTTCAATCATCAGCCAGGCGGGCAAGAGTAAAACGCCGGTTTGCTCAGCGTCTTATGCTGCGATTCGATGGCTGGTTTTGCCATCGTCATCCACGAAGCTATTGTAGCGGCCTAGCGCGCGCTCGATCGCCGGCATAGCCTTCGAGACGTTGAGCTTGAGAAACCTGATCAAATGGGCGACCTCTGTTGGCGTCAAATCCTCCGGACTGTGCCCGGGAATGCCCAGCGGAACCAGGTAGGCGCGCATGTTCAACCCGGCCCGTCGCATTTCCGCTTCAAGGGTCCCAATGAACTCTTCTCGCTCAGTCATGTTCATCGCAACCAGGCCATCGCGCACCCTCGCCTTCAACTCGTTCGCATCGAGCGTCGACCAGTTGACTTCATCAATCTGACTTCTATTCTGCACTCTTTTTGTTTGAATGTTCTTAGCCATATTCGTACTCCCACCTGTTCTGAACTCGTTCACCGTGTTAGCCCCCGGTCTTCCCCGGGTGCATTATCCACCCTTAGAACGCGACACCTGCTCGTTTGTTCAATAAACTTTGACGGCCTTCTGCCCCCAAAAGACTTTGATCGCAGCCGTCGCAATGCATTTGTGCAACATCCGTGCCAAGAGGTTGCCCGTGGCTCCCCGAGCCTTGGTTTCGGGTGATTAGTCGACTCACCAAAAGATAGTTCTAATCCTGCGTTGGTGTAATAACGGCGATTAGAGCATAGAGGCGATTAGAGCATAGAGGCGATTAGAGCATAGAGGCGAATCTTTTTCACTAGCCCAGGCGTTCACGCCTGGGTAGACGGCAGCCAAACATTCGCCCTAGCCCGTTTCAACGGGCTTCAGGTTCGCCTTCAGGCCAGGGGTGGTCCGCGTGATTGGGG
>DATNBZ010000307.1:0-13234 GCA_035607285.1 Blastocatellia bacterium | reverse complement strand
GTCAACGCTTGGACTGTTGAATTACTTCAACCGCCCCATGACTCGGGGCCAGACTGGCTCGCTGCACCTTGTCTGTAGCGGACTTTCACCGCCAACATATTGCCGATTTCACCGGCGCTCCCCCGTAGGGGTGAAATGTCCCTGCGCTCAACTCTACGCCACTTCTAACGAAGCTAGGAAGTCCACGTCGGTGTCCGTAACTATAAACATCGCACCCCTACGGGGTTGCCGGGCGCAACGCTCGATTCCCTGCTCTGAGTTCCGGGTGACCTAAGTCCCGCCCCAAGTCCCACTCTTAATCACACCCGCGCCCGCGTGCAAGCTTGCGGTATGCTTCCAGCGCTGCATCCTTCACTGACTGCTCGACCAGCGGGAACGTTGAAAGCACGTGCGCGAACTCTTCTTCAGTCAGGCCGTAGAGGTGGGCGATCATACCGTCGAGTTCGGCTCGCAGCCTGGCGCGCCCGGTGGTAGCGGTGACTCCGTTCTTGTGACTGCCCAGGCCGGCTTCGCGCGCGAGCTCATCGAACTCCGGCGTCGTGCACGTCAGCGCCGCCGCCCGATTCATGATAGGAGCGAACGCGGCATCCCCGCGCGTAAGACGTGGCACAGGAAGCTGATAAACATAGAACATATTGCAGTGGGCGGTGACCTTCTGTCGTATCACATAATCACAGGCGAGACTGTCCAGCACCGCCAGAACAAAAAGCAGTTCGTCATATCGCCTGAATTCCTGCGACAGGATGATCGTGTTGCCGGCAAAGACGCGGCGCGGGATGATTGCCGCAATCAGCGTTCTCATATCGGTGTTGCGCGCTACATCTCTGAACGCCAAACGATACTTCTCATAAGGCAGCTCCTGACCTTGTTCGATCCCACCGCGTCCGATGACTGCCTTTCGGCTCTTCTTCTCGTTTAGCCAGTACCGGGGTCCTCCGAATCTATGGTCGAAGTGATGAATCATCTTTCCCTCGTAGAGCGGAACCCGTCCGGACGATGATTCGACGTGGAACAAGTAGCTATCAGTAGTCATGTTAAAATCGGAGCCGAGAGTCAGCTTCCAGGCGCCGGTGATCTCTTCACCAAGCACCGGGAACTGGAACATCTTCCTGGCAATTTGAACATCGATCTCACTTTTGAATTCCATTATCGAGAGCGAATCGGGTGATAGTCGGCGAACGAGATCTACACTGAGGAACAATGAGCCTTCTTTGGGAAATCGAGCGAGGTCTTCGACATTGTGGCGCATGAAGGCGGATGGAAAGCTGGTTGTCTGCTTACCCTTCTCGAATGAGAGCACGACGAACTTAAAGCGGCTATCAACCCCTTCAAACACCATCTTTCGATTCTCGAAACCGAACAGCCCGGTGATCAGCGTTCGCGAGAACAGCATCTCTCGCATCTGTTTTCCACCCAGGTCGGTGTAGATTCCGCTCGGGATAACGATCCCGCACTCGCCGCGGTCGCGAAGCAGATTGTAGCTTTGTTCGATGAAGTAACTATATAGGTTGATTTTTGATCCCACATTCCTGCCATTCACAATCGAGAGCTGGTTTTTGTATTGCCGAGCAGTTTTGAAATACTTCGCCACATGTGGGAATCGGCTCGTGTATTCGAGCCAAACCTTTCTTAGACCTCGATCCGCCATCAGCTTAGCGTGCTGCTTTTTCCAATCCTCAATCCGGATCTTGTTCTTCTGAATCGCCGGCACGTACTCCTGAAAGAACTCTTTCTCATCGGTCTGAAACACTTCCCAGGGCGGGTTTGTGATAATGGCATCGAAGCCGCCATGCTCGTTGATGACTCGATCGAACTCGTAGCCCCAGTGAAACGGATGCAACGCCTCGATGTCTTCGATCTTCAAGCTCCGCTTCTTCGGCTTGCCTTCTTTCTTCTTCGAATCATCCCAGGTCGCTTCTTCGAATTTGATGCCGAGATTCACAAAGCTATTCAGTAGTATGTCATTCAGAGTGCCGCGTGCTTCTTTCTTTTTTTCGTCGATGCTGTCGCGCAGCTTCCGCAAGTCGTCAGCATAGGTTGCAGTGTGGCGGTAGTCGTCAATCAAGCGGTTCTTCTCGTCGAGCACTTCGCGATAAGGTTTCACAGACAGATTTCCCTGCGCGTGACGCTTGTCGAAGTCGCGATCGTCAACGTGCACGAGTCCAATCAGCGAGTTGCCTGCCAGAATGTTGAAGTCGATGTTGGGCAGCGGCTCGAGTTGCTCGGCCGTCTGCGCCGAGGCGACCAGTGCGAGAAACAGGCGGAGCTTGGCTATCTCGACCGCCTCCTCCATTATGTCCACGCCGAACAGGTTGTCGGTGACAATCTTCTTCTTGATGTTGTAAGCGATGCCTGGATGCTTTCGCTCCATTCGCGCGAGCCAGTGAGACAGATTGTTGTCGTCGAGGGATAACTTGATTTCCCCCACTACCACCGAGTAGATCTTGATGAGCGTTTTCATCGCCGAAACCAGGAACGCCCCCGAGCCGCACGCCGGATCGAGCAGCCTCAAGTCAGGCAACACATTGTCGATCAACTCGCGGCAGAGCTGCGCGTCAAGATTCATCAGCATCTCGGCGATGGATTCGAACCGGCGGGCGGGCAACGCGCCGGGAATTGCCGGCTTGTTGACCCGGTCCAGGATCAGTTTGTGAATCGTTCGTTCACAGAGATACTCGGTAATCTCTGGCCGTGTGTAGTAAGCGCCGAACGCTTCCTGGTTTATATACTTTTCAAATATGTAGCCGAGCACGTCGGGGTTCAATTCGTTGTCTTCACCACCGGGAGTGTCGTTCAAGTTCCACGAGTATCGGCCAAAGAGCGCAAATAGATTGTCGAAGGCTTTGTCGGCAATATTAATTCCCTTCCAGTCCAATTCGATCCGATGTTCGAGGAAGAGGCCGCCGTTTAGATACTTGATCGTCCCCAAAAGCGTGCGCGTCTCCTGGCTCCGTTCCCGCTCGGGTTTGGCGAAGCCTTCAAAGAACAAAGTGGCCAGGAACTCCGAATAGTAGAGGTCGCGCCCCCGCTTGCGGCTCTCCGCGAGCTTGTTCTGGAGATACAGGCCGTCACCGTTGTTGATGAAGAGTTTCTTCTGAAGGAAGTAGACGAACATCAACCTGTTGAGCATTATCGAGGCATACCAGCGGCGGTCGCGCTCGTCGTCGATACCTTTGATGAATTCCAGAAAGGCGATGTGTTCCTGCTGGAACTCGGCGTAGAACTTCCTGGTGACTTGTTCAATATCGAGCGCCTTCTTCAGCCGAGTCGCGACCTCCACGATGGCCAGCCGGCCGCCGTCGTCCAGCTCGCTGATATCAACGGCCATCGAGCCTAGCTTTGACAGAAAGAGGTCACCAGGCTGCGCCTTGAAGTAAGATTGCTCACGGGGATACGACTTGCCGTCTTCGCGTTTGACCCAATACCAGAGACTCTGAGTTCGCTTGCCATCGACGAATATCAGGAGATTCTCGTGATAGTGCTTTGCCGTTTCCTTGTGGATAGCCGCGCGCGTTTTCGCATCGGGAATCCGGCCGTCCGATGCAGTGACTTCGAAAACTACGACGCCCGAGAGTTCTGCAATCTGAACGCGCAAGAAGCTTGCGTCGGCGGCCTCAACCTGGGCAGGCCTCGGCGAAGCGGGCTGTCCCCAGCCAAGTTCATCAATAAATAGACGCTTGAATTCGAATTGTTGGAGGAGGTCCAGGATTCTGGGTATGTTCAGCTTGGCCATCTGACCTCAGCAATATAGCGGTACCCAACACCGGCGGCCAATTCCGTAATCATGCTGGAAAGCGGACGCTTCTTTGCGAGCCTTGCGGTCCTTTGCGTCTTTGCGCTGTGAATTTCTTTCTCTTGCTGGGAAATACTCAGCGCAAAGACGCAAAGAACCGCAAAGCTCGCTAAGAAGCCGGCGCGCCGATTAGGCGGTAAACAGAAGGTTCCGTGATTATTTCAGTTCGAGGACAGGGTCGGCTCAATAATACTGCTTTATGTATCCGTAGGCTCGATCGAACAGCTCTTGATCGGTATGAAGCTTGTACTTGAGCAGCGCGCGACGAAGCTCTTTCTGCACCAACCGTTCTCCCTGACTGGTCTGCTGCCAATCAGGAAAGCGAACCGTCCTCACGATCTCGTCGATGTCTGCAACAATCCGCTCGACGATGATGTGCGTGTTATTGCCCTTGGCCTCATTGAACAATTCGGTGAGCGCCTCCTTGGCCCTGTCGCGTTCCTCGCTTGGATCGACTTTCTTCTCGCTTTCGACGACCTCCGCCGCAAGCTCGAGAATCTCTTTCAGGAACTGAAGACTATTTAAAAATCCTTCCTCGTGACGCTGCTTGATCTTTTCCAACCGTTCGCCGAGCGCGACGAAGATAGGATTGCCAAGGTGGCGGCGCAGTCTGGCGACTAGCATGATTTCGATCTCGCGGCTCTTCTTCTCAGGATCATCGGACTGAAGAATGCTCTCGAGCACTTGTGCATCCATCACCAGCGTCTCAACGTCGTCCCGAACCGACTCGACGTGCACGTTCTGGTTAATCAGTTCCACCGTCTTCGCGCCCAGTGCGTGCCAGAGCAGCTTGCCGTTGCCGCTCGGCGGCTTCACTGACTCATATACCAGCGTGAGCCACTTGTAATCCGACTCGTAAGGAGTCAGGCATGGATCAGGGGAAAGCGCTTCCCAAATCGTGCCCAGAACCGAGTACGCCGCTGCGAATTTGTCGCGGACCTCGTTGTTGGGCAGACACTGCTGCGCCGCCATCAGACCCTCATAACCACCCACCGTTCGGTCGACGCCGGTGAAGAAGGCGACGCATTTCTGTACCTGGACAGGCAACGCCTTTCGCAACTCGTCGATATTCGACACCACTTGCTGAACGGCTTTCTCATCGAAGTTCAACGCGCGCGCGACGTCGTCGAAGATGCCGATATAATCCACGACCAAGCCGTGTGTCTTCTCCTGGCCAAAAGTCCGGTTGGTTCGACAGATCGCTTGCAGAAGGTTGTGATCCTTCATCGGCTTATCCAGATACATGACTTGCAGGATCGGCGCGTCGAAGCCGGTCAGGAGTTTCGATGTGACAATGACGAAGTTGAGCGGGTCGGAGGGATCGCGAAAGCGGTCGAGCAGTTTCTCCTCTTCGTCTTTATCGCGCACGTGCTGCTTCCATTCGGGCGGGTCGCCGGGAGCGGTGGTCATGACGATTGCGCTGGACTCCGGCCCGATCAACTCGTCCATCACTTGTTTGTAGAGGACGCAGCACTCGCGATCGAAGGTGACTACCTGTGCTTTGAAACCGTTCGGCTCAACTTTCGTTTGAAAATGTTTCACGATGTGGTTGACCACGGCGTGAACGCGCTCAGAGTTTTTCACCAACACCGCCATCTTCGCGGCGCGTTTGGCCAGGTCATCGCGGTCCTGCTCGCTTAGTTTGCCGGTGATCTCGGCGTAGGCTTCATCGATTGCCGCCTTATTGATCTTCAGCTTTATCTCCGGCGCCTCGAAATGAAGCGGCAGCGTTGCCTTGTCTCGGATCGAGTCCTGAAACGAATAGCGACTCAAGTAGCCCTTCTCATCCTCATCCGCTCCGAAGGCCCAGAACGTATTTCGATCTGCTCGGTTGATGGGAGTGCCGGTCATCCCGAACAGAAAAGCATTCGGCAACGCTTCACGCATGTTGCGTCCGAGGTCGCCTTCCTGAGTGCGGTGCGCTTCATCAACCATCACGATTATGTTTGAGCGTTCGTTTAGCCTGCCGCCGGCCTCGGCAAACTTGTGAATCGTGGTGATGAGCACCTTGCGCACATCCTGTCCAAGAAGCTTCTGCAATTCCTGCCGTGTTCCTACGCCGATCATGTTCGGCACGTCGGCGGCGTTGAAGGTGGCGGTGATCTGGGTGTCCAAGTCGATGCGGTCTACTACGATAATCACCGTGGGATTACCCAGCTTCGGATGAAGCCGGAGCTTCTGCGCCGCAAAGACCATCAGCAACGATTTGCCGCTGCCCTGGAAATGCCAGATCAATCCCTTCTTCGGATGACCTTTCACAACTCGGTCAACTATCTGGTTGGTGGTGATGTATTGCTGGTAGCGGCAGATGATCTTTATTCGCCGGTGCTTCTTGTCCGTCGCGAAGAGCGTGAAGCTTTGAAGGATGTCGAGCACCACACCGGGCCGGAGCATGCTCTTCACCGTGGCTTGCACGTGATGTAGTTCGCCTTCGTCCTGGTTGTCATCGTCGCGCCACGGACCCCACATGTCGATCGGCATGCGTATCGAGCCGTAGCGATAGAAGCGGCCCTCGGTGGCGAATGAGAACACGTTCGGCACAAACATCGCCGGCACTTCTTTCTCGTAGATCTGGTTGAGTTGGAACGCACCGTCGAACCACGTGACCGCGCTGCGAGTCGGGGTCTTGGCTTCGCCGATGACGATGGGCAGGCCGTTGACGACGAAGACTATGTCGAAGCGTTTCTCAACCGAGCCAGTTTGATACGTCCACTGATTGGTGACGGTGAGCCGGTTGGCAGCGGGTTGAGCGGCATCAACGAGACGCACGGGCACGTGCTCGCCGTTAGGACCGAAAGGCATTGTCTTCTCGCCGCGCAGCCAAGCCATGAAGTTTTCATTCGCTCGCACGAGCCCATCAGTGTCAACCGAGAGGATGCAAGCGCGCAGGTTGTAGATGACTTCATCGGCGCGGTCGGGTTGTGCTGCGATTTCGGGGTTGAGCTTGAGCAACGCATCGCGCACCCACGACTCGACCATCACGTCGCCGGTCTGACGAGGAATCTGCGCGTGGGGAACGTATTCCCAGCAAGCCGACCTTAAGTCCTCCCCGAGCGAAGGCCCCCAGCCCGGCGCCGGCTCATCACGCACTGTCGGCTCCGAACTGGCCTTAACCACGGAGTCGAGAATCATCTGCTCGACGGTGTTGGATTCATTAAACGACATTTGTTGCTCCCAACAGAGCCTCGATTAAACCAGTCTTGAGTCTACCTGCCTCGATTAGCTCTTGCGCAATAGCTGCATGTGCTGATCTCACTTCCCCAAGTTTTTGGACAATCTCTGCTTGTCGGCGACCTTGCGGAAGCGGAACACGGACACTTCGAAGTGCGGAACCAGAAATCCCAGCGATCGTGGTGAAGCTCCTAATACGTCGTATTTCTTTAGAGCCGTTTGGACTATTGAACCACTCAAAAACGAACCGGGATGAAACCTTCTCCGGATCAACTGTTACCCGCAGAATAGATGATTCAAAGGCTGTGGGCTCATCCAGAGCTCCAACCATTGAGCATTTTCCTGCTCCTTCCAAGACAATTGATCGCCGACCAAAGAGAAGGTCATGAGGCGTCAGTGAGTATTTTCTTACTTCGTCTGTTGAGAGATCCATACGCTGCATTGAGACCGACCGATCGATGACTTCGTTACCAAACAGTTCGGCCATGTTGACGGTCTTAACTCCTCTGCCAACGTACATCGGACCCTTGTATATTCCGCTCTGTGGCTGTCTCGCCAATACTTCAGTCAGCTTCACAAACGAGTTTTGCCGTAGCGCGAGCTTGCAAAATAGATCACTCGCTAAGGACTGAAAGAATCCGGTCAGTTCTTTGTGTAGATGCCACGATTTGCTTTCAAACTCATCCGCCACGCAGAGGATTTCTGCAATGAACCGTTGCTGTTCAACCGGCGGGAGGTCAAACTCAAAGCTCGCGAGACTACTCCAGTTAGTGCGCGGCGAGAGCGAACCGGCAGAGGTTCCAACCGCGTGCTGAAAGAATCGCTCCGAGAGGCAAAGGAACGGCAGCAGCTCCCGAATAAGACGATTCTTCGGAGCAAGCACGTAGATGTCTCCCGACACGACGGCATCGAACTCAGCGACCGCGACTTTGCGTTGATAGGCCCGTCGCTTTCCGAATAGTACCTGGCCAGGACGACAGCGACGCGTGAACGTCGTTCCGTCCGCGACGTTCCCCCACTTGCTAACGTGCAGCGATCCAGGTTCAAGATGCTCTAACCCTATGAACCGATCTATCCCGGCCTCTCCGGGATTGCGCTCCGTCTCATTGAGATTCGCGACAACATCGCCGAACCGAACGCGCGCCCATCCTGTTCGCTCGAACAACGGAAGCGACGCCCAGTCAGGATTGACCTTGAGTGAGTTCAAATCAATCACGAACCCTGTTCCTCCAAGGGAAGGATAGCATCCTGCAACAGGCGCCGGCCGGTCGCTCGGAGCTGTCTCAGGGTTGGCGGCCGCGAAGCCAGCAGTCCCCACTGGCAGCTATGACGCGCCTCCTCCAGATCCGGCTCGTTCGCCTCACCCAAGAGCTGGCGAAGCCCGGAGCCCTGCGTGCCTGGCGTGTTCGCGCCACGTGCTGGGGAATTTGCTCTTAAGCGCATCGCCCCAGAGCCGGGACCAGTCGAGCGTCGAGTCCTCCTGCTTCGCTTCGCTGAGTTGGGCCAGCGCGAGAACGCGTCCGAGGTCCTTGTTGCTCCGCTTTATTTTTCGGCCATCTATCAGCCCGCTCATGGTCTCCGGACCGATCGTCGGGTGATGCAGGAGATTCGCGAGAGCCATCATCTCGGGTCGAGCGATAGCGATGCCGAACGGCGTGGGAAGGGGTTCGTATTCCGCCAGGAAGAGAAATCCAAAACTGCACAGGCTTAGATGCCCCTTTGATGTTGCGAGACGGATGTATCGCTTGTCGATGTCGTTCTCGGACTCCGGGACAGTCAACAGTTCGACAAACCAACCTGTCGAGTCCGGTGGATCAAGGCGCGCGACCGGAAGCTCGACCTCCAGAGTCTCAGCATTACCCGGCTCTCTAAACTTGTCCTGAGGGTGGAATTGCCATTCCTCTTCAAACAAGAGATCTGCCACAGCCTTGCCAGTAGAAATGGCTTTGATTCGTGGGGACAGAAGACAGTCCACGTCCTTGGTGCGAACCTGGATGTTGGGCTTGTCTCCGAAGAAGTAGTAGCCCGCCGCTAGACTTCCGATGATGATCATGTTTTCGCGACAGTTTTCGGGAATCGCTCGCGCAACCTGCTCCAGCACGAGTCCCGGCGATATGAGTGGTGATAGGTCTTTGGAACTCACGCTGTCTGACCTCTGTCCTTGGTGAAGGAATTGAGAAACTCGAGGGCTTGTGATTCCAAACGTACTTCATGAAGGTCCAGAAGACATTCCACCGGATCGGCCCATTGGAGCCCGCCCTCGCCTGGCTGGAACAGCGACACTCCTCGGCGGATTTTGTGAACGACGAGAATCGGTGATTGATCGCGTTGAGTGGTCTCCTCAAGTGCTGGATCGAGCTGCTCAACAAAAGACAGGTCAACGACCTTGCGTGCGGAGTGAACTGACAGGTCGAGCCGTGGATTGCCGACCAGGTCCAGAGACGGCTGATAGTGTCGCGCTCCCAACACGCCCCCGACAGCTATGTCATTCCTCGCGAGCTTGGCAAGCCGGTGGAGCAAAGACTCCGGCGAGCGCGCCTGTCCCGAGCGATCAGCGAAACCAACGGTGTCGCGAACTTCGCCAGAGACTGCAAGCAGCCGCGCCCACTCGTCGCGGGGAAAGAAGCGTAGCTCCACGCTCCGATCGGAGTGACGACGGAGACAATGAGCCATCCTCTTCAGGGATTTTGAAACCGTGGGATGGCTCGTACCTGAGATTTCCATCAGTGATTTTATGGTGATCGGACCCTTGCCGAGCAACCACTGATGGATAAGGATTCGCAAGATCTCATAGTAGGCCTCCGATCCTCTGCGCGAGCTTGCGGGTTTTCGTG
Source organism: Blastocatellia bacterium (assembly GCA_035607285.1). GTDB lineage: Bacteria > Acidobacteriota > Blastocatellia > UBA7656 > UBA7656 > Onstottus_A. The sequence continues at coordinate 3,436 of DATNBZ010000307.1, read as the reverse complement.
TGTGTTTGTGTTTGAGGACTTCCTCGAGCACGGCCAGTTCGCTCGTCTTGGGGGACGATGGAATTCCTGTCCATTCTCTTGATTGATGAATTGCCAGCGATAAACGGGCCAACAGCTCCGGCCGTATGACGGACGCAGCTCCCTCCCATTCGTCTCGCAAACGGGACTCCGTGATGCGTGGTTCCTCGAGGACGAGCACCACGCGTCGTCGCGCGCTTCCTCGCGAAGCGATAAGCGACATCTCCATCAACGCCGTTCGCAGTCTTCTCGCATCTCGTGGTTCGAGGAGCACCTCGAAGACCGTGTCGCCCATCACCGCATCGGCCCGAAAGCCGGGGAGATTCTCAATTGGGGTCTCATAACGAAGCGCTCTCATAGAACTAAAGTACGACTTTCAAATGAAAGTCGCAAGTACAAACGAAAGTCGCAACTCAATCCTCGGGTTCGGCGATCAGCCGTTTGATTTGTTGCCGCACGACCTGCGAGCTCTCAAGCCAGGCGGTCAAAGCTCCCGCAAGATCAGACTCTGCGCCGGGTTGACCAACGTCCCCAACGGAGTCAGCAGCGTTCGATCCAGCGACGTAGAGAGGGAGGCTAAGTGCAAATTCTTTGGCTCGGATTTCCTCGAGGGACGCCACGCGCGCGAAGCGAGGTTGAGTCTCGAACTTTCGATAAGCGGCGACGATCCGCGCGAGATGTTCATCTGTGAGAAAGCTCTGCGCGCGTTCGCGGGTGACTTCATTGACGGCGTTGATGAGAAGGATTTTGCCGCGCCGCGGCTTAGGCTTCTTTGTGCGGCAAATGACGACGCAAGCCTCCATCGGCGAGTTGTAGAACAGGTTTGGCCCCAACCCGATGACGCACTCGATAAGGTCGGCTTCAATAAGCTTACTTCGCATCTCCGTCTCTTCCTGACGAAAAAGCACACCGTGGGGAAACAGGATCGCGCATCGCCCGGTCTTTGGAGCGAGGCTGCACAGTATGTGTTGCCAGAAGGCGTAGTCCGCGCGGCCCTGCGGAGGAGTGCCGTAGAGGTTGCGTCCCCACGGGTCAGAGGCAAACGCGTCGCGGTCCCACTGCTTGATGGAATACGGTGGATTGGCCAGCACTACATCGAAGCGCATGAGTTGGTCGCCCTCAACGAGCTTCGGCTCGGAGAGAGTGTCGCCGCGAACAATTTGAAAGTCCTCGATCCCATGAAGGAAGCAATTCATCCGAGCGATCGAAGACGTCATGAGGTTCCGCTCCTGGCCGTAGAGGCGGACGTTGCGCCACTCCTTCGCCTGGCTGCGGAGGTGTGCGACGGACGAGAGCAACATGCCGCCCGAGCCGCACGTCGGATCGTAGATGGATTCGCTCGGCTGCGGCTCCAGCATCTCGGTCATGAGATGAACGACAGTTCGGTTCGTATAGAACTCAGCGGCCGTGTGACCTGAGTCATCCGCGAATTTCTTGATCAGGTACTCGTAGCCATTGCCCAACTCGTCCTCGGGAAGATTGGCCAGAGTAAGTTCCAGCGCGCTGAAGTGCTCAACTAGATCACGCAGCATCGCATCCGACAAACGATCCTTGTTAGTCCACTGTGCGTCACCGAAGATTCCGTAGAGTTTGTCCGGATTCGCGGTCTCGATCGCGCGCATCGATGATTGAAGCGCACGTCCAACATTAGTTGCTGCTTTGCGGACCTCACGCCAGTGGGCTTCAGGTGGAACCTGGAAGCGATGATTCTCGGGAAAGAGAGCGAACTGCTGATCCCCGCCGGACTCGCTGAGAGCGGCTTGAGTTTCCTCGTCGAAGACATCGCAGAGGCGTTTGTAGAAGAGGAGCGGGAAGATGAACTGCTTGTAGTCGCCCGCATCGATAGTCCCACGAAGCAGAGTTGCGGCGCCCCAAAGATACGATTCGAGTTGTTGTTGAGAGATGCGGTCAGCCACGCGATCGCTCCTTCATCAGTAAGCCTTCCCTCTGCAGTAATTCGATTAGCTTTTCCTCAGCGGCGAAGGCGGCGCGAGTACTCTCTTGAAGCCGTTGCATAGCCTCCTCAACCGACAGCACTTCTTGCTCGTTCTTCGGCTCCACGTAACGCGGGATGTTCAGGTTGTAGTCGTTGGCCGCGATCTCATCAAGAGTTACTACACGAGCGACGCCTTCCACATCCGCGAACTCGCGACACCAGCCGTGAATGCGTTCGACATGCTGAGGCAGCAGTTCGTTCTGAGCGCGGCCGGTCTTAAACTCCTTCGACGCGTCCAGGATCAGCACCTTCTTTTTACGGTCTTTTACCTTCCGCTGGCGGAAGACGAGGATACACGCGGCGAGGCTGGCGCCATAGAAGAGATTCGGTCCGAGACCGATGACGGCTTCCAACAAGTCCATGTTGAGAATCTTCTTCCGCATCTCGCCTTCTTTGCCCATGCGGAAGAGCGCGCCGTGCGGCAGCACGACGGCCATGCGTCCGGTTGCAGGCGCCATCGATTTGATCATGTGCTGCACCCAGGCGTAGTCGCCGCTCTTTGCCGGCGGCATTCCGGCAAAGTTGCGGCCGTAAGGATCGCTTGCCCAGACTTCGTCGCCCCACTTCTCAAGAGAGAATGGCGGATTGGCGATCACACAGTCGAACGTTGCCAGGTTATCACCCGAGAAGAACGCCGGGTTGCGCAGCGTATCACCTCGAACGATCTGGAAGTCAGCCGCGCCATGCATGAACAGGTTCATGCGAGCTATGCCTGATGTGGTTAGGTTCTTCTCCTGGCCGAACAATTTGCCCCAAAGCGTACGATCATCGCCGTGATTGTCGCGCACGTGATGGACGGCCTCCAGCAACATGCCGCCGGTACCGCACGCAGGATCATAGATTGATTCGCCTTCACGTGGATCGAGGATGCTGACCATTAGCCGCACGATGGATCGAGGTGTGTAGAACTCGCCCGCCTTTTTGTTGGTTAGATCGGCAAACTTCTTGATGAGGTATTCATAGGACTGTCCGAGAATGTCGGCTTGGGCGACCTTGTTCCCCAGGACGATTCGCGAGAAGTGCTCGATCAGATCGCGCAACAGAGCATCGGACAGACGCTCTTTGTTCGTCCACTGGGCGTCACCGAAGATCCCATAGAGTGTTTCAGGATTGGCCTTCTCGATGCCACGAAGCGCCTTTTGCAACGCCTGGCCGACGTTCGTCGTTATTGCTCTAACGTCCCGCCAATGACAGTCCTCCGGGACTTGAAAACGGTAGTTCTGAGGGAAGAGGGCGTACTCTTCATCGCCACCAGACTCAACAAGCGCAGCATTGTGTTCCTCATCGTGAACGTCTGAGATGCGTTTGAAAAAGAGTAGAGGAAAGACGTAAGTCTTGAAGTCCGCTGCGTCAACAGGACCGCGCAATATGTTTGCGGCTTCCCATAGGTGAGATTCCAACTGGCTGAGTGTAAGGGCCGAG
>DATNBZ010000088.1:0-7174 GCA_035607285.1 Blastocatellia bacterium | reverse complement strand
ACGGGGTTCCAGGGAATTCTCAGGACACTTCCTCCGGCGAAGAGTCGTGGGCGGTTCCCGACTCAAGTCCCGCTTTTAATCACACCCGGCGCGCGAATGTCCGACAAACTTCAGTTTGTCGAAGCGGACGCTACGGTAGTCAATCAGCCTACAGGACGAACATGTTCGTAGTCCGGCCTTCAGGCGGAAGTTTGTAATTCAGGTAATGCAAGATACGAACTTCCGCCTGAAGGCCGGACTACGAACATTGTGGTCCTGTCGCGCATTGAGTTGGATCGACGGCGCGGCCGGTCTATAATCATCGCAATCGACCTTCCTGGGAATTTCATAGCCGGAGGTCAATGATGGCAAGCGTGCGAAAACCGGAAAGCTTCTACACCGAAGACGAGTACCTTGCGCTCGAGCGCGCATCACAGGAACGTCGCGAATACGTGGATGGACAGATCTATTTGATGGCGGGCGAGAGCGAGGAGCACGGGACGATCTGCATGAATCTAGCCATTGATGTTGGGTCTCAGTTGAAGGGCACGCCGTGCCGGGCCTTTTCGAAAGACACCAAGGTGCGCAGCGGCCCGCTCCCGAAGACGCGTTACTCAGCGGAGGGTTTGTATTCGTTTCCCGATCTGCTGGTAGTGTGCGGTGAACGGCAATACCTCGACGAACACCAGGACGTGCTTCTCAATCCGAAAGTCATCTTCGAAGTCTTATCGCCATCCACAGAAGCCTTCGATCGAACCGATAAGTTCGCTCGTTATCGCAAGCATCTCGACTCACTGACGGACTACGTGCTGGTTGCGCAAAGCCGGCCGTCGATCGAGCACTTCGATCGAGACGAGAACGGCCAGTGGGTGATTGCGGCTACAGCTACCGATCTATCACAGAATGTAGTGTTGAGCTCAATCGGCTGCACGCTGCAGTTGAGCGATGTCTACGATCGGATCGTTTTCGCTACCGCGTCGGATGAGGAACCGACTCCCGCGATTTTTTGATTTGTTTGCTTTGAAGAAGGATGCTTGGGACCTGATATTCGCTGGCTGTTCGTTACTCCGCATTTCTCAGGTGTTGTTCAAGCGACCTTAGGCTGTTTTCAACTCTTCTCGTATCCGGATGATCGTCGCCTAGCGACCCCTGAAAAATTCTGAGCGCACGCTCGAAGAGAGCCTTCGCACCGGTAAAGTTGCGTTCCAGTTTCAGGAGACCGGCGAGGTTGCTAAGTTGGATCGCAACGCTAGGATGATTTGGGCCAAGCGTTAATTCATTAATTGCAAGAGCGCGCTCGTAAAGAGCCTTCGCACCGCCAAGGTTCCCTTGCGTTACAAACACAATCCCCAGATTGTTAGCGCAGATCGCAACTTGAGGATGGTGTGGCCCGAGCGCGGTTTCACTAATGGCCAGCGCCCGTTCGTACAGAGTCTTTGCCCCGAGTACATCTGCCTGCTCCTTCAACACCCAAGCGAGATTGTTGAGCCGTGTCGCCACCTTGGGGTGATTTGGGCCGAGTGCCGCCTCATCAATGGCCAACGCGCGTTCGAACAGAGCTTTTGCAGTGTCGAGATCGCCTTGTGCTGCCAGAACAGAGCCAAGATTATTGGCACAGACAGCAACTTTGGGATGATCCGCTCCGAATGCGCCTTCAGCAATAACAAGGGCACGTTCGTAGAGTCCTTTCGCGCCAACGAGATCGCCCTTTCTCTTTCGCACCTCGCCAAGTGTGTTGGCAAAATTAGCAACTTCAGGATCGTCAGGCCCCAATGTCGCTTCACCAATGGCGAGGGCACGTTCGGCGAACTCCTCCGCGCGATCCAGGTAGCCTTGCGACTCCAAGACAAGGGCTAAGTTGCTGAGGTCACATGCAACGTCAGGGTGATTCGGCCCGAGTGCCGCTTCATTAATAGCGAGTGCGCGCAAATAGAGATTGGTCGCTCCGATTAGGTCTCCTTGTAGCTTTAACACAACGCCGAGATTGCTGAGTTCAGTTGCTACTTCAGGATGACTGGGCCCGAGCGCCGCTTCATCAATTGCGAGACCTCGTTCATGCATCCTTTGCGCCTGTGCGTACTCCCCCCGCAGTTTCAGATAAAGGCCGATCTGATTCAGCAATCGCGCAGTCTCACTTGAAGTGAATTGAATCGATTCGGCCTGGGACAATGCCGCTGAAGCGTGCGGTAGAAGCAATGAGCAAATTGCCCACTGTCGCACATCATCACTCTCAAGTGGAAAATAGGCATTCACGACATGCACAGCAACTCCAGTCCATTGCCTGAAGACCTCATCATCCAATGCGTGTCGGATGACGGCCTGCACCAGACGATGAATGCAAATGCGTCCGTTAGCAATTTCGATCAGTGAGTATTTGCGCACAGCCATCAGTGCTTCATCGAACAACAAGGCATCGCCTGCAATCAGCGCGAGTGATTCGGGCATCTCGTCCGCGCCTTCGACCAGCATCGTGATCGGAATATCGTCGTGCGCAAAAAAGGCGCATAATCGGAGCAACTCCGCGGCCGCTGGATTGTCGCTCTCGAGACGTTCAAAGGAAATGCTCCATGTCGTTGCTACAGTGTCGGGATAGTCGGTCGACGGTCGCCCTCGCGCCAGCATCTCTCGTTGTCGCGTCTCAAACAATTCCAAGTAGTGCTGCATAGTGCAGCCGCTCGTTTCGATGTACGCGCCCGCCTGTTCTAAGGCTAGCGGCAACCGTCCTAATGCTTCGGCTAGTATCCTTCCGATCGCTTCGTCGTGATGCCCTGTGCGTTTGAGCAAGAACTCAATCGCCTTTTCGATCGAGAGTGGTTTGACAGAGAGCGCTTTTGCAACTCCCGTCCAGTTCGGATTGCGAGAGGTGACAACTATGTGGCCAGTGCTCCCTCGAGGAATGTATTCGCGCACCAGCGTCACATCTTCGGCATTGTCGAACATTAGCAGCCAACCGCGATTCCGCCGCAGCCATTCTTTCACCGCTTCGACGATGACGCGTTGTTCCTTCTCATCTTTCTCGCGCAAGTTGAGTCTTACGGCAAGGCTTGCGTAATCGCTCGCCAACGTCGTCGGTTCTTCCGAACGCACCCACCAGACCACGTCATAGTCCGCCCCGTGACGATAAGAGTACTCGACCGCGAGTTGTGTCTTTCCGACGCCTCCAAGTCCGTAAATCGCCTGCGCCGCCACGAGCGCCGCCGTCTCGCCCGCAAGCAGCGAAGCTCGCAGTTCGGTGAGTTCTTCTTCGCGTCCGGTGAAGTTCGGATTGCGAAGATGAGGGACATTCCAGATAGCCGGCATATCACCCGGAAAGCGCGGCTTGCTTAAGATCGTTCGCGAAGTAGCCCCCGGAAACTCGGGCGCTTGATCGGGCTTGGCGCGACCGCGCTTGATGCCGGACAGTAACGCGCGCTTTGCGGATGCTTCTTCAAGCTTGAAGAGATCGATGTAAACAATCGGGTGCAGCAAGCCTTTGATTTCGCATTCGCGCACACGCACCGGCAGCAGTGTGCCTTTTTCGCCTGTCGGGTCTTGAGCGAACGCAGCAGCCCACTCCGGTTGTGTGAACTGGGCTGCGAGGTAATCGGGCGAGAGCACGGCTATCGTGCGCTCGGCTTCGACAGCCGCTCGCTGCATTTCCAGCACGAAGTTCGAGCCGGGCCGGAAATCCCACGCTTGCACGATGACCGTGTAGCGCGCTTCTTCCAACTGCCAGGCGATCCATTCCGCCCACGAGCGGTCCGCTTTGTTATAGCTGATGAAGAAGTCCTTCATCGAATCTGTGTCCTTGTGCGAACGAATACAAACTTCCGCCTGAAGGCCGCACTACGAACGTAGCATAAGCCGCAAACAGCTACAATGTGTGCCCTTGTCGATAGTGGGTTAATCTGTGTGAGCCGCGAACGAAGGAGACTTTGTGCTTAACTCAACGGAGGTCTCGCTATCTCTGCCTGACCTTTAGCTGTCTAACCGGGCACAAGAGTTCCCAGATCTCGAGCTCGAACGCATCCGCAATTCTCCTCATACTTGCCAGGCTCGGATTTCTTTCGAGACGTTCAACGGCTCCGATGTAGGTCCTGTGGAGTCCTGATCCCTCCGCCAGCTTTTCTTGAGACCATCCGCGCTGCTCTCGAAAGCGCCGCATATTTGCAGAGAGCAGCTTGTGGGGGTCCTCTTTCACGCCCTCAAAATACGGGCTTGCATTCTATGAGTCTACACTCTATAAGTAGCGGTCGATGTCCCAAAGTCGAGATGACAACAGAGCAGGATCGAGCGAGCCGCTCAACAATGTGGTCCGGTTCCCACCGAGCAGACGGCTTTGTGTCCGGCAGAGTTGGCAATGAGCAAACCAGAGAAAGCACTCCGCATAAGACGGAGAATATTGAATGATGATCTGCCCGAACACTTGCTCGATGAAATGCTCAGGCTCCTGGACGAGCGAGAAAGCGGTTGATGCACTCCCACGCAGAGACTTGCGTCGCAACAGCCGCCTTGCGGGTCATCGAGTACGCGGGCAAGATCGCTACTTGGCATGAACGATAAGCTTCGATTCGAAGTAACTGCGATCAACTCTGGCGGTCTCGCGCGGGCCGGGCGCATCACTACGGCGCACGGTGTGATTGATACTCCTGCTTTCATGCCCGTGGGCACTCAGGGGACGGTCAAGGCGCTAACTCAGCAAATGCTCGAAGACGCAGGCGCGTCGATCATTCTCGGCAACACCTATCATCTCTATCTCAGGCCGGGTCATGAAACCGTTAATCAACTCGGCGGGCTGCATCGCTTCATATCATGGGAACGCCCGATACTGACCGACAGCGGAGGATTCCAGGTCTTTAGCTTGAACGAGCTGCGCAGGCTGAGCGAGGAGGGCGTCGCGTTTCAATCTCACATCGACGGCTCGGCACATTTTCTTTCTCCAGAGAAGTCGATGGACATACAAGCGGCGCTTGGGTCGGACATCGTAATGGCCTTTGATGAATGCACGCCGTTCCCGGCTTCTCGTGAGGAGGCACTCGCGTCGCTCGAATTGACCAATCGCTGGGCACTGCGGTCGAGGCAGCGCCTCGCCGAACTGCATGAGAATCCTGCAGCCGCGGAAGCTGTGGGAATCAGCATCGTCAACCAGACGCAGGCCCTCTTCGGGATCATTCAAGGAAGCACGTTCCTCGATCTGCGCGAGCAGAGTCTTGCAGGGTTGGTCGACATCGGCTTTGACGGATACGCGATTGGCGGTCTATCGGTCGGTGAAGAAAAACCCGCTATGTTCGAAGTCGTTTCACACATTGCGCCGATGATGCCCGAATCCAGGCCGCGCTATTTGATGGGAGTCGGCACTCCTGAAGACATCGTAGATGCGGTCGCGTCAGGCGTCGATATGTTCGACTGCGTTATGCCGACTCGCAACGCGCGGAACGGGCAGCTATTCACCAGCCGAGGCAAGCTCAACATCAAGAACTCTCGCTATAAGGGTGATGCTCAGCCGATTGATGACGCTTGCGGGTGCGCCGTATGCGCAAGGTATTCCCGAGCTTACGTGCGGCATTTGTACATGAGCGGGGAGATACTCGGGTCAGTGTTGAGCTCACTGCACAACGTCAGCTTCTACCTTGACATGATGAAGTCGATGAGGCAATCTATCGTGCTTGGCACTTTTATTGAATTTCGTGATTCTTTTCTGAGCGGACTAGCACGCGGACAGGACTGATCCTCACCTGTAAATCGGACCGCAGCCCCCGCGGGCGAACCCTCCATTTGAAGTGCCGGCGAGTAATTAATGAACACAATGTCGAACCTCGGTTCTTTGGCTTTTCTTCAGGGAGGCGCCGGAGGAGGGCTAATCGGCCTTCTGCCTTTCATCCTGATCTTTGTCATCTTTTATTTCCTTCTCATAAGGCCGCAGCAGCAACGCCAAAAGAAGGCAGCGCTAGAGCGCAACGAGATGCTGAAAGCGCTCAAGGCCGGCGACAAGATCGTGACCAGCGGTGGGATTTACGGGACGATCGTCGCGGTGCGTGAGAAGGACGACACCGTGCTGTTGAGGATCGCGCAATCGGTTTCAGTCGAAGCCGAACGCAGCGCCATCGCTCGTCTACAGACTTCTGACAAAGAAGTTGAAGCCAGTAAGTAAAGGACTTTTTCGGGTATGCAAAGTAAGATTAGAAACAGAGTCATCATTATTCTGATCGTAACCATCGCGGGCCTCGCGGTAGTCTTCAAGCCGCACCACAAACCGACGGTCAGGGATTTCACCAACTGGTCACAGATCAAAACGAATCTCTCGGAGAACATCCATCTCGGGCTGGATCTTCGCGGCGGAAGCCACTTGGTAATGCAGGTTCAAACCGACGAGGTGATCCAAAAGATAACAAGGCAAAACTCTGACATCGCCCGCAGCAAACTCCAGGAGAAGAACCTGCCCTTCACCGAGGTCAACGGAGAGACGCCTGGAAAGATTGCGGTCACCGTCCCCGATAGCTCAAAGAACTCCGACATCGTAAGAGAGTTGGAAGCCGATTTTGGCAGCGATTGGAAGGTCGACGAGAGAGGCGGCGCCATCACCGCAACGATGGAGGAGGCCGCCCAAAACCAATTTCGTGAAAAGGCTACCGAGCAGGCCAAGGCGATCATCGAGAATCGAGTCAATGCATTCGGCGTTACCGAACCCACGATCCAGCGCCAGGGCGGCGAAGGCACTTATCAAATAGTGATTCAGATGCCCGGCGTCGATGATCCGGAGCGCGTCAAGAATACCCTCAATGCCGACTCGAATCTCGAACTGAAGCTCGTAGCAAAAGGCACGACGATTCCCTACCCTACAAAAGAGGCAGCAGAGACGGCGGTCAAGACGACGCCCCCGGGTGGTGATGCTTACACAAGCCAGTACGAAGTGATGTTCTATCGCGACAGGCCGGATTCCGGCTCGACCCAGGAAGGATGGGTAGTAGTCGGCAAGACCCCGGTGATCACCGGGCTCGACATGCGAGATGCCTCCGCGAGATCGTCGCAATATGGCGGCTCGGCTTACGAGATCGATTTCTCTCTCACGCCCGACGGCGCACGGCGTTTCGGTGACGCAACCGGAAAGCACGTTAAGGATTATCTGGCGATTGTTCTCAATAACGAAGTCAAGTCCGCACCGGTCATCAATAGCCAGATCAATGACCGCGGACAAATCTCCGGCAACTTCACAAAG
>DATNBZ010000303.1:0-20237 GCA_035607285.1 Blastocatellia bacterium | reverse complement strand
GATCGCTCCAATATTCTGGTACTCCCCTGAAAATACTAGTTGACAGCGTTTGCGAATGGCATTAAGATGACGCTCGCCCGAAATACTCAGCTCACGCTCGAAATAACAACCGGGGCGGTTAGCGTACCGCAATTAAGGGTGCGACTCGGTATGCTATGACTAGAACGCTGTTCTCAGTTGCGGTTTTATCATAGTGGGCGAGGGCCACTCAATGGTGTGAGAGAAAACGTACAACCGCGAATTCTCGTGCAGCGCTGCGGAACGGTGGTAGCAGGGAATATCGGAGGAATTACTGATCGGAAGAATTGCGGGTCGGAGGAATTGCGGGTCGGAGGAATTGCGGGTCGTTCCAGAGATATTGTCGACGTAATTTAATCCCTACATTTCTCCTTAGCGGTTAGAGAGGGGGCGTCCAGCGTGCGGGCTCCGCCCAGGAAGGTCGTCTGCGTGGCGCTCCCTCTCTTTTTTTTACCCGCCAAGGATGGCGAGCACTTGCTTCTTTAGAATCGGCAATTCGAGCTCGACCACTGCCCAGGCTATTGACGCATCGATGTAGATGAGATTGACCTTGCCGGCGAGCTCCGGCAGCAGCGAGGGCAGCACGTACTTCTTGTCCGCCCCAGATCAGTCGATTCCTCAATTCCCCCCCGTAAGCCTCACGCGACTCGAACAAAAGATTCTTCCGCCGTGTTTGTACTGACTCGTTAAGTCTCGACCGTCTGAAACGGCAAGGCCACTCGCAGCGGTGCAACGCGCTTGCCGTCCTTGTCATATTTCCGGATCAGTTCAGTCTTTGTGACGCCCGGGTGTTTCTTCGGCGGTTCGGCCATTTGCCAATCCTCTCTAGTCGCATCGGAATCGTCTTGGGAACAACGCACGTCAACCTAGCGCGTAGTTTGCGGCTCCATCACATGCGGTCAGTTGTACCTCTGTTACCGTTGTCCCGCGCGGGAGAAAACTGGCTTATGGGGCCATGCATTCCTGGAGACGCTGCACCCTTTCGGGTCCCGCGAAAGTGGTCGGATCACCGGGAACCTGCGAAAGAAAGTTCAAGACCGCCTTGATCGAAGATTGGTCCACCACTCGTAGCCTTTTGAGTTCCCGCATCGCGAAGCAATCCGCGCCCAGCTCAAGGGGCGGCCCGATGAACACTCGGAACATCGCTGCAGCTCGGACCTGGCCAAGGGCGTGATGACCACACTCGTGGGCGAGCAAGAAGGTTCTTACCGGCTCAGAAAACGTGGCGACTTGGGACTGCTTCAGGTATATGACTGGTCGAGCCGATTGGTCAAACGTCGCTAGGCCGGATTTTGGGATCATTTCATTTACCAAATACGGCACCGGTGTTTGAATGATGTCGAAGCAGGCGGGAGGTTGCCCTCTCACCATTTCGAATCTTCCAATCGGCGTTTTACCATTGGCCACTGCAAAACCACGGCTCCCGCCGAATCCGTCATTACACGCCGAGCCTAGTGGTATGGGGGGAGACCCCTGAAAGAATTGAGTCTGACCACTCTTCGGCCCTTGAACAAATAGACAGGTGTTGCTGCTTTGGGAAAACGCTGTTGCGGTGACAACAAACGAAATGCAGAACAACTGAGAACCAAGTCTGAGCACTCGTGACCTTACCATGTCTTCTCCTTTCCACTGCTTGTTTAGGACCTTAGCAAAACAGACCGAGGTTGTGCGGACAAAAAGACTAACTCAAGTGGCCGCATGCCGCTCAGATCAGACCACACTGTCGAACTCACCCAACAAGATCGGACTTACGCACGCCGTGTATTTAACGCCTTCGTACAGTTGTAATCAAGTTGCCTTGTCGTAACCTTCCCGGTCTGCTTGTTGTCGGCGCTTTGTGTGCGATAGTATCTCGCGCGATTGCGAACGTTTGCCTTGAATGAAGGAGTCTCGACATGGTCCATTCGAACATGCCTCGGCTAACTCGGGCCAGGTTACTCGGGCTAAGTTTCATTGTTGTGCTCACAGCTTTCGGACAGGCGAGAGCGCAAGACGGAGGCGTGGAGCTGACCGGCGACCGGTTGGTGAATTCTCGGAAAGAGCCGCAGAATTGGGCGACCTACTTTGGAGCCTATGATGCCTGGCGGTACAGCTCGCTCGATCAGATCCGCGCCGACAACGTGAAGAACCTCGTTTCCGTATGGGCTTTTCAAACCGGAAAGGTCGAAGGCGGACTCAATGCGACGCCGCTGGTCGTCGACGGCATCATGTATCTGATCGCCAGCGAGAACCGAGTCTTCGCCTTGAACGCGGAGACCGGAGAGCGGCTGTGGACTTACAACTACAAATTTCCGCGCGACCTCGTTACTCCTTACGGTAAGTTCAATCGAGGCCTCGCAGTCGGCTACGGATTGGTATTCTTCGGGACGATGGACAACCACGTAATCGCGCTCAATGCGAGCACCGGGAAAGAAGTCTGGAATGTCGAAGTCGAAGACGTCAAGAAATGCGGCTGCAACATCAACGGCGCCCCCTTCATCGTTAAGGACAAGGTCATAGTCGGTGGCACCGGCGGCGATAGCGCGCACCGCGGCTACATCAGCGCCTTCAACGCCAAGACCGGAAGGCTCGCGTGGCGCTTCTACACGATACCCGGCCCCGGTGAGCCAGGACACGAAACGTGGCCCGAAACAGACATCTGGAAGTACGGCGGCGGCTCGACATGGCTCACCGGGTCGTATGATCCGGCTCAGAACCTGATCTTCTGGGGAATCGGGAATCCATCTTCCGATTTCAACAACAAGATTCGAGAAGGCGAGAACCTCTACACTAACTGCATCGTTGCGATCGACGCCGACACCGGCAAACTGAAGTGGTACTACCAGGAGATTCCTCACGACGCGTGGGATTTCGATTCGGCTTACGAGTCGGTGTTGATGGACGTCACTCGCAACGGCAAGACAGAAAAGCTGCTGGTTCATCCGAACAAGAGCGGCTACGTTTGGGTGATCAATCGAGTAACGGGAAAGTTCGTCAACGCGTGGCCTTATATCGACAACGTGACATGGGTTAAGAGCATTGATAAGGATGGCAAACTGATCGGACGCAATGAACCCGAAGCCGGCAAGCAAACTCTCGTATGTCCGCCGTGGGGCGGTGGCCGAAGCTGGAATCATTCGGCGTACAGCCCGCGCACCGGGCTTTGGTACAACGATGGAATCGAGTGGTGCGGCAACGTGAGCGTGTTTCCGCAGGAGGCGCGCGAAGGCAGGTCTTTTGTAGCCGGCAATGTCGACGTGAAGCCGCCGCCCGACGGAAAGATTCGCGCGCACCTCGACGCTTTTGATCCGGTGACCGGGCAGAAAAAATGGACCGTTCCCTTCAAGTACCCGATCCTCTCTTCACTGTTGGTCACGGGCGGAGATGTAGTATTCACAGGCGATGTCGAAGGCCGCTTTCTCGCGTTCGACGCAAAGACAGGCAAGCAGCTCTGGTCCTTCAACACCGGTTCGGGACATCGCGGCGGACCCATAACTTATTCGGTCAGGGGCCGTCAATATATTGCCGTTCCCTCCGGGTTGGGATCGATATTCGTGAGCGGCATGCCGGCGACCTGGCCCGAAGCAGCTAACTTTCAGACCGGCTCTGCCGTGTTTGTGTTCGCGTTGCCTGAACGCAAATGAGTGAGGACGACGCTCGAGTGAGCAACAACAGATTCGGAAGTGATGTGCGTCGAAGCGGCACTTTTCGGTTGTGTTCTGTAGCGGTCGTTCTGGGCGCAGTTGCCGGAATAGTGCTGTTGCCAATCAATCAATCCCGGCGTATCGCTTACGCCGGTCCGCAAACCGACAAACTCAAAGATCCACAATTCATTGCGGAGGGCGCCAAGCTGTTCGCGCCTTCGTGTGGGAACGCCTACTGTCACGGTTCCGGCGGTGTTGGAGGCGGCGCCCCGCGGCTTCGCGGCAAGTCGCTCGAAGCCGCTTACCTGTTCAAGACAATCTCGAACGGAATTTCCGGCACGGCGATGGTGAGCTTCAAGGGAGAGTTCTCGCAGGAGCAGATATGGAAACTCGTCGCGTTTGTGATGTCCGACGTGAAGTCTGCTCCGGATGCAAGGCCCGAGGCTTCCGCTGCCGACAAACAATCACCACGCGCGACGCTCGAATCTGCGGAATCCACGGCAACGGGATCGATTGGCAGCGCTCAAGCAGGCAGGGCTCTGTTCTTTGATTCGAACCAGTCGAAGAGTTGCCATCAATGTCATTCGTTTCAAGGCGAAGGAACTCCGATCGGACCGGACCTTTCGAAGGTTGGGAGCCGCTCGCCGCGAGAACTGTTTGCCGGCATTGCTCTTCCGCGCGAAGTAAGAAAAGACACGCGGTACTCGACACTGAAACTCACGCTTCGAAGCGGCGATAAGGTCGTCGGAATCAAGACGGAAGAAGACGCCGAATCAATTCGAGTCTACGACACAACTGAGTTGCCCGCGGTTCTCCGTACGATTCAGAAGACCGACATCGTCAAACTCGAGAGCGCGAATGAATCGGTCATGCCAAAAGATTACGCGTCGCTCTACACAATGAAGCAGTTTCTCGACCTGGTGACGTTCTTGAAGTCCACTGACTCGAAATCCCCGGTCGCGCTTAAAGACTTGCTTGAGTGAATCGCCTAACTCAGCTTCCAGATTAACGTTCAACCCGCAGGTTGTTGGTAACCGAGAACACACCCGGAACTCGATTGGCGGCCATGTACGCGAGTTGGCTGTCCATCTTCGTGGACACGACACCATCCAGGACGACGTGACCGCGATTGACGATAATGTGAATGCTCGGGTTGGCTCCCATCGCGTACCTGTACAAGCTGCCAGAGCTGAATATCGCGCGGTAGACTTGCCGTCTGATCCTGTCGTCGGAAGAAGACGGCGATAAGACCTCGATCTTGTTTATGACGTTGTCAACGCCTTCAATCCGTTTCACGCGCCGCTCGGCCTCCGAGCGAGTGATCGGTCGTACGACCTGCCCGTACAAGATAACGTCATTTCCTTTTACCTCGAAGCCGAGGTTGTCGTAGACGCCGTAGCTCGGGATTTTCACCAGCTCCTTGCGAATGTGCTCGGTGAACCGATCGTTGTCGACCCTGGTCTGCCGAGCCGCCGCAAACGAAACCATAGAACCCATGAGAATGAACGCCGCTGAAGTCCTTAATAACTTTCTAAGCACGATGCACCTCCATTGTAGAACCTCGAATAACAATCGCGAGTCTTCGCCGTGTCAGAACGGTGGCGCTTCTGCACTGATCGTTGAGCACTGAAATTAGCCGCACGAATTTCGTACGGACTGCGCTGCTACGATACGCCGGGCGACGCTTGCAGTCTCGTAAGCTTTTGGTAAGCAAAGCGCCACTCCGCGCAACGCATTGGAATGCTCAATGGTTGGAGCGCCGTTCTGACTGGGCAACTCGCACTGACGGAGTTGCAAGCACAATGCCAACCTTCGGAGTACCTATTCGCGGGAACCTGAGAGGGGTTATGAGGGCTATAAAAATGCGGCCGTCCTGCTGGGCAAGCGAGGCGCCCCCCGGCCCAAAGTATGAGATGTTTCGAACGCCCGAGGCTAACTTCCCTGGGTGACTGTGTCAATAAAAAAGAAACGCGGCGAGACCGAGAGGTTTCGCCGCGTTTCGTCGAGTGGAGAAATTATCTGGACTACTTCATCAGTTCGTCCGCGGCCTCGGTCGCGCCGTAGATCTTGCGCAGGGCTTCAATCATCGCACGCGAGTCGACCGACACGGCGCGGTTCACCGTCTCGTCAAAAATGAAGTTCCCGACCAGTGACTGAATGTTGCCGTCGAAGATCAATCCGACGAGCTCGGCATTCTTGTTGATTACCGGCGAGCCAGAGTTGCCGCCGGTTATATCGTTTGTCGAAACGAAATTGAACGGCGTGCTCAGATTGATCGCCGCCTTCTTATCGAGCCATCGTTGCGGCAGTTCATATGGATCCTTGTTGCCGTGCGTTGCCGAGTGCTTATAGAGACCGGCGAACGTAGTGAACGCCGGGACCGTCTTGCCGTTTTCCTGGTAGCCCTTCACAGCTCCGTACGCAAGTCGAAGCGTGAACGTAGCGTCGGGATAAAGCTTCGTTCCTTCGATGTCAAACAGGGCGCGCGCAATCTTTCCGTAGTTCGCTCGCTCGTTTGATTGAACCTCGGTTTCATAGCGCTTGCGCAGGCTGCGCGCCTCACCGTCGACCGACCGCGCAAGGACGATCATCGGATCGGTTGATTCCTCGATTGCTTTTACGCCTCCCGAAGCAAGTTGCTTGCGGTAAGCTACGTCGCCGAGCCTGGTCCCGGTGACCAATTCCGCGGCTCGCTCTTCAGGCGATTTGCCTCCGAGCGCTTTCTTTACGTTTGGATTCGCTGCGCCCAACTCGTCGCGCATAAAAGCAAGCGAATCGGTAAGCCTCACCTTTTCGAAGTCCGGATAGATCGGCGCCGGTGAATAAAGGTTCAACTCGAGCGAAGCCCGGCGCGCGTCGGTGAACTCCGGCAGGCGCTCGGCATTCGGCTTGGCGCTTTCCGCTGCGAGGCGAACGAGCGCGCGGGCGATCCCGAAAAGGTCTGAGCTGAAGGCAGAGCCGTTCTCCAACAACGACAACTCCTTGTAGTAATCCTTCAGACCTCGCCGGCCCTTTGCGATGTTGTCCCAGGCATCGCCGTAATCCTTTTGCTTATTCGCATCGGCGGCAACAGTCTTTCGCAGCGCTTCCTCAGCCTTCGCCTTTTTTGCGAGTAGCGACTTATCCTTCAGGCCTTCCAGTTCGCCGCGAAGAGCCTTCAGGCTGTTTTCGATGCCAAAGAAATCTTCCTGTGCGCGGCGAGATTGCTCTTCGCCCATCGACCTGTACTTGCCGAGAGCGTCGTGCTGCCGCGAGAGCGTCTTAATCGCAAACGGCAGTCCGTCATCGCGGAGATATTCAAGGTGCGCCACTGTATCCAATCGCGCAGTCGAGCCGGGGTTACCGGGTACAAAGACAAGCTCGCCGTCCTTTGCGCCGGTCCTGGACCACTTAAAGTAGTTCTCGATCTTTGCGGGTTGATTATTCTCATACACCCGAAATAACGCCATATCGAGGTCGTAGCGCGGATAGGTAAAGTTATCGGGATCACCGCCAAAGAACGCGATCGAAAACTCCGGCGCGAACACCAGCCTGACGTCGGTGTACTTTTTGTAGCGATAGAGGTTGTATTGCCCGCCTTGATAGAGCGTGATCACATCGCTGCGAAGGCCGGTCTTTTCTGTTGATTCCTTTTCGATATTCGCCGTCGCTGCCCGTCGAGCGGCGCTCGCAACCTCGCCTGACATTCCCGGTTTGACGGCTGACGTCACACGATCGGTGACGTCCTCGATGCTGATCAGTTGGTTCAACTCGAGGTCGGGAGACTTGGCTTCCTGGTTGCGGGTGTGAGCGTAGAAGCCCTCCCTGTTGTAATCCTTCTCGGGCGTGCTGATTTTTTGCAGAGTGTCAGAGGCAATGTGATGGTTTGTAAGCACGAGGCCGTCGGCAGAGACGAATGAACCAGATCCGCCGTTGTTAAACCGCACCGAAGCCAACTGAACTTTCTTCAACCAATCATCGGTCACGTCGAAGCCGTAGCGCTTCTTTATTTCAGCCTTGGGCACGTTGTTGAACGTCCACATGCCTTCGTCCGCGAAGGCGACGCTCACAATGGAAGTCGCAAAAACCGAGATCAAAAAGATTGCGAAGTATTTTTTGAATTTCATAATGACCCTCGAAAAGAAGTTTCCAGCAGGAGTAGGGAGTCCGACGCTTTCAGTCAAAAATGAGGGCGAGCCGTTGCACTTCGCCTCGCCCTCTACCATTCCGCTCACTCTTGGAGAAGAGATGGCAGTTCTTTTGCTGCCTCGATTATTTTATCAAACCTGGAGAGGACCGCAAACCCGCCCGCGGCCTGCGGGCTCCCAGATCCCTGGCGAGTTCGCGGATCGACAGTGCGCTCGCCGTGAAGGTTTCGTCAAAATGCGTTTTTTTTGAGTGGTCTGAGCCGATTCTTACGTCAATACTAATGAGGAGGAACAGCACACGCCCGCGGCCGACCGCCGCGGCCGATTAGAGTGCCAATTGCGGTTGTAATTCTTCACCCATACTGAAACAATGCGAACCGCGACGACCTTACAGAACTCTGAAGGAAGCCTCTCGCGACTTGTGTCGCCAAAACACTAATGAAAGGAGTTAAGTGATGCCACCAACATTCTGGATGATAACGGACCGTAATAAGAAGGACGATGGACTCGGGGGGGATCGGGCGAAGCTCAGCTTTTGGGTGAGCGACAAGCCGGGCCTGGACGACTTCAACAACTGGTCTTCGGTGACGAGGAAGCAATTCAAGGATGAGTTGATAGCGGCGGGCAGCAACTTTCCGCTGATCCTCGACCCGGAAAAACAGGAAGCGCAGAAGCACGTCGCATTTTTCATTCATGGATTTAACAACGACTGGAAAGACGCAGCGCGCCGCTATGAGTCAATCTGCAACCAGATGTTTTCGGGCGACGACGGTCTGGGCGTTTGCATTCTCTTCTCATGGCCGTCTGACGGTGTGGCTCTCGGTTATATTCCTGACCGAATCGAAGTCAGGAATTGCGCTCCCGATCTGGCCGAAATCCTTGGCGACTTCTATGACTACTTGCTAATGAGGCAGCAGCAGGTCATCGTAGAACTCCAGAAATCTAACCCGGATATATCAAGCAAGGTATGCAAGGCCAAGTTTTCCGTCATCGCTCATAGTATGGGCAACTACCTGTTTCAGAAATCAATGCAGCTTCTGTGGACGCGCAAGAATCAGCCGCTGCTGCTCAGCCTTCTCAATCAAGGCCTGATGGTCGCAGCCGATGTTGATAACGACCTGTTCAAGAGTGGGGAAGCGACCGACAAGAGCGACGGCGACGCCATCGCCAATCTGACATACAGGATCACCGCGCTGTACTCCGGCCGTGACCCCGTGCTTGGCCTCTCGGCAGGCGTGAAGCATTTCGGCAAACGGAGACTCGGCCGCAGCGGGATCGATCGCAAGTATCCTCTTCCGGACAACGTTTGGGACGTGGATTGCTCGTTGCTGTTCAAACCCGACGAGACCGACATTCACTCGGGATACTTCAAGGAACAGCAGACGATTGAGCTGATGCGAAAATTGCTTCGAGGGATCGATCGCAAGGTCTTAGCCGCGGCGGGCGACGCGCCCCCACCGCTGCCCGATCCTGTTCCTTGAATCGCCCAACGTCGGCTTGGTTGTGTCCAGGCTCCGGTCCACAAAAAGTTTTGCATCTTGCCGGCGGAGCCACGATTCCAAAGTCTACTAAGAGAAAGGACGAATCGAAATGGCAAACTTCTTCTCGAAGATTTTCGGTCGTATCACCGAATTCGTAACCGGGGGAATTCCATGGTACAAGGTGCCCGTGCCTGTAGGGCTAACGAGAGTGTTCCGAATTCGCGAAGGGCTAAGGGCGAACAACCTCTACGATACCGGCAAAGTCGAGTCGATTGCGTCGACCCCATTGGGCAACGCGGGGCCTGCTCAGAAAATGTCTCGCACGGTGGATGGTACTTACAACGACCTTGGCACTCCCAGAATGGGAAGCGCCGGCGCGCGGTTCGGCAGAAATGTACCGCTCGACAGCACCATTCCGGACCAGGGCGCTTTGCTCACCCCAAGCCCGCGAACCGTCAGCCTCGAACTGATGACGCGCAAACAGTTTCAGCCCGCCACCTCGCTAAACCTGCTGGCGGCTGCGTGGATTCAGTTCGAGGTTCACGACTGGATGAGCCACGGGAACAACGAAAAAGAGCATCCGATTGACATTCCGCTCAGCGGCCAGGACCCCTGGCCCGAACCCGAGCGCCCGATGCAAGTGCGCCGCACTCGCATCGATCCCACGCGCCCTCCCGGCTCTACCAATGCCGTGCCGACGTTCGCCAACACCGAGACGCACTGGTGGGATGGTTCGCAGATTTACGGAAGCGACCAGGAGACGCAAACCAGAGTACGCCTGGGCGTTGACGGCAAGCTCAAGATCGGCAGTGACAATCTTCTCCCGCTCGATCCGCACACCGGGATAGATATCTCGGGCGTAACCGGCAACTGGTGGGTTGGGCTTGCGATGTTGCATACATTGTTCACCCTCGAACACAACGCGATCGCGGAACGTCTGCGTTCTGAATTCGGCTCGTGGTCCGATCAGGAACTGTTCGACCGGGCGCGACTGATCAACGTGGCGCTGACGGCTAAGATTCACACGATCGAATGGACACCGGCCATTATCGCTCACCCGACCGTTGAAGCAGGGATGAACGCCAACTGGTTGACGATCCGGCGTTCGAAGGCCGAGCATCATGCCGCTCCCTATTCGATCACTGAAGAATTCGTCGCTGTTTACCGAATGCATCCGTTGATGCCGGACGATCTCACCTTTCGCGCCTTTGCAACCGGCAATGTGGTTGAAGAACTCCCAACCCCGGATGTTTTGGACACTCACGCCCGCGAGTTGATGTCAAAGCATTCAATGGCCGACTTGTTCTATTCGTTTGGCGTTATGAATCCAGGGGCGATCAGACTCCACAACTTTCCGCGCTTCATGCAACGGCTCGTGCGCACCACTGCTCCCACGATCGATTTGGCGACGGTGGACATACTGCGCGACCGTGAACGCGGCGTTCCGCGCTACAACGAGTTTCTTAGGCTAATCGACAAGGACCCGGTGAAGAAGTTCGAAGATCTGTCGAGCAACAAAGAGTGGGTGGAAGAAATCAGGCGCGTCTACAATAACGAGATCGACAAGGTCGATCTGATGGTTGGCCTGTACGCCGAGGATCTCCCAGAGGGCTTCGGCTTTAGTGAAACAGCATTTCGAATCTTCATACTGATGGCCTCGCGACGGCTGCAAAGCGATCGGTTTTTCACGACCGATTACAACGAGAAGACCTACACAAAGGTTGGCCTCGACTGGATCGAGAACAACAATATGAGGACCGTATTGAGGCGGCATATCCCACAACTGGGTCCGTTGGTCGACAAGCTGGGTAACGCGTTCAAGCCATGGCCCAAGAAGTAGAGGAAGTGCGATAGCGTCGCGCTCGTGTGCATTGGTCCGAAGACCCGGGCGGAATAGAGAAAGGCGATTTGTGGGTGCCGATGCAGCGCGGTGCTTGCAATAATGGCCACACGGTACACGTATGCGTCAATGTGTTACGTCCGCATGGGATTCTGTTTTCCCCTTCCTGCCGATAACGGCGTACGTACTGCTGTGCGTTGCGACTTTGCCCAGACAACGTCAACGAATACCCGACAGGAGACACCCAATCCTTGATTCGAGAAGCTCAACAAATCTAACTCTCGTAGGCTTCAGCTTTGCGGTGGTTGGCCTGTTGGTTACACTATTCCAAAGTGACTTGCTGAGAGTGTCCCAGGCGACATTTCTTTTTTCGTTGAGTCTGGCGTACTTCTTCGCTTCCTACATTCTGTTGTATCTGCGCTTGTGGAGAGCATTCGACACGTTGAGTGAGGGGCTAACCAATAACGGCTTATGGGTGGTGATGGGCGGTCTACGATCGCTTTTTGCAGCCTTCAGCGAGTTGCAGTCGATCTCCTTGATCTTCACCGTATTGTTGTGGATGTTGGCTGCTTACATCGCCCTCGATCTGTCCTTCAAGTGGCAAGACCGAAACAAGACGGAGGTATAAGCAAAGATGACGGACGATGCTATAGAGGTTCAATGTATAGAGTGTGGTGTGTTATTTGAACACGTCAGGTCACTCATGCAAAATCTATCCGCAGACGACTTAGGTTCGATTGTTTGTCCTGAATGCGAGGCATCTTGGTGCGGTTGCCACGATCACGGCCGCTATGACTGTCCACCGCCTTGCCCGTGGTGCCTCAAGAAACAAGGTTGGGCACCAGACCAAGTGCCTACGAGACAGGCGGGCTAACCAAACGGCGGCGGGGTGAACACCGACATGATTTGCTCGATCATCTCGTCGCGTGACTTGAAGCGCGACTCCTCATAGCAGCCCAGCGGGTTCTCGACGACGTTGACCAGGCATTTGTTGCAATAAGTGCAAGGCTGGGGCGCGCGGTCGAGCCCCTGGGCAAACATCTTCACCAGATCATTGTTTGCGATCAGCGGGCGCGCTATCGAGACCGCATCGCAAGATCCGTCGGTGATGGCTTTCGCTATTACCGAGGCTGTCTGAAATCCTCCGGTGCAAATCACCGGCACGCTTACCGCTTGCTTGATTGCGCGAGAGTCCGGGAGATTGATTCCTTCTATCTGGTCGCCGGTAGCGCGATTCCATCTGGCCTGGAAGAGCATGCCCGCGGGCCACGAACGGAACAGCAGGAAGTTGCGATACGTGTTAGTCCCGCTCGAAATCATGGTGTCATATGTCTTGATCAGCTCTTCGAGCGGGAACGGGCCTGGCGGGTTGCGCGGGTGAGGAAATGAGCTCCCCGCCGAAACGTGTACCGCGTCCACGCCGTCTCCCTCGAGCCACTTGCACACCTGGACCGAGTCTTCGATCGAGTTGCCCTTTCCTTCAAAAGGGAGCAGCGCGTTGTTGTATTCGGTCGCGCTGATCTTCATCTGAAGGTGGAAATCTGAGCCGACCTTTGCGCGGATTGCCCGCACAATTTCGCGCACAAAACGGGCTCGGTTCTCGAGCGAACCTCCGTATTCGTCTTTGCGATCGTTGATTGCCGAGCTCAGAAACTGAGTTATCAGGTAACCGTTCGCTCCGTGCAGCTCCACGCCGTCCAGTCCTGCTTCTCTTGCGCGTCGCGCGCCTTCGGCGAATGCGTTGACGGTCTCCTTGATTTGCTCGACGGTCATGCGCTCACACTCGAAACCGTGAATTGGCTCTGATTTATCGGTTGAGCTGAGCCCTTTCGGGTATTCGATACCTTGAATGTCGCGCTGCCTTCCACCGTGGCTGAGCTGGAGGATGTACTTGCAATCGTGCTCGTGAACGCGCTTGCCGAGCTCTCGCCAAAACCCGATTCGTTCGTCGCGATCGATCGTGGCATAGTTGGGAACAATGCGTCCGCGCATCTGGACGGGCACGAACGATGAGACTATCGCCCCGACGCCTCCACGCGCGAACTTCAGCTCCCAGTTGATTCGGGCTTGATTGCCGGAGCCGTCGTAGTTGTCGAACCGGCCCGAAACGTTGGAGCGGAAGATGCGATTC
This sequence comes from Blastocatellia bacterium, assembly GCA_035607285.1. Classification (GTDB taxonomy): domain Bacteria; phylum Acidobacteriota; class Blastocatellia; order UBA7656; family UBA7656; genus Onstottus_A. The sequence continues at coordinate 7,017 of DATNBZ010000303.1, read as the reverse complement.
TTTACCGTGAGATTCTTGAACTTCAACGGCTGGAAGATTGTGTCAAAACCCATTTCGGCCACCTCCTCATATTCAGGTTCGATACGATTGTGGACCGCCCTGATTGAATCGAGTCCGTCACAACACGGTTGGTTCGGCGATCAACACAAAAGAATCAGGTCGATCAGTTCCTTAACATCTCTACAAGGAGAATCGAAACTGCCGCCGGCGTGACGCCGGGGATTCGCGCGGCGTGGCCGATAGTGCGCGGGCGAACGCTGCCGAGCTTTTGAACCACCTCGTTGGACAAGCCCGAGATGCTGCTGAAATCCACGTCGGTCGGGATTTCAAGTTCATCATACCGGCCGCGCCTGCGGGCAAGCGCTTCCTGATCTTTCAAGTAGCCCGAGTATCGAATGTCGTTTAGCGCGACTACGATCTCCTTCTCTCCCGCCTTGTCGCCAATTGCCGCGGTGACGATATCGATCAACTTCGCGGCGCTGCAATCGGGTCGACGCGCGAGGTAATCGAGCTTGCGGCCACGATAGCTGTCAGGCGAGCCTTCGAGGTGCAACTCTTCCAATTGCTCTTCGCCGAGGTCTGTGACTTTCGCATTTATCAGATAATTCTTGACCGTTGCAATGTCGCGCTGGCGCTTCTCGAAAGCTATGTAATCCTCATCGCCTATGCATCCGATCTCGTGCGCAAGAGGAGTGAGCCTTTGATCCGCGTTGTCGTAACGAAGCGACAATCGCATCTCGGCTCTCGAGGTGAACATTCTGTAAGGCTCGTCCGCGCCTTTCGTAACCAGGTCGTCGATCATCACGCCGATGTAGCTTTGCGCCCGGTCAAGAACCACGGGTTCACGCTCGAGCGCCGCGAGCGCGGCATTGATTCCGGCGACGATTCCCTGGCCGGCCGCTTCTTCGTAGCCGGACGTGCCGTTGATCTGGCCGGCGTGGAACAGCCCGCGAATTCGTTTTGTCTCGAGCGTACCAAACAGCTCGCGAGGATCGACGAAGTCATACTCGACGGCGTAGCCCGGCCGCAGCAGCTTCACTTTCTCAAGCCCGGCGATCTTGCGAACGAACTCGTGCTGGACTTCTTCGGCCATGCTCGTGGAGATTCCGTTTGGATAAATCTCGTATGTGTCGTAGCCCTCGGGCTCGAGAAAAATCTGGTGCCGCGACTTCTCCGAAAACTTCACAACCTTGTCTTCGATCGAGGGGCAGTAACGCGGACCGATGCCTTTTATGTCGCCGCTGTACAAGGGAGACTTGTCCAGGTTGCACCGGATGACGTCGTGCACGGCTTCGTTCGTGTAGCCGATAAAGCAGTTGATCTGCCGCCGGTTGATCTCAAACGTTTTGAATGAGAACGGCACCGGCCGCTCGTCTCCGGGTTGGACGTCGAACCTCGAGTAATCAATCGTACGACCGTCGAGTCGAGGCGGTGTCCCGGTCTTGAGCCTCCCGGTCTTGAATCCGATACCGCGAATGCAATTGGCTAGTTTGATCGATGCGGGTTCGCCGCTGCGGCCGGCTTGAAACGTCTTCTTACCTACGTGGATCAAGCCATTCAGAAAAGTCCCGGTCGTGAGCACAACCGTTCGGCCCTCGATGATCGTTCCATTGGCCAGCTCGGCTCCCGACACGCGTTCGCCGGTGAATCTGATTTCCGCGACTTCGCCTTCGAGGATGGATAAGCCTTCGGTACTGCCGAGCCTGCGCCGCATTTCGGTTCGATAAAGATTGCGATCGGCCTGCGCGCGAGGCGATTGAACCGCCGGCCCGCGGCTTCGATTGAGCAGGCGGAACTGAATTCCGGTTGCATCGATGACCTCGCCCATTAATCCGCCGAGAGCGTCGACTTCACGAACGAGATGACCCTTGGCGATTCCACCGATAGCCGGATTGCAGCTCATCTGGCCAATCGAGTTCGTGTCGAGCGTAACGAGAGCAGTACGCGCGCCGACGCGCGCCGCTATGTAAGCAGCTTCACAGCCGGCGTGCCCGGCTCCGATTACGATGACATCGAATATATTCTCTTGATTCCCCATTTCAATTTATCTAATCCTCGCTTGCGCGTCCGCTCGATTGACAGCTATTTGCCTTCGATTATACGTCATTTTCCAATTACAAGAAGCCGAGAAACAGGCGGGTAGTGTTCGGACTATGCGTTGCTTAATAACCTCCGCGTGCTTTGCGGTCCTTTGCGTCTTTGCGCTGAGTATTATGTCTTGCTCCTTCAATACCAAATATTCAGCGCAAAGGCGCAAAGGACCGCAAAGCACGCGAAGGAACCGGTCTTCAAACTACTTTCCGATACAGAACGTCGAGAATATCTGACCGAGTATGTCGTCTGTCAAAGTCTCACCGGTGATCTCGCCAAGCGAAGAAAGCGCTCCGCGAAGCTTCAGCAAAACTATTTCTTCAAGCTCGCCGCTTCGCATCATCTCACTCGCATCGCAAAGGTTCTTGATAGCTGTTCGCACCGCAGCGTGCTGGCGAGCATCGGTGAGCATTATGTCATCGCGCTCTGTGGCGGCGTCGCCCGTCAGCTTCTGGAATATTTTCGAAGTGAGTGACTCGAATCCTTCGCCGGTCAACGCCGAAATGTTTATTACTTCATCGCCGTAGGCTTGTATTGAATTGGTTTCGAGCTTAAGCGGTAAATCAGTCTTGTTAATTGCGACGATTCGGCGTTCCTGTGAAAGATGATTCAGGAGATTGACGTCGTCGCCGGTCAACGGCTCGGAAGCGTCCAGCACCAGCAGCGATATATCGGCGTCAGCGATTGCTGTCCGGCTTCGAGTGATGCCGATGCTCTCGACCAGGTCAGTGGTGTCGCGAATCCCCGCCGTGTCGATCAATCGAACCGGAACGCCCGAGATTGAAGTGCTCTCATAGAGCGCGTCTCTTGTAGTCCCGGGCAACTCGGTCACGATTGCGCGGTCACTGCCGATCAGGCGGTTGAACACGGAAGACTTGCCGACATTGGGCCGTCCGACGATCGCAAGATCAAACCCTTCTCTCAAAAATCGTCCAAACGAGAAGCTGTCGGCGATCGCGCTTAGGGCCTCGATCACACGTTGAAGTTTCGTCAGGAGCAGCGAAGAGGTCTCGGGTGAAATATCGTCTTCGACAAACTCGACTGAAGACTCGATGTGGACGATGACTTCGACGAGAGTGTCTTTGAGCGGCGTCAACCGAATCGACAATTCGCCTTCGAGTTGCCTCGTTGCGACTCGCGCCTGGTATTGAGTCTGGGCGTTGATGACATCGCGAACCGCCTGGGCTTGCGCGAGGTCGATACGTTTGTTCAGGAAAGCGCGGAAGGTAAACTCACCGGGCTCGGCGATACGCGCTCCCCGATCGATCGCGAGTTGAAGCACGCGCCCGAGAATGATCGGGCTGCCGTGGCAACTGATTTCCACAAGGTCTTCGCCGGTGTATGAGTGAGGCGATTTGAAGAAGGTAAGAATAACCTCATCGATGATTTCGCTTGTAGCCGGATCGATGAGCCGGCCAAACTGCGCGCGGTTCGGGACACCCGACTGCGTTTCAGATCTGGTAAGAAAGATCGATGTCGCGATTCCGAGAGCGGCGGGCCCACTCAAACGCACGACTCCGATGCCGCCTCGTCCGGGCGGGGTAGAAATTGCGGCAATGGTGTCGTCGGAGAACATTGTTCAGGGGTCCTGTTCGTAGTACGTCCTTCAGGCGGAAGTTTGTCGACCTGTCTCCAACGAGTGCGGACCACAAACTTCCGCCTGAAGGCCGTACTACGAACGGAACTCTGAACCTCATTTTGCGGGACGGACCGTGACCTTGCGATTCTCGCCGTGGCCCTGACTCTCGGTCGTCACCGAAGCGTCGTCCGCCAAGGCAAGGTGGAGGATGCGACGTTCATTTGGGGTCATCGGATCGAAGGTGAACGGTATGCGCGAGGTGCGAACTTTCTCGGCAGCCTTTTCCGCCATCAGCCGCAACTCTTTTTCGCGGCGCGCGCGGTAGCCGCCCGAGTCAAAAACGACTTTTGACTCTTCGCCCGACGAGCGCGCGAGGATGCGATTGCCGAGATATTCAAGAGCATCGAGAAGCTCAGCGTTGCGGCCCAGCAGCAACGCGACGTCATCTCCACGCACCTGAATCTTGAAACCGGTTTCGCTATCTTCAGCGACGGCGTTCAGATCGAGCCCCGACGATCCGAGAACCCGATTCGTGAAATCGACAACCAGATTCACATCTTCTTGCGACATCGCTTGTACCTCTGCGAGTACCGCAGACTGTCCAGTCTGCGGAGAACCTCACTGCTCGAAGCGAATACACCGTAGACAGTCTACGGTGCATATTGTTTAGAACCCTTCAGCTTCAGCGCTCCGCTTATTCTTGCCCTTCGGGCCCTTCGGCGGGACCGGCGTCGTCGAACCGCGCGGCCCGCCTTTGCCACGGGATGTTAAAGCGTCTGTTGCTGTCCCTGGTGTAAGCTCCGTCGTGCGGCGATTGATAAACAACTGAATCAACACGCCGACCATGTTACTGACCATCCAGTAGAGCACAAGCCCGCTGGGCGCCGAAAAGAAGAACAACCAGGTCAGCATGATCGGCATAAGCCAGGTCATCATAACGCGCTGCATCTTCATCGACGGGTCTGCCGAGGCAGGCTGCGGCGTAAGCTTCGTCGAGGCGATCATGGTGACGCACATGACAATCGGCAGTATCTTCAGTGGATCGGATCTCGACAGGTCGTGAATCCACAACACCCAGGGCGCGTGACGAACATCCAGCGACGAACCGAGGTATAGATAGACCGCCCAGAAAATCGGCAACTGGAGAATCATCGGCAGGCAACCGCCGAGCGGGTTAGCCTCCTTCATCAAGGCTAGTTGCTCTTGTTGAAGCTCCTGCAATTCGCGTTCGTGCTTCTTGGGATTCTCCTTCAGCTTCTTCATTCGGTCCTGCAGCTCTTTCATGCGCGGCTGATGCTTTGCCGCCTTCTTCATTTTCTTCGAGCTGTAGAACCTTAGCGGAGAGAGAACCAGGTTGATCAAAACCGTCACGCCAACGATAGCCCAGCCGTAGTTGTGGAACAGCCGGGCGAGCCCGTTGAGCGCCCACGCCAGCGCCGGAACGAGCGGCTTCACGGCGAATGAAAACAGCCCGTAGTCAATCAGCGCGCCAAGGTTCGCATCCAGGGACTGGCCAACGGCGGCCAAAAGCTGCCGATCCTTTGGGCCTACGAAAATGTGTGTCGCCGAACTGGAGCTTACCGAGATGGCGGCTGACGGGTAATCGACCGCCGGCTCATCCGGTTGAGGCTTGAATTGGGCATTAGTCAGCGCAATTTCGGTTATCGTTTGATCGGGAACGGCCAGCATCGCGAAGTAATGGTCCGTCACTCCCGCCCAGCGATAGAAGGCCCTTAGAACGTCGACGCCCTGGGCCACGCCGTGTCCCTTCGCGATGCCTCTGGGCAGTTGATCGAGCGTGAGGCGCTGGCCGTTTCCTTCGCGACTAACCACCCGCGCGTAACCGAGAAGCGTCGCGCCCTTGTCGGCTGTGATCTTTATCTGGCTCACATCAGCCGCGAGCGGTTTATCCAACTCTATCTGATTTGAAGTGTGATCAACGGTCGCGACGGTGGCGAATGGAGGCGTAATGCGAGATCCGAGGATTGCCTGACGCTGCCCCTCGCGTGTGTAAGCAATAACCTGAGGTGGAGTGCTGTAGCTACCGGTCTGCCTGTCGCTTTGATCGCCGAACTTCGGGCCGAGCACTATCTCAACCGGCTGCTCGCTTCCGTTTGACCTCACGTCCGCGGTGAGATCGAAAACAAAACCGTCGCCGTGAAACGTAAGGGTCTTGGTCGCCACTACGGTAGGGGAAACGTAGGTGAACTTGATTACGCGTTTGTCATTCGGCTCAATTGTGATCTCAGTCTCGTTCGCTCCGATACCTTCGATTTGGAAAGTTACGTGATTGAGTTGGGCGGCGAGCTCCGGCGACCACGGGGTGCGCAGGCTCAGCGGCGCGTCCAGCTCATCGGGTATCTGTTGAGGAATGAGCTGAAGCTCGTTGCCGTCAGCGCCCGTTATGTCGCGCTCGATGCCGTCTTCCTTGTACTTGCTGAGAACCCAGGATGTCGCAACGGCGCCGCGGTTACTCAGCGTCGCGCGCCAATAGTCCGACCTGGGTTTGATTGTTATTTCCCGCGGCGCAGCCTGTGTAGTTTGAGCGGTTGCCTGCGGCTGAGCTGAGGAAGGGGCAAGAGGCCCGGCCTTCTTTGCGGCAGGAAGCGGAGCTTGGGGAAGCACGGCTTGCTGCGGATGTTCGGCATCGCGCGGCGCCGGAGCTTCTTCGATTTGGGCAGGCTCGTTGACCGGCGGAGGACCCAGATACCGCATAATCAAGGGCCAGGACATCAGCACCACCAGGGAAAGAGCCAAAGCCGTTATCAAACGATTTCGATCCATCAAGTCACATCAGGCGGAGTGCCGCCCGTCCTTTTCTCAGCTACTTCACGGGGTCGTATCCACCCGAATGAAATGGATGACAGCGCAGCAATCGCCGAGCACCAAGGTAAGCACCGCGCAATGCGCCGTACTTCTCGATCGCCTGCATTGCATATTCGGAACAAGTGGGCGTGAATCTGCACGACGGCGGTAGTAGCGGTGAGATGAGCAACCTGTAGCCGCGTATGAAAAAAATAAGAACGACCTTCACTTCTCGACAGCCCTCTGCAGAAATGCAATGAATTCAGTTTCGAGATCGCGGTAGTGGGCTTCCACCAAAGGCCGCTTCACATTGATAACTATATCAACTCCACCAGGCGCCAGCCACTTGTTTTTCCTGAACGCTTCGCGAACCAGGCGGCGGGCTCGATTGCGCTGGACTGCGTTTCCGATCTTTCGGGTTGCGGTGATTCCGATGCGCGTTCCGTCTTCCGGTCTCGCAAGTATGAATGCCGTAAAGTACTTGAATTGTATCTTACGGCCTTGTTCATACACACGGCGGAAGAGGTCGCGCTTCAGGATCC
>DATNBZ010000284.1:0-35096 GCA_035607285.1 Blastocatellia bacterium | reverse complement strand
GGTCAACTGCTGGACAAGATCATCGCGGCGATCGGATTGAGACGCGAAGACGTGTACATAGCTAACATCGTCAAGTGCCGGCCTCCGCTGAACCGCACCCCGGAACGCGACGAAGTTGAGACTTGCGAGCCATTTCTTTTTCGCCAGATCAAGTTCATCCGTCCCCGTGTCATCGTTGCTCTTGGATCGCCGGCGTTCCAAACTCTTCTCAGAACGAGAGAATCAATCACTCGAGCCCGAGGTGAATGGCGTGAGTTGGACGGCATAAGAGTGATGCCGACTTTTCATCCCGCGTTTCTGCTGCGCTCGCCTGACAAGAAGCGCGAAGTATGGGAAGACATGAAGAAGGTGCGTGACTTTCTCAATGCCAACTGATTGCGCCTCACGTCGAACGCGATTCGACCGCCGGAGTTCAACTCCCAATCCATAGTGAGTTCTGAAGGTTGCCTGGACGACGTGGCTCTAGGACAGCGTCGCATTGGCATGCGACGACGTGCTACGCATTCTTAAGAAGCAGTCTCTGCAATAGACCGGACGTCCCTGGGTTGGCCTAAAAGGCACGGTGGTTTCGACGGCACACAGCGCACACTTGACCGCAACCTCAACGCGCTCGCGAGCGAAGGGCTGCCCGTATGCTTGCATGTTAGCCGCGATTCGCTCGTTCTTTTTCAGTTTGCATGCCTTGCACCGCTTTGGGGCGTTCCTCAAACCTTTGTCGGCGAAGAACAGTTGCTCCCCGGCGCTGAAGACGAACTCTTCGCTGCAGTCTATGCACTTTAGAACCTGATCCTGGAACTCGTGCATTTGGAGCCTCCTAACCCTTGCTCGACCTGTAGCCTGTTCGCCGGGCACAGTGACTGGGATTTGCTGATTGTCGTGTGGAGAGTAGCGAGCGGAAACCGAGCTGACAGCCTTCGACGGAATCGATCAACCTCGATCCAACTCACCGGAATCAGCGTACCTTTGTGCCGACTAACTGATAATAATCGAAAGCTTAAGAGTTCAACCCAAGCGGGCTGCCTGCCATTATCCCCCTATTCATTTCCATGTCAAGGTAATTGTCATCAAGGAACAGGCACGAGATGCGCTCTGATGACGGAACTTGAGCCGGCTAAGTCCGGCAGCAATCTGCGGCGTTGGGCGGAGTGCCGGTCGACCTGATCAAAGACACCGTTAGTAGTTCAATCTGCCTTGAGCGGCCTTTGACAGTGGGTCTTTCTCAGCCGCATTGAACCATTACTATGACACTGTAACTATTGTCCGAATGGGCTTGTAATCTGCTACAGATCTCGGTAGATTGTGCGCATCCAAGCCAAAGTCGGCTCAGTGCCGGTTTTCTGAATCGGCGTTCTAGGCGCAGACAGCAATTGAAGTTTGGAGCCGGCCTTGCGCTTGGCCGCACTCGGTTTTCGCCACACAACTTCGAAACCAACACCTGTAGCAAACAGGTATGAGGAGGATACCCATGAAACTGCGGTTAAAAACACGCGTGGTCCTGCTCCTTGGTATGGTTGCGCTGATAACCACCTTGGTTCCGGCGCAGGTCACAACTTCGGGGCGGCTTACCGGCGAAGTCAAAGATTCACAAGGCGCGCTTATCCCGAAAGCTCAGATCGTAGCCAAGCACGATCAGACGCTAACGACATTCAAGGCAACAGCAAATGATGAGGGCGGGTGGACGATCCCGTCCGTTCCAAACGGTACGTACACGATCACCATTTCGGCTTCAGGCTTCAAGACGACCGTGACCCAGGATGTCAAGGTCGACACGAGCCAGGCCACAACCCTGAACACAGCACTCGAGCCGGGCGGCGCAAGTGAGCAGGTGGTGGTGACTGGAGGCGCTGAAGTTCTACAGAAGGAAAGCGCCACAGTGTCAACTACCATCGTAGGCCGCCAGATCGGCGAGCTTCCCTTCAGCACACGGGACGCGCTCACGCTGATCACGACGCTGCCGGGCGTCAGTTCTCCGGGCGTGCCACGCGCCTCAACTATCAACGGCCTGCCCAAGGGGTCGGTCAACCTGACGCTTGATGGCGCAAACATTCAAGACAACTTCCTGCGAAGCTCGGATGGGTTCTTCACCACCATTCAGGCGAAATCAGACGCTGTGCAAGAAGTCACCGTCTCGACCGCAGTGCCGGGCGCTGAAAGCGGCGGCGAGGGTGCTGTGCAGGTCCGCTTCACCACGAAATCAGGCTCGTCGCAGTTTCGCGGCGGAGCTTTCTGGCAGTACCGCTCAAAGACTTTCAACTCAAACTACTACTTCAACAACATTGATGGGCTGCCGCGGGATGCGTTCATCCTTCGCCAATTCGGCGGAAACATCGGCGGGCCGATATTCATACCGAAGTTGATGAAGAGCCGCGACAAGGCGTTCTTCTTCGTCAACTACGAATACTTCACTTTGCCGCAGGCATACGGGAATGATGTGACTGGCAACACGCTCGTGCTTACGCCAGACGCCCGAAGGGGCATTTTCACCTACCCGGACACCACCGGCGCTCTCCATCAAGTAGACCTGCTGGCATTCGTAGCCTCGAAGTGCCCGGCCGGTACCCCCTGTCCTGCGACGATCGACCCCAGAGTCGCCGCGGGATTGCAGCTCGTTGACGGATACGTTCACAATGCCGGCTCGCTGACCAGCCGCATCGCAAGCCAGAGCCCTGGCGACTACAATCGGCTTGACTATAACTTTCAGGACCCGGGCCAGAACATACGGTGGTTCCCCACGATCCGGATTGACGTCAACCTGTCGAGCAAGCATCACCTGGAGTTCATCCACAACTATCAACACTACTTCTCGAATCCTGATGGAGTGAACGGCCAGCTTGATGTCTATCCCGGCTCAGGTATCGTTGTGGGCTCTCCCGGCACAACCGGCTCGATACACCGCAACTCGTTTTCGTTTGTCGGAGCGCATCGATGGACGGTTAATGAGCGAGTGGTTAACGAAGTTCGCGCCACCTCCTCCGGCAACGGCACTTCGCTGTTCACCCAGGAGTTCGCGCCTGGGCTGTACAGCTTTTGGGGTGGGTATGCCGTCAATGCGGGGACGTACCTTGGCCCACAGAGCCTGGCTACCGGGCCGTTCTACACACGGCGTTCACAGTCTCGCCGTAACACTCCGGTGAAAGGCCTGAGCGACAACCTCAGCACGCTCAAAGGCGCTCACTCGCTCAACTTCGGATTCGCGTTTACGAGAGTAGCATCGTTTACGCAGGCGGTAAGCACGGAAGTCGTGCCGCAGATCGTCTTCGGAATTGATAGTACCGATCCGATAGTGAACCTCTTCTCATCAGCGAATTTTCCCGGCTCCAGCTCCACGCAGCGCACCCAGGCGCAACAGCTTTATGCATTGCTGACGGGCCGGATCAGCGCGATCAATCGCGCTGCCTCGCTAAATGAGAATACGCATGCATACGACTTCATCCCGTTTACTGAGCGTAATCACCAGAATGAGTTTGCCTATTACGCCCAGGATACGTGGAAGGCCATGCCAAACCTGACTCTCAGCTACGGCCTCAGATGGGAGATCGATCCGTCCCCGAAGAACGATAACCAAATCTACACACGGACCGGCGCCGACGGGGTTTTCGGCGTTTCGGGCAACGGCAATCTGTTCAAGCCTACCGTAATCGCCAATACCCCGACTTACTTCCGACTGCTCGACAAGGGAGAGATAGGCTACAGAACACGGCATAAGGACTTTGCGCCGTCATTTGGCTTTGCCTGGAGTCCCAACTTCAAGTCGGGTTTGCTGCACTCAATCTTCGGCAGCGGCGATCAGACGGTCTTTCGCGGCGGCTACGGGATAGCTTACACACGCGAGGGCTTTAATGCATACACCAGCATGTTCGGCTCGAACAACGGGCCCTCGATCAACCTGAACGTCTCGCCGGCAACAACACCGGGTATCTTCAAGGCGGGGAGCGTGCTCTTCCGTGATCCCAGCACTTACCCCTTCATCGCTCCGCCGACAGACACCAGCCGGTTCCCATTGCTTGCAGGAGGCTCGGCCAGCGTTAATGACTTTGATCCGAACCTCAAGCCTGGCTACACGCAGTCGTATTCGTTTGGCCTCCAGCGCGAGCTGGACAGGAACACTGCCGTCGAAGTTCGCTATGTCGGCACGCACGGGACTCGGCTGTGGCGGCAGTACAACTACAACGAGGTGAACATATTCGAGAATGGTTTCCTCGATGTGTTCAAAGCCGCACAGAATAATCTGGCGCTCTTCACAAAGGCTAATCCGAATTGCGGTCAAAGTGGACAGCCGGCCTGCAACTATGGCAACTCGGGTCTCGCCGGTCAGGTCAGCATTCCGCTCATCACGACCGCTATTGGCGGAAGCGCCGCAGCAACAAACTCGACCGCGCTGACGCAGTTACAACAAGGGCAAGCGGGCGCACTTGCCAACAGCATAGCCACCAGCGCCTCGCGGATGAACAATCTGATCAACGCCGGTCTTGTTCCGTCTGTCACGTTGCCCGACGGAAGCAAGGTGTCGAACTTCTTCGTTATGAACCCGCAGGCGGTAACTGGCGGCGCATTCCTGATGACGAATGGCGTCGACACTCAATTTCATGCGCTCCAGATCGAAGTGCGCAGGAGATTGTCAAATGGGTTGCTAGTGCAAGGGAGCTACCAGTTCGGCAAAGCAATGTCGAACTCTTTCGGCAGCTCCTCTGTCGTTGCGACACAACCGCGTACGATGCGCGACTTGAATCAAGACTGGGGTCTGTCCCCCTGGGACATTCGCCATTCGTTCAAGGTGGACTGGCTTTACGAATTGCCCATTGGCCCTGGCAGAAGATTTTTCAACGGACACACTCCAGTGATTAGCACGGTTCTGGAAGGCTGGCAGACCGGCGGCGTCGCCAGAATTCAAAATGGCCCGGTGTTCCTGCTGACCAGCGGCGGCCGTGCGACCTTCAACCAGAATGATGCAGGCGTGGTGCTTCACAACATCTCGACCAGGCAGCTTCAGGATCTGGTCAAGATTCGGAAGGAGACCGTGTGCGCCGGTGGGACGTGTCGAGGAGTTGTCTTCTGGCTGCCGGACCCGCTGATCCAAAACTCGCTAGCGGCGTTTGACCTCGGCAAGGGTATTGCTGCTCTTGATCCGAACGCGCCGTACATCGGGCCTCAAACCGAGCCCGGTAAGCTTGGCAACCGTGTGTTCCTGCACGGTCCGATGACCGCTCGCTTCGACCTTAACCTGGTCAAGCGAACGCGTATAACGGAACGAGTCAACATTGAGGCGCGTATGCAGTTGCTTAACGCGTTCAACCGCGCGAACTTCTTTATCTTGAGCGCAACCGCTGATGCCAGAACTGCCTCTGTCAACAGCTCCAGCTTCGGCCAGACTCGCGCCGCATACCGTGACTTCACGGTATCAGGCACGAACGATCCGGGCGGCAGGCTAATTGAGTTCCAGTTCCGGCTCAATTTCTAACACCCGACTCGTTGAAGTTTCACTAACATCAAGCGCCCCGGATGTGCCCTACATCCGGGGCGTTTTCTTACTCACTCTTACTCAGAGGCGGTAAGACGATATCGCGGTTAGAAGCCCCTGTTAGGGCCCTCATTTCTGACTAAGCGCAGCCTTGATTCTCTCAATCACGCCTTTCACCGCTGCGGCGTTAGGCGCCTGAGGGACGTCCGTCAAGTACTGCTCAAACGCACTCAGTGCGTTCACGTATTTTTTTTCCATGAAGTAGATCTGGCCGAGCATCAACTGCGCGCCTCCCAGTTGCGCACCGCCCAGACGGTACGCAGTCGTCAGCTCGCGCTCTGCATCGGCCAGCCGTCTCAGTTGGAGAAGCGCGCCGCCCAATTGTAGGTGGGTTCGCGCCGAGTCCGGTATCGCCTCGGCAGCCTGACTCAGTTCGACAGCCGCCGCCTCATACTTTTCCTTCTTGTTCAACAGTAACCCGAGTCGATAATGAGCATCGCCCGCCGCCTCACGGTCTAGATTCAAATCGAGCAACGCCGTTCGAAGATGGGGCTCAGCCTCATCCAACCGGTCAAGCTCAATCAAGGCATGGGCTAGCGCTACGCGGACTTCTGAGATTGACTGGTTCTCTCTGTAAAGCGCATCGAGGAGCGCAACGGCTTCCTTGTACCTTCCGCGGCGCGTCAAGATGACACCCAGGTTCAGCCTTGGATGATAAACACGCGGCGCAATCTTCGTAGCTCGCTCGAACACTCGCGAAGCATCGTCCAAACGGTTCATCTTCATGTAGATCACACCGAGGTCGTTGAGCGCTCTAAAATAATCGGGGTAGATCATTAGCGCGCGTTCGAGTCCGCGAACAGCTTCCTCCCGCCGCCCTTCCTTAAACAAGGCCATCGCTTCCGCATAACCCTGTTTGGCTCCCTCCGGCACTCTGACGTCAAACTCTGCAAGGTCAACCACCTTGGTCGGCGCCACCGGTCTCGAACGAAGCGGGTTCAAATAAACCGTAATGTAGTAGACAGCACTGTATTCTTTAAACGAATGCGTGGTGGTGTCAAAGCTGGTCCCGTCGCCCGTCATGGTCACTCGGTACTCGGCATCCGGCTTGAGGCCCAGCGAGCGCGTTAGCAGAAACTTGCCTTTTGAATCGGTGAAGTATGTTTCGATGCGGCCGCTGTCAGTAGTGAGGGTGAAACGAAGCTCGCGGCTCGGCAATGAACCATCGGGCATGAAAAACTGGATCGAGGGCGAGGCTTGAGCCTGGGCCAACACGAAAAGACCCAATAAAAGAAACAAGACGGCCGGTAAGCGAAGCGTAAGTTCTGTTCCGCGCATCGCGCACCTCCTGGAAAAGCGCGCGCTTGATCTGCTCCACAGCTTAGCCTCAGCGCTTGCCTTCCTGCCGGCCACAGTACCAAGTCAAAAGAGGATTTGCAAAGGAAAGGCGTCGTAATTGAGATCCGCTGGCAGCCTTCTCCTGAGTGAGGCTCCAGGATATTGGAGCCGCGCCCGGGACTGGCCGATCCGTTTGGCGAGAGCTGCGGGTTTCAGATCCAGTTAATTGTCGCGTCAGATCAACCTGCGAGCTGATCTCTGATGGAGGAGCCCGATTTACCATGGCTGCGCAGTATGCGGGCTGGGCGCGATGTCCGATCGGGCCAGTGCGAGGCACCTTAATTATTGACTTGAAGATGCGACTCTGTTACTTTGCGGGCAGTTATTGGTCGGCTCCCTTTTGCCCCTTCGATTCGCATCAACCACACCCCGAGGTCGCCCAAGGAGTAGCAATGAAGAGTACCGCCCGCATAGCCATCGCGCTTGTTGTCTTTCTTGCCGGATCATTGACGAGTTCAGTCATAGCTCGACAGCAGAGCTCCGATCAATCCGGACCAATAGCCCGGCTCTCGGATATCTATTGCACAGGTTTCATATCAGAGGTCGCGCCGCGCGTCGATCTGCAGATCGTCGGAGCCGAAAAGGAAAATCTCAAACAGACCTTCGCGCAAGGCGACGTTGTGTTTCTTAATCGGGGTCGCGCTGCCGGTCTCCAGCCTGGCGCTGTGTATTACATCATCCGACCTGTTGGCGAGGTCAATCATCCATTCACCAAAAAGAAACTCGGATACCTCGTGCGCGAACTTGGATTGCTTCGCGTCGTCGAAGTAGGGGACAAAACTTCAACGGCGGAGATAACAGTGTCTTGCGACACCGTAGAGTTCGGCGACTCACTTAAACCTTACGAAGAAATTGTCGGGCCGAGCGCGGGCGACGCAAAGCCCTTGCCGAGATACGGCGAAGGTTCGGGCGGCACAACCGGACAAATCGTGATGTCACCCGGCTATCACGAGAATCTCTCCGCCAACCGTGTGGTCTACATCGATCTTGGCACGCGCCAGGATGTTCATCCGGGCGACGTGTTTACCATCTATCGCGAGCTCGGAGAAAGCGAAGGCATAACCAAAACACCCCAGTACAAAGTCGTGAAGAAGCATGATAAGGGTTATGGCAGCGACCGTTTTCACGGGGGTGAGTACTCGATTCAGGGCACGCGCGTTCCGCGGGAAGAAGTCATGCGAGACCGCCCGGCGATGCCACGCAGGGTGGTCGGCGAACTCGTTGTGCTAAAGGTCGAAAAGACTGCTTCAGTCGCGATCATCACTCGAACAACGGCGGAAGTGCAGATCGGCGATCAGATTGAGAGATCGAAGTAAGTCCACGAATTCCAAGAATAATTCCAAGAATAATTCCAGGATTAATTCTAAGAATAATGCGAAGCGCGCCGGGATCTCGGCGCGCTTCGTTGTTTTAGCTTTCCGCTATCTTCCTCTCATTATTCGGCGCGGGTAATACGGGTAGCGTCCTAAAGTTGTGTTGGTATTCATGAACGCATGACAACGACCTCAGGCCGAGTGACGAACATATTTGGAGTGCGGCGCGGTCTGTGCGTACGCGCCGCTTTGGCTGCCTTTGAATCGCCACCAGGAGCCAAAGCGGCGCGTACGCACAGACCGCGCCGCACTCCAAAAAAGCCGCGCTGGTATCCTCGTCGACCAACACAACTTTAGGACACCACCGTAATAGGCGCTTGCACGCTCCTGCCTGAAGTTTATAATAAGTCCTGAAAACATCGTGAGGAGAACACAATGCCGCTGAACCGTAAACTGATTTCGGTGCTCACATTGATCGCCTTGTTGGCATGCTGGACCTTTAACAGTGGTGATTGCGTGGCGCTTGCGCAAAAGAAAGACAAGGCCGAAAAGACCAAAAAACAAAAGGACGAAAAGAAGAGCGATACGGCGTCGAATACTGGGGACGCTCATCCCGTTTTGTGGGAAGACCCGGCGGATATTGAAAGCCGCGATCTTTTCAACGGTCTCGGCGGCGCCGAAGGAGCGCCCGACCCGAACGGCAAATTCACATTTGTCGATCGCGCTAAGACCGGAACCTCTGAGAAGATTCACGTCACCGATGACAAAGGCCGCAAGTGGACGGTCAAATTCGGTCCCGAAGCCAAACCTGAGACCGCGTCAAGCCGAATCGTTTGGGCCGCCGGTTATCACGTCGACCAGGACTATTTCGTCAAGCGAACGCACGTCGAAGGGCGCGGCGGTTTCGACGTGTGGGACGTTAGATTCGAACGCGGCGATGACGGTTACAAAGAAGAAGGTTTGTGGAAGTGGGAAGCAAATCCGTTCAACGGAACGCGCGAGCTGCAAGGCTTGAAAGTTCTTATGGTCTTGCTCAACAACTGGGATCTCAAGTTTGATAACAACAAGATCGTGCGCCCGAATAAGAAGAGCGGCGGCAATCGGGATGAAAGGGTTTATTACATCGCCGATTTGGGGGCGACGTTGGGAGCCACCGGCTCTTTCTTCAGCAAGCTGCCCTTCTTCGGCAACGCACCCGCGGGCTCGAAGGGTGATCCCGACGGCTATTCAAAGCAGCAGTTTATCGAAGGCGTGCGGAACGGTCAGGTTGTTTTCCACTACAAGGGCAAGGACAAGAAAGCGCTCGAGGGCATTACTGTTGAAAACGCTCGATGGATGGGTAACCTGCTCGGCCGGCTTTCCGATAAGCAACTTTCAGACGCCATGCGCGCGGGAGGTTTCAGCGACACGGAGGTTTCGACTTATGTGCGCGCGACGCGCGACAGAATCAATCAGTTGAGGAACCTCAAGTAGACCTTGCCAGTTTGTGATCCGCTACTTTCGCGAACCACAAGTCCTTCGGAGTCACAGAAGGCGATAACAGATGCAAGGTCACGCCCTCGAGATCGGCTCGGTGCGCGACAAAGCTGCGGCGGTGGGCGAGGAAAACACAAGGAGCGTCTTCGAGCAGCAGCTTTGTAACCTCGCGATAAATTGCCGCCCGCTGCTCGCGATTCATTACTGACCGAGCCTCCCCGGTCAACCTGTCAATCTCCTCATTCGAATAAGTGCTGATGAACAGATCGCGATTTCGAGAATTGAACAGCACATAGGTGAAGTTATCGGGATCGGGATATGCTGCGTTCCAGTCACGGCCCGCGATCGGGACCGTTCGAAGTCTCAAACCTCGCTCCATCTCTTCAGCTTCAACATAGCGAAACTCGGCGCGGATTCCGATTGCTGCCAGGTCCTCCTTCAAGCACTCGACCGCGGAGTGAACCGATTGCGGCCACCAAACTTCTGTGTCGAATCCACTCTCGTATCCCGCGTCCGCCAGCAACGCCCGCGCCCGGTCGGGATCGTAGTCATAGCCGCGTTCGCCCGCGTCGTAACCCAACACTCCCGGGGGTATCGGTCCGATGCTCAGCTCGGCCATTTCGCCATACACCTCGCGAAGAAAGCGCCGGCGATCGATCGCCAGGCATATCGCCTGGCGCACCCGCTTGTCGGAGAGAGGGCTGCGCTCGCAATCAAACACGAGCATTCTAGTCTGGAGTTGAACTGCTTCGAGCACCTGGATGTCGGCGGCGCGTTCCTTGAGCTCGGTTAGATCCGTGAGCGGCAGGTCGCTTACGTAATCGAGCTCACCTCGTACGAACATCTCGAATATTTCTTCCGCGCTCAACCCAAAATGGACCGTCAGCCGGTCAACGTACGGCAGCTCCGCGTTCCAGTAGTTAGAAAACCGTTCGAGCTGCACTTCTTTGCCGAGTACCGGCTCCACTACTCGGAATGGGCCGGAGCCAAAAGGCTGGACCTCGAAATTCGTCGCCGAGCGTTCGACTTCTTCGCGCGGAACGATGTAACAGTACTCGGTGCAAAGAGTCGAAAGGAAAAAAGCGACGGGCGAATTCAACTCGAGCTTGATGACCTGTTCGCTGGCAACCTCGATCCCCGCGACGCTCTCTGCTTCGCCGGACATGAACTGCTCCGCGCCGACCAGGGGCCTGAAGGCCCACGCCGCCGCATCTTCGTTCTGTCTCATCTGACGCTCGAATGAGTACTTTACATCCTCGGCGCGTACGCGGCGGCCGTTGTGAAATCGGGCTGCCTCGCGTAGATAGAAAGTGTATATGCGCCCGTCCGGTGAGATATCCCACCGCTCCGCGACCGCCGATCGAATCTCCGCGCGCTCGCCGAACTGAACGAGGCCCTCGAACACATTCGACATCACGTCGTTGCGCGACAGAGATGAAACCATCGCCGGGTCAAGCGCAACTTGCGAAGCTCGGAGTGCAAACCGCAGATGACCGCCGCGTTCCGGGACCGGCAACTGAAACGATTCGACTTCGCGATTCAGAAGCTCGGCCTCGCGCACCAGAAGATCGACTGCGCTATTGATGCCTGAGATCGACGCCTGATTGCGGCTGACCACTTCTTTAATGGTTTCAACCGCGCGCAGGACCTGATCGGCTCCCGCGGACTGCTCGTCGGAAGCGGCGCGAATCTGTTCGACCGCCATAGTCAGTTCTTCCATTGCCTCGGCAATCGACTTGGACACCTTCGCCTGCTCTCGAGTCGCAAGCCCCACTTGTTTAGTCAGCTCGCTCATGTGCAAGGCGCGTTCGCCGATGTGCCGCGAGGTCAGCGCCTGCTCGCTGGTTGCACGCTCGATGTCGCGAGCCTGCTGACGCACGAGATCGGCAGCTTCGAGCACCGTGTGGCTTTCTGCGGCTTGTATAGCGGTCGAGTCGGCTATCACTCGTATTCGCCCCGATGCCGCGTTGGTCTTATCGCGAATCTCCGTCAGCAGCACCGCCGCGCGCGAGGCCAAATCGACGCCCTCATCCGCGCGCTGGCCGCCGACCGCGACGCGTTCGATTGTTTCCGTCACGTCCTCGCGCACCGCTTTGATCACTTCCTCGATCTCGCGAGTCGAAGCCGAAGTGCGCTCACTCAACTCCTTGATCTCGTCGGCCACTATTCGAAAGCCGCGTCCCTGGGTGCCCGCCTGCGCCGCGAGGATCGCCGCGTTCAACGCAAGCAAATGAGTACGATCGGCGATCTCGTTGATCACGTGAGTAACTTCGCCAATCTGGTCCGATCTTTTTCCGAGCCGCGTAATCGTCTCCGTAGCCGCGTCGATCGCGTCTTTGATCTTCGACATGCTTGTAGCGGTCTCGCCCACAAGCTCACTGCCCGAATCCGCCGATCGCGCAACTTCATCCGCCAGCATCGTTGTCTCGTTTACCGAATCGCCAATGCTCCGCGTAGAGTTGTCGATCGCCTCCATGGCTCCAACCGTCTTTTCGGCTGATTCGGCGAGAGCCTCGGTGGAATCGGCTACCTTGCGGACAGTGTTCGCCATGTCTTCGATGGCGATCACAGTTTCCTCGACAAACTGCGACAGCTCATCGGCGTTCTCGGAAACCTGGTTGATTGAAGTCGCCATCCTCATCACGGAAGTCGATGTCGACTGCGAGAGGTCCAGGAGAGTTTGAAGGCTTTCGCCGACCGAATGCATCGAAGCATTGATTTCAGCGATCGAGCTGGATGTTTCTTCGACAGATTTAGCTTCATCGAGCACGCCCGACGAAAGCATCTGCGTTCCGCGGAGCACTTCGCCGACAACCGTTTCAATTGAGTCGGCGGCGCGTTGAAGCCGTCCCACAATGTATCGCAAGCGGCGGGCTAGCCCATCGAGGTTGATGAGTAGCTGACGGTCTCTCGCCGCCAACTCCAAATGCTTGCCGTTGGCGAGAACGCTGAGATCACCTTGAGCTATTTGCGCCAGGGCTTCGAAGATTCGCTCCCCTGAGTCTTGTCCGTCACCGTCGGGTGAGACCTGCTCCCGTGCGGCTTGCCGAACATCTATGCTTGTCTGGCGCGCATCCTTCATAGTCAATGTCGTATTCAATGGCTGGATGGAATAGCGTGTATTATGGTACCGGCTGGGGTAGGGCCAGTCAATGAAGTGCAAAAGCAGGGAGCGGGGTGATAGTGTGTTGCTCGCTCACATTCGCGTTTCTCCTCTGCATCCTCGGCGTCCTCTGCGGTTGATTCCGAGCCACTGAGCAGGAAAAACCGCGGAGGACGCCGGGGACGCAGAGGACTGCTTGCTGGCAACGCGCTAATACCCCACTCCCACAAGCAGGAGGACTTCTTGAATAAGATCGAACGAGTTACAAACGCTCTCAAGGGCGAAGCGGTTGACCGGCCGCCCTTCAGCTTCTGGTATCACTTCGGGCTACAGCACATGCCTGCGATAAAACACGCTGAAGCCGAGATCGACTTCTACCGCGCTTACGATTTGGATTTTCTGAAAGTGATGAGCGACTATCCGTACCCGCTTCCGGCCGGTCTTGAGACGATTGCTACTGAGGAAGATTGGAAGCGGGTTGAACCGGTCGGCCCGGCGGATAAGTGCTGGAGCGAACAGCTTACGGCATTGTCGATGATCGGCGACGCGATAGGCAAAGAGGCCTTCTTCATCGAAACGATCTTCAGTCCGTGGACTACGGCACGCAGGCTTGCAAGGTCGAGCGGCGTGGCCCTGGCTCGACAGCGCTATCCCGAAACACTGCTCGCGGCGATGGACGCCATCGCCACCTCACTCGCTGATTATTCAAAAGAGGCGTTGAAGCGAGGAGCCGCCGGAATATTTCTGTCGCTCGGAGCGGCAAGTGATGATGTGATGACCGCCGAAGAATATGATACGTGGAGCCGCCCGTTCGATTTGAAGATTCTCGAGGCGGTTCGTGAAGCGCAGTTCAACGTGCTGCACATCCACGGCAAGCGAATTCACTTCGATTCAGTAATGAACTATCCCGCAAGCGCCTTGAACTGGTCGCACTTCGCGACTGCGCCGTCACTCAAGGAAGGCAAGGCGCGATCAGGCAAAGCGGTTCTGGGCGGCATTGATGAAGCGACGGCGAGTCACGTATCGGCGCCCGAGATAAGAGAACAAATCGAGAACACAATTCGAGAAGTCGGCACGCGAGGTTTGATCGTGACTCCCGGCTGCTCGGTAGCGACGGACACACGAGAGCAAAGTCTTCGAGCTATCAAGACAGCCGTTGAATAGTTCGGCCTTTGCGTGCTTTGCGGTCCTTTGCGTCTTTGCGCTGAGTATTTACTCCGTCAATACCCAGCGCAAAGACGCAAAGGACCGCAAAGTACGCGAAGCTTATTTCATCCTGAAAACAGCCGACGGCTGGCAACGCAGACTCCGAACACTACCCCTTGAAGCGCGAGGGCAGCCCTAATAGAATTCAGCCTCACTGCCGAAATCAATCGTGCGTTTGGGGGTTCGATTTGAAGAAGCTTTGGAGTTGCCTCGCGTGCATCTGCTGTCAGGCGGTTCTATTTCTGTCTTTAACGCTGGGCGTTGAGGCGCAAACATCGCAAGCGTTGGTAAAAAAGTTTGCGTTGAAGAAGAGCGGACTGGAGCTCGAGAGGCGAACCCAAGCCGGCTCGTTCTTCGATGTACTCGGCCGTCGCTCGGCGGTGTTCGGCTACGAGAACCGCTCGCTTGAAGCCTGGGTCTACCCGCTCAAGATTCTCGACGACTTCAACCTTTCATTTCAGCTTCAAGGGTATCCGCTCGAGATTCACGCGCCCGACATGGCTGTCTCCATAAACGTCCGCCCGGAAGCAACGACCTTCACCTACTCGCACGCCGCGTTCACAGTTCTCCAGACAATCTTCGCGCCTATTCAAGAGCAGGGCGTAGTGATGCTTCTTGACGTTCAATCGGTATTGCCGATGATCATCACCGGCTCGTTCCGTCCGAAGCTTCGTTTGATGTGGCCCGCCGGATTGATGACCGCATGGCAAGGCTGGAGTGAGAAGGAGCACGTCTACACGATTGGAGAAGAAACGAATCGTTACGTCGGGATGATCGGCTCGCCCGCCGCGCGCGACATTTCCTTGATGCCCTATCAGGAAGAGCCTCGAGATGTCCCGGTCAGTTTCGTAATCGAAGTCTCACCCGAAGCGATGAGGACTCAGTTCATTCCCATCGTCATCGCGGGAAGTGTCGAAGGCCGCGCGGTGGCGAAGTCAACCTACGACAAGCTGCTCAACCGAGCTCAGTCGCTTTATGAAAGCAACGCAACCTATTACTCGCGGCTTCAGAGCGAAACTGCTGACGTGCGCACGCCGGACGCCCGGTTGAACACGGCGTTTGACTGGGCCAAGGCCGGCGTCGATAAAGGCTTCGCTGCCAATCCTCAGCTCGGGACTGGATTGCTGGCCGGGTTTCGCACTTCGGGGGAGAGTGAGCGTCCGGGCTTCGCGTGGTTCTTTGGCCGCGACGCGCTTTGGACCACGCTTGCCGTCACTTCTTATGGAGACTACGCGGCAGTGCGCGCGGCGCTGGATTTTCTGAAGAAGTTCCAGCGCGACGACGGCAAGATCCCGCACGAGATTTCGCAAAGCGCGGCTCTCATTCCCTGGTTCAAGGATTACTCGTACCCGTGGGCAAGCGCCGACGCGACGCCGCTTTACATCATTGCTCACGGCGACTACTGGAGAACAAGCGGGGATCTCGATTACATAAAGAAAAACTGGGACTCGATCTTAAAGGCATATCGATTCACCGCGGCGACCGACACCGACGGCAACGGCTTGATCGAAAACACCAGGTTCGGACACGGCTGGGTGGAAGGCGGCGCGCTCTATCCACCTCACGAAGAGATCTACATGCAGGGCTTGTGGATCGAAGCGCTCGGTTGCATCGCGGAGCTTGCGGATCGATTGAACGACGGTAAGCTCGCAACTGAAGCTCGAGCTGCCGCCGAACGCACACGCGCTGCTACAGAAAAAACTTACTGGCTTGCCGGCGACGGCTACTACGCGTTCGCGACTAATCAGCCGCAATCGACGCCTCGAGAAGCCGAGTCCGGGCCGAATCGCGAACGCCGGCAGTCGCGTTTGAACGAGATCAGCAAAACGAAGTTGATAGATGAAGACACCGTGCTTCCGGCGGTGCCCCTGTGGTGGCGCGCGCTTCAAGATGAACGCGCACAGGCAGAGCTCGATCATATTGGAAGCGGTTCGATGGCCACCGATTGGGGCGCCAGAATAATCTCGAATCGCAGCCGGCTTTATGATCCGCTTTCGTATCACTATGGTTCGGTGTGGCCGCTGTTCACTGGTTGGGCGTCGATGGGTGCTTATCGCTATGGGCGCCCGCACGTCGGCTATCAAGCGCTGATGGCAAACGCGCTGCTCACGTATCCGGGCGCGCTCGGCTACGTGACCGAACTCTTGTCGGGTGATTTCAACGCGCCGTTTGGCAGGTCGTCACATCATCAGGTCTGGTCCGAAGCAATGGTAGTAACGCCGATCATGCGAGGATTGCTCGGAATCGATGTGGGCGAGGGCGGCCGCCGATTGACCTTCGCGCCGCAGTTGCCCGCGGACTGGGACCGTGTCCAGGCGCGCGGAGTTCCGGTGGGTAATGCTCGATACGATCTAAGCCTTGAACGAACGCTGGGTCGCGAGACGATAAAAGTCGAGCGCCGGGTCGACATCAATGCCGCCAGTTCTGCACGGATCATCGTCGCTCCTGCGTTTCCGCTCGACGCTAAGATTAGTTCGGTGACTGTGAATGGCCAGCCCGCAAAATTCGACACACGTCGCATGGGAGACATTCAGCGTATTGAAGTCAACGTGGAACCCCAACTGCCCGTCAACGAAATCGTGTTCACATATGAAGAAGGAACAGATGTCTACGTCGAGAGGGAAGCGCTCAAGCCGGGTGCAAGCAGTGAGGGTCTTCGAGTCTTACGTTCACGTGCCGACGCAAGCGCGTTGCGTCTGACGCTCGAGGGACTCGGCGCGCGCACGTACGAGTTGCGAGTTCGAACATCGAGGCGCGTCGGTGAAACAAGCGGTGTAAAAGTGATCGCGGAAGCAGGGCGGGACGCGAAACTGCTCGTGAGTTTTGAAGGACCGAGCGATGCTTATGTTCGTCGAGAGCTTGTCATACCGCTGCGCGAAAAGTAGGAACCCATCCATTTGCGTGTTTACGTCACTGCTTGCCGGTGGAGGCGCCAACTCAAATGAGGCGCCTTGGGACCAGCCGGCCTTCATGGAAGGTATGATCTTTTTGCACGCCGTAGGTTTCGTTCATGAACTCGTGAAGTAACTTAGTCATAACAAACGCATCACGCTTCATACTCAATTCACTAATAGTCTTTCTTGGGTGTATATGACGGTTGCGAATATCATTCATCTTTACCAATGTGGTCTTTTGTTGTTTCGTTATGATTTTGTTCGAGACAAGTTTATCAAACTTCTGCCCAAATGTTTGTTCTAGGTACCACCTCTGATCCTTTCTAGAGAGTCCATACCGTTGAGTCAATGCATTACAAATCCGATCTGCTGTTGTTGCCGCAGAGGCAATACAAGAAAAGAAATAGCCGTCTATGTAGGTCGCTCTGACTTCGAGTAGAAGTGGCATAAACTCGTTTTCCGGGTGGATAAACACAATAGGTAATCGAAGGTGCCTTTTTACTGATTGCGTCAATTGTCTTCTCAAGTAGCTCAGTCTTGCTTCCGCAAGGTCTTTCACCGCACGTCGCTTTAAGGCTGGGGTAGACGATGCGTTGTACATATTTTGAACGAAATCAAAATACACTTGCACTTCATGCTCTGGCTGGCTCGCCTCAATGCCTTCAGTCCTCATCAGATCATAAAGCATTTCAAATTCCCTATTCCCAACGATGACTGCCATACTTTTGGATATAAGGTAGTATCTCCCGTCCTTTCCTAGTATGAAGAATATGAAAGAATATCCCCGCCATTTATCGCTTAGTATGATTTTTGTTATGCCTGTAATGTTGGAGTGCATCACAGGCTCTTCTGGTGTGACGGCATTTACGAAGATTGCCTGTAATTGGACTACATCACCCCACACCTCTTGATTCAATAAGACCTTATCCGTCTTCCCCTTTTTACACAGAATGAGACAGTGCGTAAGAATCATCGGCTGTGTTACCAATCCCTGTTGCACTCGCCTTTGTACTTCCGGTTCAACCCACGTTACCTTGACGCGATCAAAAAGAATCTGCTCAGCGGGTTTAATAGGCATCATGTTGCGTCCCTCCTGATCCAATGATCTTACCAAAGACTTATCCAACCCCAGCGCTTTCGCTGTCTGGCAGATTGGTTTGTATAGAAACCTAATGCGGGAGCAATGGGCGTATGACAACCAAGAGAGCCGTGTAATGAAGCAGTAGGGCAGGGGCTGCCAAGCAACAGAAATAGTGATTCTCATCTTCTTGGACAGTCGAAGGAGATCAAGTTCAGTTGGGAACTCAGGCCGTTACACGAATCTTGACAGCGTTTGTTACGACCTCAGCCGCACCTGTAGCGCTCTGATTGGAGATTCTACGCTTTGCTGTGACAAGGTAAGTGGTGCCCGGCAACATCTGGTATATGTCAGTCACTCTTAAAGTGTGCTGGATTTCCTGTCCAGGACTGAGCTTTACGAAGATCACTTTCAATTCTTCTTTGTCTTTGCGCAGTTTCTCTAATCTTTCTCCCTCTTTCGTTAACCGCGCGACTTTGCCTTTCTCGTCCTTCACGCTCAACTCGTAATCTCTCCAAGGAGCGGTTTCCTTAAGAGTGAGGACTCGTTTCGAGACATTCTTGATCGTCAGTTCTAACAGCACTGGATCGCCGGGTCCGACGACTTCTCCTACAGCTACGCCTGACATCTGAAAACCTTCTGAAACTTGTCCCCATTTGCTGGCGGGAATTTGCATCGGAAGTGCTAACGCGAGAACCGGACCTATTAGCATGGCCAGTATCATACCGGCTAGCGTGGTTCTTATCATCTGTCCTCCTTCTCCACCTTCTATGGACGAGTCGTTACTTCGTACGCGGCCATTGAACGCTAATTTGGTGCTACCATCACCTTGATGGTGTTTGACACCAATTCAGCAACACCCTTCCCGTTTTCCCTGAACACGTTCCTTCTAGCGGTAATGTAATAAGAACCTCCAGCGGGCATCCTGTATACTGCACTGACTGGGTACTCGTACCGAAGTTCTTGTCCGGGACTAACTCGCAGTACTGCACGTGAGAGATGGTCTCCCTTTGTGTCACGCACCTTCCGGCCGTATTCAGTTAGCGACATGTTTTTCCCTCGCTTATCCTTTACGGAGACTTCATAGTCTTTCTCCGGACTCGACACCACCAAGGGAAGGACTTTTCTCGTTGTATTTCTGAGAACGAGCAGCAAGACAATCGCCTCTCGTGATGTGAACATCTGTTTCCCCTGTAGCGCTGACATTTGAAATCCTTCAGATGCGGGTCCAGACGAACGAACAACGCGCGCTCGCTGATTTCGTTCTGCACGTCCCTCATCCTTAGCATTTGTTGTGATGATAATGAAAAGGCCGCTAAACAATGCGACCCTAATTGTACTCTGGATTTGCATTTTGTTCTCCTCAGAGACAACTGGTCCTCAATCAGCCAGCCTTTACTGCGACAACCACAACCCAAAGCCAAGGAGTTTGCCGAGTTCGAAGGAGCCTTGGTACATAGCTTACTTCCTGACCGCTATTCTTTAACGTTCATTGGGTCTTAAGAGAAGTTATTGAGTAACTCTCTCAATGATAACCTATAGCAGCAGCATTTTGACTCCATGACGGATGTGTGGTTGTAGCGACGCCCGCTGGGTTCTGCGTGTTAGAGGCATTACTCAGAGTCCATGTGCCCGCGCTTAGTGTTGCAGTGCCTGACCAACTCCAATTAAGCACCCCTAACGGAACCCAGATCGAGTTGGTCATAGAAGGTTTAAACATTAGGTACGTTTGATAGCCATCATTCACGGTTCTTTGAATGTATGAACTCGTGAGGTCGACGCCAGGTGAATCTTCATTAGACGGGTATGGATAATATGTATCGAGACCAGTCCCTGACGCTGTTTGAGTAGTGCCATTCGTCAGGATTCGCGTCTTTGCCACCGTAATAAGCTGGACCCACTGCGTACTTCCTGTGAACCCCTGCGGTAATGTTATGGTGGCGCCAAATACTATGCCCTGGGGATACAGGAGTCGCATAGGTGCCGCTCACAGTCGCTACACCTGTATTGCTACTGCTGGTAGATAAGGGCGTGTCGCCACTTTGCGAGCCAGAGGAATAGTGCACGTTCATGTAAATTTGAAAACCTAAGCCAACTACGTGCGGATCGAAGCCGTTATAAAGCGAAGTGCCAGTCGAGGCCGGTTTATCCGACACGGTATTTTGTGTGACGTAGCCTGGGTCAGTGCATTGTCCGCAGGTTCTGGTCACGGGATTCATCAGCATCGCATTTATCACGAGGCCATTATGGATATTCTTGCTCCAGATATTGACGCCACCCAGCGTTGCGTCTTTCGGTATGCGACGACCCAGCGCGTCCGGCTGCTGCGATTGCTGTAGCTCGTTGATAGAAATCATCGCTGACCCGCCTGCGGCAATCTGTTCTTCAAGCATATATATCCCACCGGGGTAGCTAATCGTGACCTCGATGTCGTTTTCTTCAAAAGAAATGTTTTCAATCGTGATTGAGCTATGCCACTCTGCGTCCGTTCGCCAGAATGCCATATGCAAATCTCGATTGCCGCTGCATATCAAACGCACGGGACTGACAAATGATCCATTGGGATCTACGCTTGCCAACTCCGCAATGAGCGCGCCTGCCTCGCCTCTGTACTGCACATCTATGTCGCCCATCTCTACCCACGATGGAATGACGCCTCGCTCTTGAAAATCTCGCAGATTTATTACTGTGGACTTGCGCGGGCCGAGCGCGATTGCCGGCAGGGTGATTTTCTGCACTCTATCTTTGACGTCGTAGCTGAAAATCGGGCGAACGGTGAGGGGCTTGTCAGAACTATTGCTCATAACCAGATATGGCGAAAAACCAGGAGCAGGTAAGGACATTCCTCCTTTGCCAATCATGATACCTGCCCCATACTTGTGCTGCGTGTCGGCAGAACAACCGCAATTTGATTTAGGGTGGAAAGCGAAAGGAGCAGAGAATCCAATGCTCTCATCAACAATCCAGCCCTGTGTCACCACAGCACCAGGCTTGCCTTCGTATGCAATCCGCACCCCGGCGCTGGCCAGACCCTCTTTGTTTCCCGACTCGCCAAGAGAGGGAAGCATTACAGCAACTACTTCGTGCGGTTTCAGATGCTGCGTGCCCAGTTCGATCGCTTGCCCTGAAACCAATGTGGTGAGTGATGCCGATGTTTCTTCATCCGTCGTGTTTTGCAAGGCAACAAACGCATCGGTGCTCTTGCTGTAATACCAGGCGACGCCATCCAGCGGCCCGGACGCCGGAGCCCCATCCTCCACGAACGGGAAGCTGAAGCTGAGGCTTCTGGTTGTATCCAGCACCTGAGCATACGCGTTGATCGCTCCTGCCGATTCAGCTTCAAAATCGATCACCGCACCGCCGCTTTGTGCCGCACTTTCCCCGCTGTCTAGCAGCGCTTTCTGTACATTGACCGAGACAGTCTGAAGCGAGTCAACGAAAATACCCGGCAGAGCAATCGTGCGATTATCCAGGATAAGGGAAACTCTGGTTATTATCGGTTGCGTGAAATGCACGTTACGAATGTAGAGCGTTGTGAAATAAGTCGCCTCCGTCGTCCAGTGCGGCGCGAAGACACGCTGCGGCTTCTTTTCTATTTCCAGTGCTTGATGTTCCGACGTTTTCTCCGGCGGTCCATCTTGGGCGCTGACCGTTACCGACTCAACAGGGAGAAGGGCTGGCGTTAACATGAGCGACAAGAACAAGGAGGATGCGACTAGTTTAAAAGGGCTTTGCTCGCAGGTCATGATCGTTCGACTCCTTTTACTGCGGTTGTGGGCAAGACGGCCTTCGGCCAGTAAAGCATGAAGCTCTCTTTGCCTACTTCTAGATTTTCAGGCTTCTAATTCCTTTGACCGCTGTCGGAAACCTCTTAATTCAAAGTGAGGTACCTTAATTCTTAGCGGAATGCCAAGAATTACTGTCTTCAGTTTTAGGCTAGAGGTGCGGGAAACTTTGACTTGTGAGAGTGTGTACTGCGGAACTTTTCAGTTCTTTGTTAATTCGAGACGACCCGATTATATGCCTCAGGTTCTGAATGTCAAGAAGAATATACATTACATTACTTTCGCATTACTTTTTCTTAAGCTCCGAACTTGCCTTCCGTTAGTCGTGACAGCAGGGCTGATCGGAACCGATGCCAGATCACGAGTGCCCGGTAATCACTAACCAATGAGGGCCGCCTACACGTCCTCATAAGTTTAGTGCATCATCTGAATTCAATCTGATGAGCCTTGCCGTCGTCGGTTATGCGAACCGCAGTGCCGTCGCCGAGGTTGTGCCATCCAGGCCGCGTTTCGCTCGGCGATGTCTGCGTGAGCGGTTGGCCATCGACTAGTACACGATTCGCCCTGAACGTTGAAGCGATTACAAAGACCAGACCCCGCGGACCCGGATTGTAACTTCCTTCGGGCGCGCCGCTGTTGATTTGAAACCCGCTGCCGGATTTCGAAACTGATACTCGCGTGCGCCGAAAAACGCCCCGCTTGTAAGCCGGACTCACGCCGTCGTCTTCGTACAGCGCGGTCGAAGCCTCGCCATTATCATCCGGAAAAATCGCGAACGCCGCCGCGTCGGCTCGTTTCTCGCCCACGTAGTTCATCTCGGGGCCCATCGGAATAATGCTTCCGGCTCTAATAAACATGGGCACCGTTTCGAGAGGCGCATCCACGCGAATCATCGTGCCTCCGGTTGTGCGGTTGCCTGTCCAGTAGTCGATCCACGTACCTTGAGGTAAATAGACCATGCGGCTCGTAAGGTCCCGCTTCAGTATTGGAGCCACCAGCAGTTCGGTTCCAACCATGAACTCGTCGTCCAGATTTAGAGTGTTGGTGTCTTGCTGATAGTTGAGCAGCAGCGGCCTGAACAATGGAACGCCGGTGCGGCTGGCTTCTTCGATTGTCGAGTACAAGAACGGCAACAGCCGATAGCGGAGCTTCAGGTATTTCCGAATGATGTCTTCGTAGTACTTGCCAAAGCGCCACGGTTCGTGATCGTAGCTATCGATCTGCATGTGATTGCGGCACATCGGCGTCAGGAATCCGATCTGATACCAACGCGTCAGCATCTCGCCGTCTGCTCGCCCGATGAATCCGCCTACGTCGGTCCCGACGAAAGGCACGCCCGACAGCCCGAGCGTTTGAAACATCGGTATGCTCAACGCCATATCTTCCCAGGTACTGTTGTTGTCACCCGTCCACATCGTCGTGTATCGCTGATAGCCCGCGTACCCCGCGCGAGTGATGATGTAAGGGCGCTTGTCCGGTTGCAGCCGTTCGAGACCTTCACGAGTTGCGCGGGCCATCAATAACCCAAACACATTTCGGTTCTTCGCGTGAGTCGAATATTCGCCCTCGTCGTAGTTCACGACGTCCATTTGCCTCTTGCCGGTTTGATCGACGAAGTCGGAAGGTTCGTTCATATCATTCCAAATGCCGGCGACTCCGTTATCGGTGAGAGCGCGATGCAAGTCGCCCCACCAACGAGACGCGGCTTCCAGCGTGTAATCGACATAGACGCTTTCGCCCGGCCACACCTTGCCGATATAGACGCTGCCGTCCTTGCGTTTGAGAAAATAGTTCTTCTCGGCGCCTTGATTGTAGACGTAGTAGCTCTTGTCCTGTGGCGCCAGTTCGGGATTGGCGGCGTTGGTCTTTTCCGGCGCTCCCGACGCGGGCGGCTGATATTTCACGCCCGGGTCAACGATGGTGACCAGCTTAACGCCCTGCTGTTTCAGCTTGTCGGTAAAGCTCTTTGGATTGGGGAAGCGCGTCGTGTCCCATGTGAAAAGCCTATAGCCTTGCATGTAATGTATGTCGAGATACAGTATGTCGAGCGGCAAATCGTGAGCTCGATACTGGTTCACCACTTCTTCGGCTACCGCTTGCGGGTAATAGCTCCAGCGGCATTGCTGATTACCGAGCGCCCACATCGGCGGCAACGGCATGTGACCGGTCAACTCGGCGTAGCGGCCAAGGATCTTCTACATCGAAGGTCCCCAGAAGAAGTAGTAATTCATCTCACCGCCGTCGGCGGCAAAGGCAACGTACTCCTGGGATGATTGCCCGAGATCGAAATAGGTCCGGTAGCTGTTGTCGAAAAAGATTCCGTAGGCTTCTCCGCCTTGCCAGCCCGTGTAAAAAGGAATGGCCTGATAAATGGGATCGGTTCCTTCCTTGTAAGCGGGAGTGTCGGAGTTCCACATCTGAAAGTGCCCCCGCCGTTTGTCGAGCCGTGCTGCTTTCTCACCCAGTCCATAGAAGTGTTCCTCGAATCCGAGTTTCTTTGCCGCGGCAATTCTGTCGCTTTTCGGATCGAACATCATGGGCTGGGCGTCGGCGTTGATCGTCTTGCCGGTCTTTGCATCTCGAAATTCGACCAGGAAAAGTGAGCGTCGAACTACGACCTGGAGCTCGCTCGTTGTTATGACGATGGAATCCGGCGCCTGGGTAACGCTCCAGTCCGGAGTCATCCAATCGGTTTTGTCGATAGCCCACGAATGATCCCTCTTCGGGAAAGCCTTCCTGTATGAGGCCCGCACGCGCACAAGGTCGGGCGCCAGCACCGACACCTGGACCTGCGAACCATCCGAACAACTAAAGACGACTCCGGTCCTGGTACTTGTGTAACCCGAGACCGGTCCGATGCTGTCGAGACCGCCGAGGTCAATTGCCTGGACACTGCAGCAAAGACAAATGAAGCAGCAAAGCGACAAGGGTATCTTCTTCATTTTTGATCCTCCGGCAAGCTCAGCGTGCTTTGCGGTCCTTTGCGTCTTTGCGCTGAGTATTGGGTCTAATACTCCACGCAAAGACGCAAAGGACCGCAAAGCACGCTGAGGACCGCAAAGAACGCCAAGGACTTACCACCCGTTACAAGTCAGCAACCCAATAACCGAACACAACCACGAGCATCGTGCCTTATACCACAAGCCGGTATAGAATGACTCGTCTTCGCAGGACGGTCCCGGCGCTGGATCCGCAAGACAACATTTCAAAGGGCACAACGGATGAAAACAACGACACAATTCAAACGAGTAATCGCAACCACCTGCTTAGTGCTGGTATCGGGCGCGGTATTCGGCGGACCTGTCTCCTTAAGAGAGAACGCAACACCGGCACAGCTTCAGTCGATTCGAAAATACATAAAGGAGAGCTGGCACACGTTGACTCGATCGAACGCGCGGCTCGCCGATGCGGCGGTGGATCCAAAGTTCAAGGCGTCGCCCGGCGGCCGCTGGCCCGTTTATCTGTCACGCAAAGAGAATCTAAAGAAAGTCGAAGAGACGCTTCGCTCGCAGATGTCCCAGGAGTCCTTTGCAAAAATCGAATTGCGCCAACTGCCGGATGATCCGAAGGAAATTCGAGAGCAAGGGCTTCTTTACTTGCCGCATCCATATGTTGTTCCCGGAGGCCGCTTCAACGAGATGTACGGTTGGGATAGCTACTTTATTCAGGTCGGTCTTCTGCGCGACGGCGAGATAGAACTCGCGAAAAATATGGCCGACAACTTTCTGTATCAGATCGAGAACTACGGCAAGGTCCTGAACGCCAACCGGACTTATTACCTCATGCGCTCTCAGCCGCCGTTTCTTACGCAGATGGTGCTCGGCGTTTATCGGAAGACTCACGACATCAAGTGGCTTCGCGAGGCCGCGCCGGCGATCGAGAAGTATTATCGCTTATGGGCGTCCGAGCCCCACCTGACAAAGGAGACCGGGCTTTCACGCTACTATGATTTCGGCGAGGGGCCGGCGCCGGAAGTCATATCAGACGAGCGTGACGAAAAGGGCCGCACTCATTACGACCGCGTCAAAGAGTACTATCGCACCCACGATGTCAAAGACTACGACGTAGCGCAGTATTACCACCGCGAGTCGGATGAACTGACGGATCTCTTTTACAAGGGTGACCGCTCGATGCGTGAATCCGGTTTCGATCCCTCGAATCGCTTCGGGCCTTTCAACATAGACATCATTCATTACAATCCGGTTTGCTTGAACTCACTCCTGTATCTGATGGAGACGGAGACCGCCGAGATTATGAAGACGCTTGGCCGGGCTCGCGACGCAAGTGTGTGGGCCGGTCGCGGGGCGGCGCGGCGTCAAAAGATTAATCGCTTGATGTGGGATGAGCGCGATGGGCTGTACTACGACTACAACTTTGCCCAGAAGAGGGTGCGGCGATATCCGTTTGTCACTGCGTTCTATCCTTTGTGGGCCGGGATTGCGGATCGCAAACAAGCAGCGCGCGTCGTGGCGAACCTCGATAGATTTGAGCGCGCTGGGGGACTACAGACAAGCACCAACACAAGCGGTAATCAGTGGGACGCGCCTTTTGGCTGGGCGCCAATGCAGTTGATCGCGGTCGAGGGGCTACGGCGATACGGATATACAAAAGAGGCCGATCGAATTACTGCCAATTTTCTTTCGATGGTTCTGAAGGATTTTCTCGAGCACAACAC
Organism: Blastocatellia bacterium; assembly: GCA_035607285.1. Taxonomy (GTDB): domain Bacteria; phylum Acidobacteriota; class Blastocatellia; order UBA7656; family UBA7656; genus Onstottus_A. Next base: position 8,710 of record DATNBZ010000284.1, on the reverse strand, counting down.
AATCGTGGAGAAATACGATGTGGTTCGCCGCAGTTCGCAATTGGGCGCGGGGATCAAGTTCGGTTACGCAGCCAATCAGATTGGTTTCGGCTGGACCAATTCCGCGTTCACCGAACTCTATGCTGAACTGCCTCAGCAGGAAAAACCCAACGTCCAAAACATCGATGGTATACCCATTCCGGCGCGCAAGAAGAAGTGAGGGTTGTGTTCGGTCATAGGGTTGCTGTTGACTTGTAACTGGTAAGTCCTTCGCGTGCCTTGCGGTCCTTTGCGTCTTTGCGCTGAGTATTGAAGGAGTAAGACCCAATACTCAGCGCAAAGACGCAAAGAACCGCAAAGCACGCTGAGCTAGAGAGACAAAAAAAGGAGAAGCTCGATTAAGCTTCTCCTTTTTACTAAAGACGATCCAGCGGGTCGCGCATAAACGAAAGCCGGATCGAGCTTGCTTAGCAGTTCGCTAGAACTTGAACTTCAGTGCGAACTGGAAGTTGCGCTGAGGATCACCGCCGCCGTAGGCGCTGTTCGAGATCACACCGGCATGCGCGTTCGGGCTAGCCGGATTCCCGATAAATGAATCGGGTTGGTCGAGGTTCACGTGGTTGAACAGGTTCACCGATTCAATGCGGAACTCGAGCTCTTTGCTTTCCGTGAAGCGGAACCTCTTGAACAACGAAGCATCGGTCCTCCAGTAGTGAGGCCCGCGCAGGGCGTTTCGCTTCAGATCGCCGAACGTTGCCACAGAAGGTTTTGAGAAGACCGTCGGATCAAACCAGCGGTTCTTGCCTCCATCCCCGACCTTGGGATCGCCAGTGATGTTCGGTCGGTTCGGACCGGTGTCCGAGATTCCGCCGGTATCGAAGCCCACGTTGAATGGCAACCCGCTTTCGATCGTAGTGTTGGAATTGAATTGCCATCCTCCTATCACAGCGTCGACGGCTTTCGACGCACTCCCCATGAATCGCTTGTTGCGGCCGAAGGGCAATTCCGCGACCTGCGACAAGACGAAAACATGTGTGCGGTCGAAATCGGAAGGACCGTAGTTGACGCTTCGGTCTATGAAGAAATAGTCGCGATCATAGTTACTCGATCTCTGCAGAGTATAGTGAGCGAGCACCGAGTAACTGCTGGTGAAGCGCTTCGTGAATTTGGCTTGAAACGCATTGTAGTGATTATCGCCACCGTCTCCATAGAGAAGAACGTCCTGGGTCCAACCGAACTTGTTGAAGAAGAAACGGCGGTTATTCCTGGGAACGTTTGGGAAACCGGACAATGTTGGCTGGTTGCCCTCGCAGTCAGGATTGTTACCGCAGAACACGTGCGTGCCTTTGTTGCCGACGTAAGCAGCTTCGACTGAGATGGATTTTGAAAGCTCATGCTGCACGGTGAGGTTCCAGGCATCGACAGTCGGAAGGGTTTGTTTGAAATTCACGACACGCGGTGTGACGCCATCAGGCAGGAAGAACTTTCCGCTCGCCGGCAGCGCCGCGTTCGGCACGCCACCCTTGTTTGGCGGCGCAGTCAGGCCGAAGAAGTTTGTGAACGCCGGCGGGCCCTGCGCGAGGGTAAAGACGCGGCCGAAGTTGGTGTCCGCGGTGAGGTTTTGTATGGCCAGCACCGGAAGGTTCTGTGTTACGGTATGGCCAAAGACAGAGCCGAATACTCCGAGGTCATAGCTGCGGCCGTAGCCGGCACGCACCACAGTTTTCTCGCCGAGTTGATAGGTGATGCCGAGGCGCGGGGCCCAGTTCAAGCTATTCTCGACGCCTCCATTCAAGTCATTGCCGCCTGCGCCGGCTACAATGACTTCGCCGGTATTCGTGTCGACGAAACCACCATTGCCGGATCCATTAACAGTCTGAGGATTGATCACATCCAATCTCAGCCCGTAAGCGATAGTGAGTTTCTGGTTCACGCGCCATGTGTCTTGCCCGTAGTAGAAATGACGCCATTGTCTCTCTCTCGCTTCCGTGCTGGTGCTGACGAAGCGTTTGAAGAACGTCACGTCACCGATCAGGAACGTCGCGAGTCCAAGTCCCGACGCTTGAAGTTGCCCGTTTACGACTCGACCCGTTCGGTTCTCACTGAAAGAGAGCTCGCCGGAGCGATGGTTATCGCTCGGCACTCTCAGGTTGAAGGCGCGACGCACATCAACTCCGAACTTAAAGGTGTGATTGCCCCAGGTCTTCAAGAGATTTCCCACAAATTGGAATTGCTTCTCCTGCTCGTCCAGTGGGCAATTGCATCGATTGACTCCCAGCCCGGAACCAAAGTTGAAGCCTCGATCTCCGTTCACAAAGCCTGAAAACAGCCCCGACGTAAAAGTATCGTCCAGATTCAAACCGGGGATGCCTGCGTCAGCCGCAGGCTTGGTGCCGAAATCGGCGGGCAGCACATTCACTCCGTACTTAAAGAACCCGAAGCGGAAGTCGACCAGCACCGATGGCGACAGGGTGTAGTCGAAGCCTATCGCGACGCTGTGATTGCGAACCTTCGAACTGCCGCCGAGCGAGACAAGCTCCTGACCGCCGCCCGCGCCAAACGAGGGAGGTCCATTCCGGTCGAAGTTTGCGAAACTATATCGGCCGAAAATGTTCAACTTGTCGGACAGACGATTGTCAATTCGAATGTCGAAGGTGTCGTTGTTGAAGAGTTCGCTCCCGCTCGCAACGTAGTTGTTTCGCGTCCCGTTATCGCTGCCGGGGGCGTTCGGTGAAGGAATCAACTTTAGGATGTTAAGAGCCTGTTGCGACAGTCGGCCGTTCGGAATCTTGTTTCCTGGAAACTGCTGGTTTGTTAGCGGGTCGAAAATGTTGACGCCGTAAGCGCTCAGGTCACCACTGCGCGCAGCGTTTGTCGGCACCGTCAGCAAACGCGATCCGCCGGTCTTGCTGCGCGTTCCCTGATAGTCGCCAAAGTAAAAGAACTTGTCTTTTATTATGGGACCGCCGATTGATGCTCCGAACTGGTTCTTCAGTGTGTCAGGAATAGACTTGCCCGTTAGCGGGTCCGCCTGAAACTGCGTGAAGGGATTTCGCGCCTGAAGCACATCGTTCTGCCGGAACTCGAAGATGCTTCCGTGAACCGCGTCCGTTCCCGACTTGGTTTGGACCGAGACGACTCCAGCGATTGCCTGACCGAACTCGGCATCGTAGTTCTGCGATGTAATCTTGGTCTCGCCAATCGCCTCGAAATTCGGGTTGATGACGATGATGCCCAGAATCGGGTCGCGGTTCTCGGTTCCATCCAGTTGATAGCCGGTGCCGCTGAAATGCTGGCCGTTGACCATTATTTGGGTCGAGCCCTGCGGATTCTCACTCGCTGCGTGCTGCCATTGAAGCTGTTGCGTGCCCGGCGTCAGCAAGATGAACTTGGTGAAGTTGCGATCCAGGATGGGCAAGTCGGTGATTTGCTTCTGATCGAAGGTCACGGCCACGTCCGCGCGATCTGTCTTAAGGAGTTGGCCTTCACCAGCAGTCACAGTAACGGTGTCGGTTACCGCGCCGGTCTGAAGCACGGCATCCACCTTCGTTTGAGCGTCAACGTTTACGACGACCGAGGGTATCACGCTTGCCTTGAATCCCTGGGACTCGATTTTCACCTCGTATGTCCCGGGAACCAATCGTTCCTTGACGTAATTCCCCGAATCGTTCGCGGTCACGGTATCGGAGGTTTTCCGGTCAACGTTGGTTATCGTGACCTTTGCTCCGGCGACCAGCGCTCCGCTGGCATCTGTGACCGTACCGCTGATGCTGCCGTAGACAGCCTGAGCCCGGCTGCTTTGACAGAGTACCGTAAGAAGAAACAGTAGACTCAGCACCGCTGGTCCGAATCTAGATTTACGCATGGCCCGTGCCTCCTTCCGCCTTGATGAGTAGCCTGCATGGCTTTACTCGGTTGGAACTCGCTGCCTCCGGCTTCTTAAGAGCCGATAGAGCAGCGAATAAATGAAGCCTCCGTGAAGTGAATCCCTCGTTTACGGAACGCGAAGTTTGCTGTAACAATCGGGCTTCTTTACGCCCGGAACTGTGCTCTTAACGTCGAGCTTTCTTTCTTCAAAGGGTAAGAGAGCATATCTCAGTCTATGACTAAAGTTATAAAGTGCGGTACTCCTATATCAACTCCGAAAGATGATGTCAAGCGTAGGTGTGCTTTGCGGTCCTTTGCGTCTTTGCGTTGAGTATTGGGTCTTCCTCCCTCAATACGCCATACTCAACGCAAAGGCGCAAAGGACCGCAAAGCACGCAAAGGACGCAAAGCACGCGGAGGACCGCAAAGCACGCAAAGGACTGACCGGACGTTACAAGTCGGCAACCCAATAACCGAACCGTACGGGACATTGCGCTCTATATTTGAGGCGGGATATTCTTGTGAAGCTCTGAGAATTAAGAAGTACGGTTCTTCAGGTTGTGGTACTGCTATGAAACTTTTCGGGTCGAATGTTCTTCTGTTGCTTACGTTATTGAGCTTATTGACCTTGCCGATCTCAGCACAAACAGAACAGGCGCCGCCGTCAAAGACGCAGCCGGGTTCATCCTCGATTGAACAAGCGGAATCGCTGCTCGGCGCCGGCAAGATCGACGCGGCCATCACTATGTTGACCGCTATTTCGCAGACCGAACCAAATGAGCCCAGAGTAAGTCATTTGTTGGGCCTGGCCTACTATCAGAAGGCCGACTATGTGCGGGCGCTCGAATACCTGTCGGTCGCGACAAAACGTGCCCCCGAAGGCAGCCGTCAATACAAAGAGGACGTGCAAATGCTTGGGCTGTCCCATTATTTGCTCGGTCACATCAAAGAGGCGATTCCTTATCTGGAGCAGGTCAGGAATTGGGCTCCGGATAACGTCGAAATGGCGTACACGCTGGGCACCAGTTACATCCAGACTCGCGATCTCGAGAAGGCTCGCGAATCATTCGCCCGAATGTTTTCCATCCCGCCGGGTTCCGCATCTGCTTATCTCATCAATGCTCAGATGATGATTCGTCAGCAGTTCGAAGACTTCGCCGAGAAGGAACTCCAAAAGGCGCTCGAGCTTGATCCGAAACTACCGCAAGCTAATTTTCTCCTGGGGGAGATGGCCATTTATCGCGCCAACCTCGACCAAGGTGTCGTGTTCCTGAAGAAGGAAATCTCGATCAATCCGGGCTTCGCGATGGCTTATTATATGCTCGGCGAAGCGTACACCAGGCAGTTGAAGTGGGAGGAGGCGGTCGCGCCCCTGCAAGAATCGATCTGGTTGAACCCTTTCTTTAGCGGGCCTTACATCGTCTTGGGCAAAGTCTATTTGAAGAAGGGCGAGCACGGGAACGCGGAGGGCATGCTGCGACGCGCCCTTAAGATGGACCCAAATAATTTCTCGGGACATCATCTGCTTGCCCAGGTTCTTCAGCAATCAAACAGAGCTGAAGAAGCAAAGAAAGAATTTGCGATTGCCGACACCCTGCGAAGCTCAGATAAGAAATAGTCTGCGTAGACATTTAGAGCATTCCCATTTCGTTATCGCACGCCGATGTTCAATCGACTAAATCAGGCTCACCGCTCGCAAGGCGCCCGTTTCGCCGGCACTGCCTTGCTGATATGTTCCCTGCTGATATTCGAATCCGTGTTCGCGCATGCGGTGACGCCCTCTCGCACCGTGACGTCGACCGCTGAAGAAAATGTTGCTACTGACTTTCCGGTTACGTTCGTCGACATAGCCGAGCGAGCCGGGCTGAATGCTCCAATCATTTACGGTGGTGTCGATCAGAAGAAATACATAATCGAGACAAACGGCTGCGGGGTCGCCTTCATTGATTATGATAACGACGGATGGATGGACCTCTTCATGTTAAATGGTACGCGACTCGAAGGATCCCCGGCGGGTAAGAAGCCTATCAGTATGCTGTATCACAACAACCGCGACGGCAGCTTCACTGATGTGACCGCAAAGTCCGGCCTCGGGCGAACGGGCTGGGCGTCAGCGGTCACGGTAGGCGATTACGATAACGACGGATTCGACGATCTGTTTACGACCTACTGGGGGCAGAACGTGCTATTCCACAACAACGGAAACGGAACGTTCACCGATGTGACATCGAAATCCGGGCTTGCCACAAAAGGGACGCGTTGGGGATCGGGCTGCGCGTTTGTGGACTACGATCGCGACGGAAAGCTTGACTTGTTCGTAGCGAATTATCTGAAGTTTGATCTTGCCACCGTGCCCGAACCCGGCAAGGGTCCGACCTGTTTGTGGAAAGGCATTCCCGTCAATTGCGGGCCCAAGGGTTTGCCGACCGACACGAATCTTCTCTATCACAACAACGGCGACGGCACGTTCAAGGACGTCTCCGATTCGTCGGGGATCGGCAAGGTCCGCGAACGTTATGCGATGACCGCGGTTGTGACTGACTTCAACGACGACGGCTGGCCGGACATTTACGTCGCCTGCGACTCAACCGCGAGTATTCTTTACAGAAACAACCACGATGGGACATTCGCCGACGTAGCGGTTGAAACCGGCGCGGCCTACAACGAAGACGGCCAGGCGCAAGCGGGAATGGGCGTGACCATCGGCGACTACAACGGAGACGGGCTTCCGGATATCTTCAAGACCCATTTCGCCGATGACCTTCCGATTCTCTACAAGAACAGCGGCCGGGGCTTCTTTGAAGATTCTTCGCGCGAAGCAGGGTTCGATCACACGCGCTACGTTCAATGGGGAACCGGTCTGGCGGACTTTGATAACGACGGCTGGCCTGACATCCTCACGGTAACCGGCAACGTCTATCCGGAGGTCGAGAAGCTGTTCAAAGAGTATCCCCACAAAAGCATTCGACTCGTATATCGCAATCTCGGCAACGGCCGGTTCGGTGACGTGACTCGTCAGTGCGGTCCCGGCGTATCTACTCCGCACTCCAGCCGCGGCTGCGCGTTTGGTGACTTCGATAACGATGGCGACATTGATGTTTTGATCATGAACATGAACGAGCCGCCATCGCTGCTTCGGAATGAATACATCGGCGGTGCAAGCAGGGCCAGGAACAACTCGAACAACTGGCTCGAGGTGAAACTGGTTGGAACCAAGTCAAACCGTTCAGCAATCGGAGCGCGAATCCGATTGAAAGCCGGCGGGCGCCTGCAAGCCCAGGAACTGAGCAGCCAGTCGAGCTACTACTCATGCAACGACCCGCGTTTTCATTTTGGGCTCGGGGCTGGCGCAAAAGCGGACCAGATCGAGATACGCTGGCCCGCCGGGCAAGTGGAGACCGTTAAAGATATAGCCGCCAACCAGATTGTGACCATCAAGGAAGGCAGCGGAATCGTCAGATCGGGCGGCAGTCGAAAGTAGAGACTTAGCAGTAGAGACTTAGCGTGCTTTGCGGTTCTTTGCGTCTTTGCGTTGAGAATGCTTGAGAATTCTCAACGCAAAGACGCAAAGAACCGCAAAGCACGCTAAGATCTCCCGTCTCCGAAACGATTGAGGGAGGGTTCATTGTGCGACAGCCTCACGCAATTGTAATCGTGTTGCTTCTGTGCGTTGCGCTGGTTGCCGTTCGCAGCTCGGCATTGCAGCGCCCAACCGGCGAAATGGGGATCAGGTTCGTCAACGTCGCAGAGCAAGCCGGCATAAAGCACAAGACCGTTTACGGAGGTGAGCACAAAAACCGATACCTTCTCGAGACTACGGGATGCGGAGTTGCTTTTATTGATTTCGATAACGACGGGTGGCAGGACCTTTTCATCGTCAACGGCACTCGCCTTGAAGACTTTCCCAGAGGGCAGACGCCAACCAATCATCTCTACCGGAACAACGGCGACGGAACGTTTCGAGATGTCACCGAGAAGGCCGGGCTTTCGCGCACCGGTTGGGGACAGGGTGTGTGCGTGGGAGACTTCGATAACGACGGCTACGATGACATCTTTGTCAGCTACTTCGGCAAGAACGCGCTCTTTCACAACAATGGCAACGGCACATTCACCGACGTAGCCGAGAAAGCAGGTGTCGCCGACAATCGCTCCCGTTGGGGATCAGGCTGCGCTTTCCTTGACTATGACCGTGATGGTTATCTGGACCTGTTCGTCGCCAGCTACATAGATCTGGATTTGAAGACTGCGCCGCTGCCCGAAACGGGACCTTGCCTCTATAAAGGCTTGACCGTCGCGTGCGGACCTCCCGGATTATCGGGCGGCGTAAACACTCTCTATCATGGCAACGGCGACGGTACTTTCACCGATGTCTCGGAGAAAGCGGGCATCAGGAAAACGAATGGAACGTATGGGCTCGGCGTTTTGGTAGCAGACTTCGACAACGACGGCTGGCCTGATGTCTACGTCGCGAACGATTCGGCGCCGGCCGCGCTCTATCAGAACAACAAAAACGGGACCTTCACGGATGTCGGAACCGAGGCCGGGTGCGCGTTCAGCATCGATGGCAAGCCTCAAGCAGGCATGGGAGTTTCGGCGGGAGATTTCGATCGCGATGGCTGGCTCGATATTTTCAAGACCAACTTCTCAGGTGACACTTCGACGCTTTATCACAACATAGGCAAGGGCGTGTTCGATGATGTTACCTTTCCGGCAGGCGTAGGATTGACCACACGGTGGTTGGGTTGGGGGTGCGGCTTCTTCGATGCGGACAACAACGGATGGTTGGATATCTTTCTGGTCAACGGCCACGTCTATCCTGAAGTCGAGAGGCTCACCACCGAGGCCGGCTATGCCCAGCGAAAGA
>DATNBZ010000273.1:0-6032 GCA_035607285.1 Blastocatellia bacterium | reverse complement strand
AGATACTTGTGTCACCATACCGCTGCATTAGCATGTAGGGGCGGCCCTCCGTGGCCGCCCCTCTTGCCAGACGAGTTCTCCGGCACGTTAACAGGGGCGGCCACGGAGGGCCGCCCCTACATGCCTAACTCGTATACTCTGCTGCTTCGATCACGTCGCGTAATGTAGCAAGGAATTGATCGGCCACCGCGCCGTCGATTATCCGATGATCGAAGCTCAGCGCGAGCACTCCGATCTGTCGAATCGCAATCGCGTCGGCCACTACTACCGGACGCTTCTTGATCGCGCCTACACCGAGGATCGCCACTTGAGGCTGATTGATGATCGGAGTGCCCGACCAACCACCGAAAATGCCCGGGTTGGTTATCGTGAAAGTTCCGCCCTGGACCTCGTCCGGTTTTAGTTGTTTGGTGCGCGCGCGCTCGCCGAGATCGTTCACCGCTCGAGCAAGCCCAAGCAACGACTTCTCATCTGCGCCGCGAATCACCGGAACGATCAATCCCCAATCGAGCGCTACGGCTACGCCGACGTTGATGTCCTTCTTGTAAACAATCTGATCGCCCCACACCGACGAGTTGACGATTGGCCACTTCTTGATGCCTTCGATCACCGCTTTGATGATGAACGGCAGGAAGGTCAGCTTGACACCGTCGCGTTCGAATTCGCCCTTCATTCCATCGCGGAGCTTCGCGGTCTTGCTGAAGTCGACCTCCATAAACGAAGTCACGTGCGCGGAAATATGGCGGCTCTCGACCATTCGTTCGGCGATGCGCCGTCGCATGATCGACATTGGTTCGATCTCGACGCGGTCGCCTTCAGCAAACGGCTGCGGGCCGGCTTCGGCTGAGGCCGGGGCCCGCGAGGGTTGAGGCGCTCGCTGCGGCGGAGCCGCCGGCGCAGCAGCCGCCGGCGCTGTAGTTGCGGCAGCTTCGGTTGCTTTGGCGGCCGCAGCTTCTTTGGGAGCGGCGCCGCGATTCTCGATAAAGCCGAGGATGTCCTGCTTGGTCACTCGCCCGCCAATTCCCGTGCCTTCGATTTGAGATATGTCGACGCCTTCTTCTTCGGCGATCTTTCTCACTAATGGTGACGAACGAGTACGGCGCAGATCGTCTTTTGAAGCAGGCTCTGCGGCGGCGGCAGCGGGCTCCGCCGGTGAGGGCTCGGCTCTCTTCGGTTCTTCTTTCGGTGTCGGCGCCTCAGCCTTCTTAGGCTCCTGCTTAGGCTCCTGCTTAGGCTCCCCCTTGGGCGCTGGAGCTTGAGCCTCAGCCTTCTTTGGATCTTCCTTTGCCGGTTCAGCCTTCGCGGTTTCTTGTTTCGGCGCTGCTTCTTTGGCCTCTTCAGCCGGCGCGGGTTTCGCGGCTCCGCCGTTAATCACCGCTACGACCGTATTGACCGGAACGGTCTCGCCTTCCTTGACTTTAATCTCAGAGAGCACGCCCGCGGTCGGCGAAGGAATCTCGGCATCGACCTTGTCGGTCGAGATTTCGAACAGCGGCTCATCGCGTTTGATCGAATCGCCGACTTGCTTGAGCCACTTTACGATGGTCCCCTCGGCAATGGACTCTCCCATCTGAGGCATCTTCACTTCTTCACTCATAGGTCTCCTAATTGCGGATTGCGGATTGTCGATTGCGGAGATTCAAAATCCGCAATCCGAAATCCGCAATCCGCAATTCTTCAGTATTTCGCCAATTCGCGAGCCGCTTTCAATACGTCGTCCACTTGCGGCATGAAAAACTCTTCCAGCGGAGGTGCGTAGGGAACCGGTGTGTCGATCGATGTGACTCGCATCACCGGACCGTCCAGATACTCGAACGCGCCTTCGTTGATTACCGCCGTCAACTCGCCGGCCATTCCCCCGGTGCGCGTAGCCTCGTGCAGTATGATCACCTTGCTGGTCTTCTTCACCGATTCCAGGATGGCTTCTCGATCAAACGGCAACAGGGTTCTCAGGTCGATGACCTCGGTGTCGATGCCTTCCTTCTTCAAGATTTCTGCTGCATCGAGCGCGGTGTATACCATCGCGCCGTAGGTGATTATCGAGAGGTCGCTTCCTTCGCGCCTTGTAACTGCCTTGCCGATAGGCACGATGTAATCGTCGGCGGGCACTTCCTGTTTGATCTTCGGATTGCGATAAAGAAACTTGTGCTCGAAGAAGAGCACCGGGTCTTCATCGCGAATCGCAGCCTTGATCAGGCCCTTCGCGTCGTAAGGTGTCGACGGCTCCACTATTTTGAGACCAGGAGTATTAAGGAAGAACGCCTCGACGTTTTGCGAATGAAACGGGCCCCCGTGCACGCCTCCGCCGCAAGGCCCGCGCACGACCATCGGAATACCGATGCCCTGACGATAGCGGCTGGTCGCAGCGTAGTTGGTAAGGACGTCGAAGCAGCACGAAATGAAATCGATGAACTGCATTTCGGCTACCGGGCGCAGTCCCATCATCGCCGCCCCGCAAGCCGCTCCCACGATAGCGGATTCTGAAATCGGTGTATCGATGACTCGTCCTTCGCCAAACTTACCGGTGAAACCTTCGGAGACCTTGAACGCGCCGCCGTAGACGCCGATGTCTTCGCCGAGAAGAAAGACGCGCTCATCGCGTTCCATCTCTTCCCAGAGCCCCTGTCTTATTGCTTCGAGTAGTGTTATTGCCGGCATTCAGATCGTGATTCGTGAAACGTGATCCGTGACTTTACCTACACGCACGACGTCTCCCGTCCTTTTCTCATTCTTCGTTTCCCACGCCGATCGCTTTCGGTTGACTGTCATCAGCGTAGACGCCGCCAAGCGCATCTTCCGGCGCGGGTGACGGTTGACTCTCGGCCCACGCCAGATCTTCGTCGAGAAGTTGGCCGACTCGCTTCGTTACCTTTTCGATATCGGCGGTGACCGCGATCTTTTGCTCGATCAATGCTTTCTCGAATTGCGCTATCGGATCTCTCTTGCGCCATTGGTCGAGAACTTCTTTCGCTACGTAAGACTGATTGTCATGAGCTGCGTGTCCCCGCATTCGAAACGTCTTCGCTTCGATGAAAGTTGGGCCGCCCCCGTCGCGCGCTCTATCAACCGCGCGCTGTGCGGAGCCGTAAACCGCCAATACATCATTACCGTCGACTATCTCGGTCGGCATCCCGTAAGCTTTCGCGCGATCGGCCAGATTCAGAATTCGCATTTGCTTTGTAGTCGGAGTCGTATAGGCATAGGCATTGTTCTCGCCCACGATGACGAGCGGCAGATTCTGAACCGCAGCGAAGTTGGCGGCTTCGTGAAATGCCCCGGTGCTTGTTCCGCCGTCTCCAATGTAGACCATTCCAACGGATTTCTTTTTCTGCAGCCTTGCCGCCAGCATGACTCCGTTCATCACCGAGATCAGCGTACCGAGCGGACTGATCGTGCCGATGAACCCGCGCTTGAGGTCGGTGATGTGAATGTTCTGATCGCGTCCCCGCGAAAGCGACGTCGCGCGCCAAAGATAGTTCGCGAACACCTCGCGAGGTTGAGCTCCCGCTACCAACAGCGCTCCAAGGTCTCGAGTGAGCGGCGAAACCATATCGCCACGCTTTTGATCCAACGCGTAGGCGGAGCCGACCGCGGTCGCCTCCTGCCCGAGGCTGCGAAAGAGGCCGCCGACGATCTTGCCTTGCTTATACAGATTATCCAGACGATCTTCGAGTGACCTGGTCAATCGCATGAAGAAAAGCAAATCGAGTTGTTGTTGCTTATCCATAAAAGATAGTTCAGGGTTCGGCGTTCAGAGTTCCGGGTTCCAACCCTGAACCACGAACCCGGAACCCGGAACTGATTCAGACATGAATCACCATTCCGTGCGCGTCTTCGAAGGCTTCGTGCATGCTTTCTGAAACAGTTGGGTGTGCGTGCATGGTGTTGATCAATTCTTCCACCGTGGACTCCATCTGCAAGGCGACGCAGCCTTCGACGATAAGCTCGGTTGCGTGCGGGCCGATCAGGTGCACGCCCAGCAGCTCATCGTATTTCGCGTCACTGACTACCTTCACCAGGCCTTCGGTTGCGCCTAGTATCTGCGACTTCGCGATGACCGGAATCGGAAAGTGCCCAACCTTGACGTCATAGCCGCGCTCGCGCGCTTTGGCTTCGGTCAATCCCACGCTCGCGACTTCGGGTTGGCAGTAGGTACAACTCGGAACGTGATCGTAGTTGATCGGCCGTGGGTTCTTCCCGGCGATTGTTTCAACTGCCAGAACTCCTTCCGCTGAAGCAACGTGCGCAAGCCACGGCGTTGGGATCACATCGCCGATCGCGTATACGTTAGGCTCGGCCGTGCGCATGTGATCGTCGATCTTTATGTAGCCGCGATCAATTTCAACCTTTGTGTTTTCCAGACCAAGCCCGTCGGTATAAGCGCGCCTGCCTACCGCGACCAGGAACTTCTCGGCGGTGAACTCACGATCCTCGTCGTTTATCCGTGCAATCGCGCGGACGTTTCCGTCTTCGATGGCGGCTGACTGGAAGTTCGCACTCGTGAAAGCCTTGATGCCTTGCTTCTTGAATGACTTTCCAAGTTCGGCGCTGATCTCTTCGTCTTCAATTGGAAGCAGTCGCGGGAGAAGCTCGAGCAGCGTCACGTCTGTGCCGAACCGCGCAAACATCGAGGCAAACTCTACGCCGACGGCGCCCGCGCCCAGCACGATCAGCGACTTCGGAATCTCTTTGAGCTCCAGGATCTCATCGCTTGTAATAATCTTCTCGCCGTCGATCGGCAGAGTTGGAAACGAGCGAGGAACCGAGCCGGTAGCGATGATGATGTTTTTGGTCTGGATAACCTGTGCCGCACCGTCTGAGCCCGAGACGGTGATCTTTCCCGCGCCGTCAATGTGCGCGGCGCCTTTCAAGACCTGGACCTTGTTTTTGCGCATCAGAAACTCGACGCCCTTCGCGAGTTTCAGCACGACCTTTCCTTTACGCTTCTGCGCCTGGCCAAAGTCCAGCGACACTTCAGAAGCTACGATTCCGTGCTCGCGCGCATGTTTGAATTCGTCCAGAAGATCGGCGGTGTGTAGGAGCGACTTGGTAGGGATGCAGCCCCGCAGTAAGCAGGTGCCGCCGAGGTTTTTGTCTTTTTCAATGATTGCAGTTTTCAGGCCTAGCTGTCCTGCTCGAATCGCGGCAACGTAGCCGCCGGGTCCCGCCCCTATGATTGTTACGTCAAACGCATCGGTGCTCGAACTCAATTGACTGGGCCCTCCCTGGCCTATGGCTCTCATTCCAACGCAAGCTTTATTTCTTCTCCCTCGAACCTGACTTCAAACGCCTCTACCCTGGCCATCGAGTTGAGCGGCGAAGCCCCGCTGGCCAGGCTGTAGACCCAGCCGTGCCACGGGCACTGTACAGTCAGGTTGCGCTGATCCACGAACCCTTCACCCAGCGGACCACCCCTGTGGCTGCAAATGTTGTCCAGCGCGTACAACTGTCCGCTAACATTGAACACCGCGATCGAGCGCCCGGCAACTTCGACCACCATTGCCTGACCAGCAGGCAAGTCCGAGGCGTTCGCGATTTTCATGAATTCAGACATGAAGGTCCCTAATGAATGGCTCGCTTTCGAAGGTCATCATGTTTTTGTAGCGAGGATGGAGCATCTTAGCAACCCGCCACGCCGGGTTTCAAGTTCCATTGCCTGGTGGTAGTGGGGTGATAGTGTGTTGCTCGCTCACATACGCGTTTCTCCTCGGCGTCCTCTGCGGTTGATTCCGAACCACTGAGCAGGAAAAACCGCAGAGGACGCCGGGGACGCAGAGGACTGCTTGCTGGCAAAGCGCTAATACCCCACTACCGAAGATAGCAAGCTAAAGCTTGAACTCTGAACTCGTCAAAGAGATAGCAAGCTAAAGCTTGAACTCTGAATTCGTCATGAAGATCGCAAGCTAAAGCTTGAACTCTGAACTCGTCATGAAGATTGCAAGCTAAGGCTTGAACTCTGAACTCGTCATGAAGATTGCAAGCTAAAGCTTGAACTCTGAACTCGTCAAAAAGATCGCAAGCTAAAGCTTGAA
>DATNBZ010000255.1:0-38864 GCA_035607285.1 Blastocatellia bacterium | reverse complement strand
GTCTTCAGGATTTCATCCGGCAGATCTCCCGCGCTAATTGTTTCATCTGTCGCAAGCGCGACCAGCCGATGAATCAAGTTCTCGAGTTCGCGGACGTTGCCGTTAAACACATGCTCTTTCAGCAACTCGATTGCCTGGCCGTCGAGTCGCGCGTGCGTACCGTAGATGGCCGAGAATTTATTAAGGAAGTGACCGATTAGCAACGGGATGTCGCTCTTCCGCTGGGCGAGCGTCGGCAGTCGAATCGGAATAACGTTCAAGCGATAATAGAGCGCTTCCTGGAACTTGCCCGCTTCCATCATTGCCTTGAGGTCTTTGCTGGTTGCGGCAACGAGTCGCGCATCAATGTGAATCGTTTCCTTGCCGCCGAGACGGCTAAGCTCGTTCGATTGCAAAAACCTCAGGAACTTACCTTGAAGCGTGTAGGCAAGCTCGCTCACCTCGTCCAACAGGATCGTCCCGCCGTTCCCCTGTTCAATGCGTCCGACGTATCGATCGGTGGCGCCAGTGAACGCTCCCCTCTCGTGCCCGAACAATTCGGATTCCAGAAGCGTCTCGGGAATAGCGGCGCAGTTGATAGCGACGAACGGCCGGTCGCGGCGCTCGCTTTGATAATGAAGCGCGCGCGCGACCAGTTCTTTGCCGGTGCCGCTCTCGCCCTCTATCAACACTGTCGCGGGCGAATCCGCGATGCGGACAATCAACGATTGCACGGCAAGGATCTTCGGATCCTGCCCGATGATCTCTTTTGAAGCGCGGGTGGCGTCGAGAAAGACGCGATCCTCCTGTTTGAATGCGGCCGGAAGCAACCCGGAGTGACGAAGATAGAAAACCGCAAATCGCGCGAGATTCTCAACCAGCCCCGGGTCTTCCTGATCGAACGCGCATGGCTCGGTATTGTTCTCCAGGTAGATTGCGCCGACCGGCCGCCCCCCGTCGGCCAATGGAACTACGAGCACTGATTTGAGCTGAAACTTGATGACGCTGTTTTCCATCGAGTACGCCGCGTCATGAGAAGCGTCTTCCAACAGAAGAGGGGTCCCGGACTCGAAGACTTTTCTGAGAAGCGTGCGGCTGAAATTGTATTCTTCGAGTGACAGGTTCCTGGTTTGGAAATTGCGCGCCGCGATGACGTCCGCTTCGGTTGATTCGGGCAGATAGAAGAGAATAAATCCGCGCTCGGCTCCGGTGCTTTCAATCAGGCGGTCGATCATCAAATCGCAGAAGTCATTCAACGACGATGTCTCGGTTTTGAGGAGCGCGAGAATAACGCCGGCCGTTCGGCCCTCGCCCAGGCTGCTGCCCAGCTCCTCCGCTTCGCGTTCGATGTTGGCGAGGAAGTCTCGTTTGGCTAGATCCGTCATAAGGCCAAGCTGATCTTTCAACTTGTTCAACTGGGCGGCTATGAGCTGCAGCCGGCGGTCGGCCGTATCGGCCTGCAGCAGGCGCACAGATTCGGCAAGCGACGAGATCGTCTGCTGAGAGGCGCGCTCCTGTTGCTCGAGCATAGCCGCGAATGCGGTTGAAAGTTTCTTGATTCGATCAGCTTTGGCTTTCATCTATGATACTCGGGCTACGAAACCCCGGTTCGTGCTTCCGCGAACCCTACCAACGCAGTTGGTAGATCGTTCATATTCAACCTACGTAGAAGATGCCTCCGGATCGGTCGGGAATTCCACCAACGCAGTTGGTGGGATTTAATCAAGCCGATAGCCCCAAAGTATCCGGTGCCTTGTATGAACGCGGACGGATTTATCGTGTCCGCCCGAAACGATGTGTTTACCGTCTGGTGAGAACGCGACCGAACGAACCGGCGCGACATGTGTGCCGATTCGCGTCGCCAGGCCCCGGCTGCCGACGTTCCAGAGAGCGATTGTCTTATCATCGCTCGATGAGACAACCTGATCGCCGTCCGGCGAGAACGCGACCGATTTGACGCGCGCCGCATGGCGGCCCATAACAGCGAGCAGCTTAAGCGGCTTCACATTCCACAATTCGACTTTGCCGTTGTCATCGCCGGCCGCCAGGTATTCGCCATTCGGCGAAAAGCTCAAGCTGATGAAAGGTGAGTCGGGCGATTCGGTGTGAGCGACAAGCTCCCAGCTTTCGGTATCGACTATGCCGATGTGGCCCTGATACACCGTAGACGCAGCGAGCAAGCGCCCGTCGTTGGAAAAGGCGAGGCCATAGACTTGAGAACTCATCCCGAGCCAGTCGTCATCCGGGTTATTGTTCTTGGTTTTGTCGACGAACAAACAAGTCGCGCGCCCATCCGCAATATCGTAAACCCCATGCGAACTCGCCACCCAGCGGCCATCTGGAGAGACTGCGAAACCATTGCTTCCTTTCATGTCAGGCCTTGGCGAGACGAACGTTTGCAGCGTCGCGCCCCGCGCAATGTCCCATAAAATCGACGCTTCCTGAAATCCGCACGAAACGACACGCTCCCCGTCGGGTAAAAACGCGACGCCGTTGGATTTCGACTTATGCCCGATCAGCACCGCTTCCTTTTGGCCGGTCGCCGCGTTCCAGATGATTATCGAGCTGTCTTCTCCCGTAGAGGCAATGCGCTTGCCATCGCGCGAATAGCCGACCGCATAGACCGCGCCGCTATGTTCGTTGAGGTTCGCCACTCGTTGGCGCTCGGCAACGTCCCAAACGAGAATCGCTCCGTCTGTGTGAGTCGAGACAAGCCACCGGCCGTCCGGAGAGAAGCAGACACTCCACACCAGCGAGTCTTCTTCGAGGGTGGCTATCTTCGTCTGCGTTCGAGTGTCCCACAGAATGACATTCTCTGAGGCGCTGGCGGCGAGGTTGCCGTCGGGCGAAAACGCCACCGAACGCCCGTTGTCTTTGTGGGCTTCAAAGGTGGCAAGGACCTTGCCATGCTCGATGTCTGTGAACTGAACAAACCCGCCCCCGTCAACGGACAGCCTCATCTTGCCATCAGGAGAGATTGCGATGACTCCCGATCGTAGACCGGGAACTTTTCGGTTCTCTGTTTTCCCGGCCGATGCTTCGATGAATATCATTTCGTCGTTGCGAGGAGTCGAGGCGAACTTGCTGCTCTGGGGTAAGAAAACGACATTGGCCGCCGCCGGCTCTTCGATTTGTGAGACCCGCTCGAAGGTATCGGCTCTCCATGAAATCGCCTCGGGCGCGATTGAAACAAGAAGCTTTCCGTCGGCCGAAAACCCCAGA
The DNA here is from genome assembly GCA_035607285.1 of Blastocatellia bacterium. Classification (GTDB taxonomy): domain Bacteria; phylum Acidobacteriota; class Blastocatellia; order UBA7656; family UBA7656; genus Onstottus_A. The sequence goes on along the minus strand of DATNBZ010000255.1, from coordinate 35,663 downwards.
TCGAAAACCCCCGCGGTGTGACCTCGCAAGACAAAGACTTTCTCCAACCGCGCCCGGTCCCACACGATCACCGTCTTGTCCATGCTTGCGCTGGCGAACCATTTCCCGTCCGGCGAAAAGGCTACGGCGGTGACGATGCCATCGTGATCGGTGAGCGTGGCCATGCGCTGCCGCTTCGCAAAATCCCACACGATTATTTTCTTATCCTCGCCGCACGATACCAACAGAGCGCCGTCGGGTGAGAAGGCCGCGCGTCGCACGGCGGCGGTGTGGCCATCGCTCAATCGAACGCTCTCCCATTCTTCGGTGACCGACAGCGCGGCTGCGGCGGCGGTCGCGCCTGCCAGGAGCAAAATAACCAGCGCGCCGGCCTTCAATAAGCCGAGCTTGAGACTCCTGCGCAACAACTCGCGCTCGCGCTCTCCGCGCTGCGCGTCCGAATACCTGCGAATAAACCAGAGCTTGCTCAAAGGTATGCGCGTTCGAGTGTCAATCGTGTAATTGGACAAATACTGGCGAAACAGCCGGTTGGCCCGCTGCGTAGCATCCATCACTCGGCCTGTGACCTGATTGATTCTATCGATCAGGTATTCGTGCATGAGTTCGTAGCGCCACGGGTCATCGTCCTGCACTTCCCTGATCAGGCGGGCGTCCGAGAACAGCCTTAGAAGCCGCGCGACGGCAACCCCGCTGCGCTGCGTGCGTCTGGCAATTTCGTCCAGTGTCAGAGTCAACCTGGTGTTCTCTTCAGAGATAACACTGCGAAGGAGTAGTCGCGCGCCTTCGGGATCACCCGATGCCTGAATTACATCTTCCAGAAAACTGTGAACAAGAGGCTCCTTGCCGCCGGCCAGCCTATACGCGTGTAATGTATATATCCGTTTGCTTTGTAATTGTTCGCCCACAATCTGCAGCTCGGAAGGCGAGACGGTCCCGGCGCTCGACAAGTCGCGAGCTATCTGGCGCGAGAGTCCGGTTTCAAAAGGGAGCGCCGCGCGCCGCGCCGACCGCTCGATTATCTCGACCGCGTGTGCCTCTTCGAAATTGCGCAGGTGATAGAGTCCCGAACTGATAAGCGGCTCGGCGATGCGCCCGCCCATCTCGGCCTGAATGAGATAAAGAAAGTCGCTGCGCATCGAGACCAGGCATTTAACCGGTAGCGTGTGATCCCGATAACATTGCGCAAGGAACGAAAGGAACGGCTCCCGCTCTTGTAGAGATCTGTGGCTGACGAAGAACTCTTCGAATTGATCGCATACCAGAACAATCGTGCCGCCCAGGTCTCCGGCAACTCGCCTCAGGTATTCGATGGGAGGCTCGGCTTCAAGGATCTCAATCTGACTCCGTTTCCGGCACTCATCAAGCGCGGCCGAGAGAGGGTCCTTATACGAGCGGCAGTAGATCGGCACATACCCTTCGCCCCACAGCTTTGGAAGTAATCCCGCTCTCAGTAACGAGGTCTTGCCGCATCCCGATTCCCCGAACAACACACCGAAGCGAAAGTCACCGTGGCGAATCAGCTCGAAGAGTGATGCTGTTTCCGTTTCTCGCCCGTAGAAGCGGGTTCGGTCGGCTTCCTGAAAGGGCAACAAGCCTCGAAATGCTGCGCCGGCCGGCAATGGTTGCGCGGAAATAGGCGGCCTCTTCCGGGCCGCGGCGTATCCCAAAGCGCACGCCGCCGCGATCGCCAGCAACCCGATTGCCGCCGTCCAATTCGCCCCGTGAGATTGAAGAATAGCCCAGAGCGCCAGTGACGCCGCCAAAGCGCCCGTCACCAGAAGCCCCCTTCGATGCCGCCACGCGAGTGCTTGCAGAAGAGCGGCGGGGGAAGCGCTCGCGGGTGAGATCGGACCAGTGGCTGCGGTTGCGGTTGCCGCGGTTGTGTCGGCGTAGAAACTACGCTCGATGTCTGCCGACTTTTTGAGCCTCGACTTCAGCGCGATCAAATCCGATCGCAGGTCTTCGGCTGTTGCGTATCGTTGATTACGGTCTTTTGCGAGCGCTCTCCGGAGTATGCTTTCCAGTTCAAGCGGGGCATCGTCGCGAACTGAGCTCAACGCCGGCGGTTCGTCATTCAACGTTGCACGGAAGACGTCTGCTCGAGTTTCGCGTTCAAACGGCCGCCTGGCCGTCAACATTTCATAAAGCACCGCTCCGAGGGAAAAGATATCCGTGCGCTCATCCAGGGCGGCGCACCGAAGCTGCTCGGGTGACATATAGCCCGGTGTGCCGGACGCTTCGCGTACGAGGACGGCGGCCCCCGATTCATTTGGCGCGTCCTCAGCGCCGATCGATCCGTGTGCTCGCAGGGTGTCGCGAGCAGCAGAGGCGTTCGAAACGGACCTAAGCCGAGCGACTCCGAAATCGAGGACCTTCACGAGCGCGTCAGACGTGACCATTATGTTGGCACTCTTGATATCACAATGGACCAGCCCTCGTTTGTGAGCGGCCGCCAGCGCCTCGACGATCTGCAACGCGATATCAATGGCACAGGTCAGATCGAGCGGTCCGCGCGCGATTATGGATTTCAAGTCTTCTCCGTCCACCCATTCCATCACCAGGAACGCAAGGTGGTCGGACTCACCCAACTCGTAGACGGCGGCGATATTCGAATGGCTGAGCGCCGCGGCCATTTGAGCTTCGGCGCGCAGTCTTTCGTTCGCTTGTTCGCCGGCGGGTTGCGATGCGGTTAGAAGTTTTATCGCGACAATGCGCTTGAGCTTAAGGTCTTCGGCTTTCCAAACCTGTCCCTCGCCCCCGGAACCTAGAGGCTCGAGCAGGCGGTAATGAGAGATCGTTTGATACATCTGCAGAAGACCGGAGCCATGTAAGCCGGCCCGTTGTGGCGCTTTGTTGCGCGCCAATGCAACCGGCGGGGCTTATGGGCGGAAGGCTATCGCCAAGTAGACGGGCGGTCAAGTACGGTTAGACGGATATTCGGAAGCCTAAGGTCGCAAATCGCGCCGGAGGTTCTGGAACGGTCCGACTCCCGAGAGCTCGCCGTCTACATCGGTTTGTGTATGAATCAGCGTGGGGATTTTTCGCTCTGCTTGGTAGTGTTCGGATTATGCGTTGCTTAATAAACCTTCGCGTGCTTTGCGGTCCTTTGCGTCTTTGCGCTGAGTATTGGTCTTGCTTCTTCAATACCCAGTACTCAGCGCAAAGACGCAAAGGACCGCAAAGCACGCGAAGGACCGAAAAGCACGCAAAGGACCGCAAAGCAAGCAAAGGACCGAAAAGCACGCAAAGGACCGCAAGGCACGCGAAGGACTGACCACACGTTACAAGTCAGCGGTTCAATAACTGAACACTACCCTCCGCTTGCCGCGGACCGGGGCCTTTGGTAGTATTCGACCTTGAGATTTGACTTGGCAGGACAGCGATTGGAAAAGTCGCCCCTCCTGTCATATCGAGCTTTCAGTTCTCTGAATAGAGACTGAGATCGTTATTTTACGTCAGCTCCGGAAGTCCTGAGGCGTTTCGAAAAGGCCGCCACTAACGGAAGCCAAAGCCACAGGCGCTGACGTAAGATCCGACCAGATGGTAGAAACAACGGTTCGATAGTGACCGCATTCGCATAGTCCGGAAGCCTCGGGCCACGTTAGTGTGACCCCGATTACTTCGGCGCGGCGAGTACTCGGCGCTTTATCAACTGAGGTTTGTTGTTTCGGTTAAACCAGCAGTACCGGTTTAGGAGGATACAGTATCAGCAGCTATCAGCGGAGAGGATTCAGAGACAGACGAGATCGGGTGCCTTCTGTGCGAGTCAATGAGCGCATCCGCGTTCGTGAAGTCCGCGTCATCGATGACGACGGCAATCAGCTCGGCATAATGGCGCCGCAACAAGCGATCGAAATCGCGCGCGGCAAGGGCCTGGACCTGGTCGAGATCGCGCCGCAGGCTCAGCCGCCCGTCTGCCGAATAATCAACTTCGGTAAGTTCCAATACGAGCAGAAGAAGAAACAAAAGGAAGCAAAGGCCAAACAGACTTTTATTACCGTCAAGGAAATAAAGTTCCGGCCCGGCACCGACGAGCACGACTACGAGTTCAAGAAGAACAACGCATCGAGGCTGCTGCATGAGGGAGACAAGGTAAAGGCGACGGTCCACTTTCGCGGGCGCGAGATAACACATAAGGAACTGGGTTTTGCCTTGCTGCAGAAGCTCGAGGCCGACCTTGCCGAAGCCGGAACGGTTGAAGTCAGGCCGAAGCTCGAAGGAATGAATATGTTTATTATGCTCGCGCCGAAGAAAAAGGAATCTCATAAATGAAGCGCCGGTTTCGGACGTGTGGTTCGTAGTCCCGTCTTCAGGCGGAAGCTCGGGGATGGACGCTCACCCTAAACGACTACGAACTTCCGCCTGAATGCGGGACTACGAACTTTTTTACGGGAGGAATAATGCCAAAACTCAAAACGCACAAGGGAGCTGCCAAACGATTTCGGCTGACAGCGACCGGCAAGGTCAAGCGTGGGCACTCGCACGCGCGACACATCCTGACCAGCAAGACGACCAAAAGAAAACGTCAACTCGACATCGATTCATTGGTGTCCGATGCTGACGAGAAGCCGACTAAACGGATGCTTCCATACGGTCGCCCCTGAATGGTTGTCCGTAGTCAGTAGTCCGTAGTCCGCAGTCAGTAGGAACGGAGTTGCGGCAGCACGAACAACAGACTACTGACTAGTGATACTGACTACTGACTACGGACTACTGACTACTGACTACTGACTACTGACTACTGACTACGGACTACGGACTACGGACTAATAAGGAGGAACTTATGCCTCGCGCGAAACGCGGAAACAAACGACTACACAAACGAAAAGGGATTTTGAAACTCGCTCGCGGTTATCGCGGCACAAAAAGCAAGCTCTATCGTCACGCGAAGGAGCAGGTTGAACGCTCGCTGAACTTTGCGTTCACGGGACGGAAACTAAAGAAGCGGGACTTCCGCTCGCTATGGATTGTCCGCATCGGCGCTGCCGCGCGCGCGAACGGGTTGAGCTACAGCCAGTTCATGCACGGTCTGAAGCTCGCCGAGATCGGGCTCGATCGCAAGGTGCTTGCCGACCTTGCAGTGCACGAACCCGCGGCCTTCACCGAGATTTCCGGCAAGGTTAAGCAGGCGATTGAATCTCACCGCGCCACCGCGGCTTAGATCGGTTTTCAATCTGGAAGCGGGCGAGGCAATGCATTGCTGCTTGCTTCGCCCGCTCAGCACGTATGGACGAAAAGCTACACGAACTTCGAGACCGATTCACCGAGGATGCGCGGCACGTTTCAACCGTTGAAGCGCTCAACGCATTGCGCGACAAGTATCTCGGCCGAAAGTCGGGATTGATCGCCGCCGAGAAGAAACGCATCGGCTCTCTCTCTTCCGAAGAGCGGGCCGGGTTCGGGCAACAGGTCAACGAGATCAGTGCCGAGGTAGAGGCTGAGATCGCGCGGTTGAACGATCAGTTTGCAGCCGAGGCCGAAACCCTCGCGCTCGAGCGCGATAAGATCGATATCAGTCTGCCGGGCACGCGTCCGCGCCAGGGCCACCTTCATCCAATCACGCTCGTTCGGCAACGGATCGAAGACGTGTTTGTGTCGATGGGCTATTCGGTGGAGGACGGGCCGGAGATTGAAACGAGCTTCTACAACTTCGACGCGCTCAACATTCCGCCGGGCCATCCCGCGCGAGAGTCGGCCGACACCTTCTATGTTTCAGAAGACCTCGCGCTGAGGAGCCAGACTTCGACCGTTCAGATTCACACGATGCAGCGCCAGAAGCCGCCGCTGAGAGTTATCGCGCCCGGGCGAGTCTTTCGCCGGGATACGCCCGACCCGACTCACAACCCGATGTTCTTTCAAGTAGAAGGGCTGAACGTCGATCGCCACATCACGCTTGCCGATCTGAAAGGCACGCTGCAAAAGTTTGTAGAGATGATGTTCGGCCCGGGCGTTCGAACTCGCTTCCGGCCATCGTACTTTCCCTTTACCGAGCCGTCGGCGGAAGTGGATTTCAGTTGCTATGTCTGTGGGGGAACGGGCTGCCGGATCTGCAAGGGGTCGGGTTGGATCGAGCTTGGTGGAAGCGGAATGGTTCATCCGAACGTGCTCGAGACGGTTGGCATCGACCCTGAAGAGTTTTCCGGATTCGCTTTCGGACTGGGCATAGATCGAATGGCCGGGTTGATGTACGACATCGACGACATTCGGTTGCTCTTCGAAAACGACATACGGTTCCTCGAACAATTTGCATAATAGTCATTGGTCATTGGTCATTGGTCATTAGTCATTAGTCCTTCGGATGAATCAACAAAAACCAATGACTAATGACCAATGACCAATGACCAATGACTAATGACTAATGACCAATGACCAATTATGACCAATGACTAATGACTAATGACCAATGACCAATGACCAATGACAAATCCATCTTCATCCTCGGTGGGGCGGGTCTGGTTGGAACTCAGATCGCTTACCAGGTCGCGCGTAACCTCAAGCCTCAGAAGATCGTCATCGCCTCATTGTTTCAAAAGGAAGTGCGCGAGCTTTCCCGCGAGCTTCGCAAAGAATTTCCCGCAATTCAATTCGTCGAGCTTTGGGGCAACATCTTCGTTCGATCCGAGTTCTCGCGCGCCGATCGCGACGACCTGCTGGCGAGTCCTGCTCGCCGGCGTGCGCTATACGATGATTTGTTCGGGGCGTTGGGCGACGCTTACGAGAGGTCGATGCTCGCCGGCTCAATTCGCGAACACGGCGCCGATGTGCTGATCGATTGCGTAAACACCGCGTCGGGCATCAGCTATCAGGACGTGTACACAAACTCGATAGAAGTTCGAAAAGCGCTGGACTTCATGGAAGAGCGCATTACGGACCGCGACTTCAAACAGATCGCGGACAATCGCAAGGGTGTCGAACGAACTTTCGAGACGTTGCTGCTGTCGCAATCAATTCCCCAGTTGATTCGCCACACTCAATTGATATATCGAGCGATGATCGAAGCCGGCACACGCGTTTATGTAAAGGTGGGGACTACGGGCACCGGCGGGATGGGATTGAACATTCCGTACACGCACGGGGAAGACAAACCCTCGGCTAAACTCATGTCCAAGACCGCAATTGGATTCGCGCACACCGGATTGATGTTTCTGATGGCTCGCACGCCCGGTGGGCCCATCGTCAAGGAGATCAAGCCCGGCGCGATGATCGGCTATAAGAAGGTCACCTTTCAATCGCTCAAGCATCATCGCGACAACACTCCGATTCTCATGTACGCGCCGCGAACTCAACGGTTGGATGGAGAGCTTGAGCTTGCGCTTCCATCCGAAGATTTCAAGAAGCTCGGCGAGCTCGAAATGGTCGGCGTCGATACGGGCGAGAACGGCTTCTTTGCGCGAGGCGAGTTCGAAGCGGTGACGTCGATCAATCAGATGGAGTTCGTCACGCCCGAAGAAATAGCAAGCAACGTCGTGCTCGAAATCAAAGGAAGCAACACCGGCGTCGACGTGATCGCGGCCATCGATTCCGCGATAATGACTCCGAGTTATCGCGCGGGGTACCTGCGAGGCTCGGCTATTGAAGCGATGCGCCGGCTCGAGCACGAGACTAATTCGCACTCGATTGCGACCGGGGAATTGGGTCCACCGAAACTAACCAGACTGCTCTATGAAGCGCACCTGCTGAAGACCAAGTATCGGACGCTTCAGGCGGTTGTCGAAGAAGCTCCGGCAGAAATCGCCGAAGCATTGTGGCGGTACTTGCAGCGCAACAACGATCTTCGCAATACAATCACTTCGATTGGAATCCCGATACTGCCGCCGGACGGCGACCGTTTGATTCGCGGGCCTCGAATCAACGTTCCCGAGTATGCGGGCCGGACTAAACTGACAATCAATGAAACCGCCATTGACGAATGGGCGGAACGTGGCTGGCTCGATCTGAGGCCGGCCAACATGGTTCGTTGGCAGGAGAGATTCGGGCGCATGTTGCGTTCGGCGCAGACGATTCACCGTCAGGGCTCGGCTGCGATTACAATGGAAGCCTATCGAAGTGAAGAGATCAGAATCGGCGAAGTGGTGGGTTGGATTTTCAACAATGAAGAGGAAGGTTATCGTATCAAGTAAGCCTTGTCCCTCGACCCGAGTTCACCTCGCGTGCGCATACGCGGTGGCTGAAGTATGAAGGACGGAAAGCAAAAGGGCGGCACTCGCGCGCTTGAAGTCATCATCAACGCTTCCTCGGGCGCAACCGGGAAAGAAGAAACCCGCGAGCAGCTCGCTGATCTCTTTAGCGAGAACGGCATCGACGCTCACATAAGGCTTGCCCGGAGCGGGAAAGATGTTGTGGACCTCGCGCGACGCGCAGTTGAGAGCGACGCCCGGACCATCGTCGCAGGGGGAGGCGACGGGACGATCAGTGCAGTCGCAGCAACTCTGGTTGACACCGGCAAGTCGCTCGGCGTCTTGCCGCTCGGCACGCTCAATCATTTCGCGAAAGACTTGAGAATCCCGCTCGACCTGCGAGAAGCGGTGCACACGATCATCGCCAACCACGTTGTCCCGGTCGATGTCGGAGAGGTGAACGGACGCATCTTCCTTAACAACTCGAGTCTGGGTCTATATCCAAGCCTCGTACACGAGCGCGAACAAAAACAGCAGCTCGGACACGGTAAGTGGCCGGCATTTGTCTGGGCGGCGTTCAGCGTCATGCGTCGATATCCGTTTCTTGACGTCCGCTTGTCCGCCGACGGCAATGAGGTCTCGAGCCGCACTCCTTTTGTGTTCATCGGCAACAATGGATACGAAATGCAGAACTTCAATATCGGCGGAAGGTCACGGCTCGACGGCGGGCAGTTGAGCCTGTACTTTTCTCATCGCACGCGGCGGCTTGGGCTCGCCATGATCGCGTTGCGCGCGCTGATGGGACGCGCCGAGAAGTCCGAAGAATTCGTTGCGATGCTTACGACCGAGGTTTCCATAGACACAGCCCGCCGCCGCATTCGCGTTGCGACAGACGGAGAAATCACAATGATGAAGCCTCCGCTTCGCTATCGCATACGGCCCGGAGCGTTGAATGTGATTGTGCCCAACCAGACTCAGAACGACTCTGTCAGGGGTGATTAGAAAACCTGAATGAGAACTGTTGTCCATCTATCTGATATTCACTTCGGCAGCGTCAACGAAGCGATCATCGCCCCGCTCGTTCGCACGATCAGCGAATTGAAACCGGATGTCGTAGCCGTTTCCGGAGACCTGACGCAGCGCGCGCGATCGCACCAATTCAAAGAAGCCCGCGCGTTTCTCGACTCGCTGCCAAAACCGCAAATCGTGGTGCCCGGGAATCACGACATCCCTTTGCACAATTTATTCGCCCGGTTTGCGCGTCCGCTGGACAAGTATCGCCGCTACATCACCGAAGACATGCGACCCTTCTACGTCGATGACGAGATAGCGGTTCTTGGAATAAGCACCGCGCGATCGCTGACAATCAAAGGCGGCCGCATCAACCGAGCGCAGGTGGCATGGCTTCGGGACAAATTCTGTTTGGTTGCGCCCAACGTCATCAAGATTCTTGTCACTCATCATCCGTTCGATTTGCCGGAATGGCACGACGAGCGCGACCTTGTCGGCCGGGCAAAAATGGCAATCCGTGAACTGTCAGCTTGCGGCGCCGATCTCTTTCTGGCCGGCCATCTGCACGTGAGCCACACCGGTCAAACGGCGAAGCATTACAGATTTGCCGGACGCGCGGCGCTCGTGGTGCAAGCCGGAACGGCGGCTTCAACCCGCGCAAGGGGTGAAGGCAATTCGTTCAACGTTATTCGCATTACAGGCTCCGACGTGAACATCGACCGAATGGAGTGGCGGCCCGCGCTTGCAATGTTCACAGCGGCGTCCAATGACCGGTTCCGGCGGGTGAGCGCGGGATGGGCACGCTTATGAGTTATCGGATCAAATGAAGTCGTGACGCTTCGGGTGTGATTAAACCTGAGACTTGGGTGGGCGTAGGTCACCCGAGCTCAGAGCGGGGAATCGAGCGCTCCGCCCGGGCAACCCCCGTAGGGGTGCGATGTTTATAGTTACGGACGCCGACGTGGACTCCTAGCTCCGTTAGGTGCGGCACAGAGTTGAGCGCAGGAACATTTCACACCTACGGGGTTGGCAACATATGGAGCTCGCCACTATAAACATTCTACCCCTACGGGGTTCCAGGGAATTCTCAGGACACTTCTGGCGAAGAGTCGCGGGCGGTTCCCGGATCAAGTCCGCTTTTGATCACAACCTACGCTTCCGCATATCAGCGCAGATCGCTTGAAGGCCATCGAGACAGTGTTATGATATTTCGCTCAAAGGAAAGAGGGAATCAACATGAATGCTATCTACCAACTCAAAGCCGACGAGCTTGATGAGAACTTTGTTAACGCAATCAAAGAGGCTTTCAAAGACAAAGAGATCGAGATAGCTGTGTACGAGCGCGACGAAACCGGTTACCTGCTCCGTTCACCGGCAAACCGCGAACATCTCTTGAGCGCCATCGCCGATGTTGAGAAGTCGCAGAACGGCTCTCTAAGTAGAGACCGGGTAAGGATTGAATGAAAATCAGTTACAACTGGCTGGGTGAGCTTGTTAGGCTCACGCTGAATCCAAAAGAACTCGCCGAGCGATTGACGATGGCCGGGCTTGCGGTCGAGGGCATCGAGCGAATTCGGGACGATCACATCCTCGATTTCGATTTGACTTCGAATCGCCCCGACGCGCTTTCGCATTTCGGCATCGCTCGCGAAGCGGCGCTCATATGCGGGACCGCTCTTACTCCACGCGCCGTCACGCTTGCTGAAGCCGACGAGCCTTCAGAGGCCGCGGCTTCAGTCGAGATACTCGATCCGGACCTGTGCCCTCGATACGCAGCGCGAGTTGTTCGCGGCGTAAAGGTTGGTCCGTCGCCGAAGTGGCTGGTGGATCGGCTTGAATCGATCGGTCAGCGTTCAGTGAACAACGTGGCTGACATTACCAACTATGTGATGTTCGAGACTAATCAGCCCACTCATGCGTTCGATCTGAATCTCTTGCACGGCCATCGAATCATTGTCAGGCGCCCTCACGCCGGAGAGGAGATAACGACGCTTGACGGATTCACGCGCGAGCTTGCGCCGGAAATGTTGATCATAGCCGACGCGGATCGAGCGGTTGCAATCGCCGGCGTGATGGGCGGAGCGGATACCGAAATCAGCGAGTCAACCCGGGACGTGCTGATTGAAAGCGCTTACTTCAACCCGGCTTCCGTCCGTCACACCGCAAGAGTGCTGGGCATGGACACCGAAGCTTCATACAGGTTCGCGCGGGGCGCCGATTACGATGGGCAAGTCAGGGCCGCCGATCGCGTAGCCCAGATGATCGCGGAGATCGCGGGCGGGCAGGTGCTAAAGCGGGCGATTGACGTCTATCCGACGCCGATCACGCGCGATTCAGTTGCATTGCGTGAGTCTCGGATTGAGCGGCTTACTGGGCTGAAGGTTTCGATAGATCAAGCGGCGGATATTTTGCGCGCGCTGGAGTTTGAAGTCGAACTCGACGCTGGTGAGAAACGTTTGAGCGCGGTTGCTCCGTCTTTCCGAGTAGACGTTTCTCGCGAAGAAGATCTCGTGGAGGAAGTGGCGAGGCACGTCGGCTACGATCTTGTGGATGTGACGTTACCGATGTGGGGTGGAGCAGGGAAGCATCCGAGGGGCGATAAGCAGCGGCGCAACCTGAGACGCACTCTGACCGCGCTCGGCTTCGATGAAGCTTACTCATTCAGCTTCGTCAACGGGGAGCGTGATCGCCTGTTCCGGCTAAACGATACGCCGGCGGCTACGCTTTTGAATCCTATCGACGTGAATCAATCCGAGATGCGAACGTCGTTGGTAACCGGATTGCTTGACGCGGTTCAGCACAATCTCAACCAGGGAACTCGCGATGTGAAGCTGTTCGAGATCGGCCGTGTGTTCGCGGTTGCGGCGTCTAACGAACGGCCGGTTGAACGTGAGCTCTTTGGCATGGTGATGACCGGTTCGGTATTTCCTGATGACTGGCGAGGCGCAAAGCAGATCGACTTTTATGACCTGAAGGGCGCGGTGGAAGCAGGGTTGTCAACGTTGAACGTCTCAGGCTTTACAATTAATCGAGCGCGTGTAGAATACCTGCATCCTGGACAGTCGGCGGTGCTTGCCCGTGACGGAGAAGAGATAGCGCGGTTCGGCAGTCTTCATCCCCGGGTTGCTTCTCTTTATAAGTTCCGCCAACCGGTCTTTGTCGGTGAGATCGAATTTGAGAAGTTGCTCGCGCTTCCTCCGAACCAGGTGCGGTACAGCGCGCTGCCCAGGTTTCCGGCCGCATCCCGCGACGTATCGGCTTTGATGCCCGACACCGTAATGTGGGGCGATATCGAAACGGCCGTGCGCGATCTCGGGATATCCGAAATAGAGTCAGTGCGAATCTTTGATATGTACAAAGGCAAAGAAATGCGAGAAGGATTTCATTCACTCGCGTTCAGAGTCATCTATCGAGCCGAAGGCCGCACGCTCAAGGATGAGGAAGTAACTGAGATGCACCAAAAAGTCACGGCGACGCTGAGACTTCGATTCGAAGGGCTACAACTACGGTGATTTCCGATTGCCGATTTGCGATTGCCGATTGTTTTGAGGCTTAATCGGACTCGTGAAATCGGAAATCGGCAATCGACATTCGGCAATTTCCGGGGGGGCAGGTGAGCGCAATTTACGGTCTGGAAAAATTCTCGCACCTCGAAGATAAGATCTACCGCACGATCGAGCAGTTCAAGCGCGAGCGGCAGGAGCGCGAGGCGCTCGAACGCGAGGTGCTCAGTCTTCGGCGCGAGCTTAGCCGGACCAGCGACGATAAGGATCGCCTTGAATTACAGGTTGAACGCCTGCTCACCGAGCGCGACGCTATCAAGCTGAAGGTCGAAGGAATGCTCGACGCGATCGCGGTGCTCGAAGTCGAAAAGGTATAAGCCGAGAGACATAGACAGAGACCTGGCTACGCTGACCCCGATTGCCCGCCGGCTTACGGCGCAAAATTAGTATGGACAACAATCCGAGCCAATCACACAAGGTCGTCATCTACAATCAGACCTACACTCTTCGAAGCAGTCATGAGTCGGACTACATCCAGGAGCTGGCCGGGCACGTCAATAAGCGCATGAACGAAATCGCTCGCGCGACCATGACCGTCGATTCACTGAGGGTTGCAATTCTTGCCGCGATTCAGATAGCCGATGAGCTGTATCAGTCACGCCGCGAAATGAAAGAGACCGAAGAAGAGATCGCCGAACGAAGCGCGAAATATGCCGAGCTGCTCGATCAGTTTCTTCGCTCGGATGTTGCAGAACCGGTCAAATGATTCTTTTCAGCGAGCCGCATTGGCGTGGCAGAATGCACCGCGCGCTAAACTTAGCCAGAAGAGATAGAAGCAGGACCAAGAATGGGAACAGAAGTTAGGATCACACTTCACGACGCTGTTTATCGACGAGCTAAGCGACTCGCAGAAGTAAGCAATCGTAACATCGGAGACCTGCTAGCTCAGGCCATCGAACTTTCTCTCTCTCCAGTTGGCGAGACTAACGAAGATTACAAGCCTGTTTCAAAGCTGAAGGACAGTGAGGTTCTTGAACTGAGTGAGATGCAAATGGATGGTAAGCAAGGTAGGCGATTTAGCAAGCTCCTCGACAAACAGCAAGCTGGTACACTGAGCAGTAGCGAAAACTCTGAGCTTCTCGCGTTAATGCAGAATTACCAGGAAAAACTCTTACGCAAGGCACAAGCGCTCCGCGAGGCGGTTCGGCGAGGTTTGCGCGAGCCGTTGACACCTTGAACATCAAGAATGACTGCAAGAGAGATGGGCACTCGCGTGCGTGCGCGGGCGCAGCATCGTTGCGAGTACTGCCAGAGCCCGCAAAGATATGTGTTCGGCAAGCTCGAAATTTAGCATATCGTTCCCAGAGCGGCTGGTGGAACGAATGGCGAAAGGAATCTTTGCCTTGCTTGTCGAATGTGCAACGGTTTCAAAGGGACTCAGACTCGGGGGCTCGATCCGATCACTGGAAAGCAAGTCAGATTGTTCAATCCTCGGCTCCGGAAATGGCAGCAGCATTTCAAATGGAGCGAGCACGGCACTCAAATCATCGGACGTACGGCTTGTGGACGAGCGACAGTCATCGCGCTGCGACTCAACAACGCGATCGCAGTGATGGTGAGAAGTGAGTGGTTTGCGGCGGGCTGGCACCCGCCGAAGGAATAAGACCCTTCTCACCTGCATCACAAGCCGGCTCCACACAAGCCCATCCAACCGAGGCCACGAAGCAGTTGTCTCATTGTTCCAGTGCGCAGTGTTGGTCGCGGCCCGCTGAAGCGAGCCGTTAAGCGCCGGTTCATTCACGAGGGTCAGGGTGTGCCAGGATCGCGTCGGCCTGAGCCTTTCGATAGGCGCGAATCGCTTCGCGGACCTCGGGATTCTTGTTGCCTAGTATTGCCGCGGCAAACAGAGCAGCGTTCACGGCTCCCGCTCGCCCGATTGCCAGGGTCCCGACCGGGATCCCGGCCGGCATCTGGACCATCGACAGCAGAGAATCCAATCCCTTCAGTGCTTTTGATTCCATTGGTACGCCGAGGACCGGCAGAAGCGTCTTGGCTGCGGCGACGCCCGCCAGGTGAGCCGCCCCGCCGGCCGCCGCGATGATCACCTCGAGACCGCGCTGTTCGGCGGACTCGACATATTCAAAAAGCTGATCCGGTGTGCGATGGGCGGACAGCACCCGCACTTCGAATGCAATGCCAAGAGTCTCGAGAGTCTGAGCCGCGTTCGACATCGTCTCCCAATCAGATTTGGATCCCATTATTATTCCAACCAGAGCTGTCATCCGTGGTTTACCCCCAAATGTTCGCGAGCGTCCGAAAATTCAAAGCTGCGATTATAGCGTTTGAAGGATGGTAAGGCGAATCGTGAGTCGCACAAATTTCTTCTATGCTTTCCTCCGCGTCCTCCGCGGTTGATCCCCAGCACCGTTCAATTGAACCGCAGAGGACGCTGAGGACGCTGAGGACGAGCAGCGTCGCTTCACCGAAGCAACACGTATACGCTGGGAACGCCGGCCTTGATAGCGCGACTCACGCTTCCTATAATCGTTTGGTTCATCACCCGCTCAAACAGGAGACAGTATGGCCATTACTCGCGCGGACGTGGAAAAAATCGCAGAGCTTGCGCGGCTCGATTTGACTGCCGAAGAGACCGGCCTCTTTACCGAGCAGCTAGGTTCAATCATCGGCCATGTGGAAAAGTTGAATGAACTGGATACGGCAGGTGTGCAGCCGATGTCACATTGTGCCCCGGCGGGCGGCGACACCGAGTGTGCGAAGCGTGATGATAAGGTCCGCCCGGGCCTTGGACAGAAGCTTGCGGTCGAGAATGCGCCAGATTCGGAGGCGGGATATTTCAGAGTGCCCCGGGTGATCGGCGGCTAATCCAAGTCTTCAGGGCCAGTGTTCAGAGTACCGGCTTTAGCCGGCTCCGGATTCCAGCCCACTAGAGTCGGTACTCTGAACGCTTGCCGCTGAGATACTCACGGCGAACGAAAACACGCAAGAGAATTCTTTTGGAACTCAAACGACTCACGATCAACCCCCTTCGCGACCGCATTGCATCACGCGAGCTGAAAGCGGCGGATGTTTGCCGGGCGGCACTCGACCGGATCGAACGCCTCTCCGACCTCAATGCTTTCATAACCGTTACCGCGGATGCTGCGATGAGTCGTGCCGAGGAGATAGACCGCGCCGCTGAAAGAGGAGATTTACTTCCGCCGCTCGCCGGAGCGCCGCTTGCCATAAAAGACAACATGGTCATGCGCGGAGTGCGCACGACGGCCGGCTCTCGCATACTCTTCAACTACAAGCCTCCCTATACGGCTACCGCGGTCGAGAAGTTGGAAACGGCGGGCGTCATCATCGTTGGAAAGACCAATCTCGATGAGTTTGCGATGGGTTCATCGACCGAGAACTCGGCTTACGGCCCCGTCAAAAATCCCTGGGACACGACGCGCGTACCTGGCGGATCCTCGGGCGGGTCAGCGGTCGCAGTGGCCGCGGGAATGACCGTGGCAGCGCTTGGCTCGGACACCGGTGGCTCGATTCGGCAACCTGCGAGTTTGTCCGGCGTAGTTGGGCTCAAGCCGACTTATGGTCGAGTGTCACGCTACGGGTTGATGGCATTCGGATCATCGCTCGACCAGATTGGTCCTCTTGCCAACTCGGTGGAGGACGCGGCGCGCGTTTTGAGCGTCATCGCAGGTCACGATGCCAACGACTCGACTTCGAGCAATGTCGATGTTGAAGACTACGTATCCGCGATCGGCGGGGATATCAGCGGCTTGCGAGTCGGCGTACCGCGAGAGTACTACGCCTCGGGACTGGACGCGGAAGTAAACGACAGCGTGGAAGCCGCGATCAGGATGCTCGAGCAGATCGGTGCTGACATCATCGATTTGAGTCTTCCGCACACCGAGTACGCGGTGCCGGTTTACTATTTGATCGCTACTGCTGAAGCAAGCTCGAACCTCGCGCGTTATGACGGTGTTCGATACGGGTTCCGTGCCGAAGAGGCTTCGAGTCTGAAAGAGATGTACAGTCGCACTCGCGATCAGGGCTTCGGGGCCGAGGTCAAGCGACGAATCATGCTCGGCACGTATGCGCTGTCGGCGGGCTACTACGATCAGTACTACGGAAAAGCGCAGACCGCTCGATCGCTGATCACACAGGATTTCAAAAACGCTTTTGCTAAGTGCGACGTGATCGTGGCGCCTACAGCACCGACGCCGGCGTTTAAGCTTGGGGAGAAGACCGACGATCCGCTCGAGATGTACTTGTCGGACATTTACACGATCACGGCCAACCTTGCGGGAGTGCCCGCGTTGAGCATGCCGTGCGGGCTGTCGTCGAGCGGGCTCCCGATAGGCCTTCAGTTAATCGGCAAGCACTTCGACGAGCGTACCTTGCTTCGAACGGCTCATAACCTGGAAAAGGCTTTGGGAGCCGATTTCACGCCACCGGAAATGTAAGGGCGGTCCTCCGTGGCCACCTGGGAGCGCAGGCATCCTGCCTGCCTCTTGGATTACACAGCTCTTTGCAGGCAGGATGCCTGCGCTCCCAGGTGGCCACGGAGGGCCGCCCTTACATGGTTTAAGGCAGGCACTGATGGCAGATCGCAAGCCGGCGCAATCGCAGGCCACCACACAGGCGAGCTTTGGCTCGACAGACCTGCTGTTGTTGCTGATGACCCTGATCTGGGGATCCAACTTCACCGCCATCAAGTACTCGCTCGAAGACTTGCTGCCGCTGAGCTTCAATGCGCTCAGGTTCACGATAGCGTCTCTGGCGATGCTCGTCGTTGCCTTGATGTCGCGCGACACCTTCAAGCTGGCGCCGGGCGACGGACGCCGTTTGTTTGTTTTGGGGCTGCTTGGCAATACGGTCTATCAAACGCTGTTCATAACCGGGATGGCGCACACACGAGCCGGCAACGCCGCCCTGATCCTGGCAACGACGCCGCTGTTCACCGCCGTCCTCGGCCGAATTCGAAAGCACGAGTACTTCACTGCACGTGGCGTCGCCGGACTTCTTCTGGCTTTTGCGGGCATCGTGATGATTATCACCAGCGGGCGCGGGGAGTTCTCGCTGGGCGAAACAATCCTCGGAGACAGCCTTCTGCTGATCACGACCTTCTGTTGGTCACTATATACTGTGGGCTCAAAGAATTTGATTCACAAATATGGACCGATGAAGACGACTATCGTAATGATGACCAGCGGGACTCCGTTGTTGCTGCTTGTATGCGCGCCATCGCTGCTCAGGCAGGATTGGTCCCGAGTTCGGCCGATGGCGTGGGCAGGCCTGGCATACAGCGGATTGTTCGCCATCGCACTGGCCTACATCATCTGGAATCACGGTGTGCGAAGAATCGGTTCGACCCGGACCGCGATATATTCCAACGTCACTCCGATAGTGGCGATACTTGTGGCGTGGTTCGCGTTGGGCGAAGCGCCGACGATGGGACAGATTGCGGGCGCGATCGTGATCTTCGCCGGCATCTATATGGTTCGCCACGGAATGATCGCGATCGCGCCTGAAGAATCCATCGAAGAAGAATTCGAGGAGGCCACGCTCGGGCCGGGAAAAAACTAGTTGCTTGTAACAAGCATTTCGCTAGCGATTAAGGGTAGTCCTGTATGGGCGGTCCTCCGTGGCCGCCCCTTAATGAGGAAGCGCTTTCTCGAAGGAGGGGCGGCCACGGAGGACCGCCCATACAGGACTAGCGAATTCTCTGGTACACCCCACTAGTTTCCGATCGAGCAGCTCGGCAACAGTTCGCGGGTAAGCAGCAAAGAGAGGCCCTCGAGGCTCGCCCAGATCGGCAAGAATGCGGCGACCGCGACGCTCATTACCGAAACTGCCCCGACATCTTTGAGCACTTTGACAAAGGGATTTCGGCCTTTAACATTCGCCACATCGGCATAGTTGATAGAAACGCTTTCCCCCTCGCCGAAGAATCCGTGCGAGTGTGTAAGCTCGAAACGTGAGTCTGAGAGAGGCGAGACAACCCCGCTGACCGTCCCGCCGCTCTTTAGCCGGATAATCAATCTCCGGTCGTGTTTCTTTGCCTCAGCGACTCGGATTCGTATCTGATCGAGCGCCATCATCTCGCTTCCGGCTTTTGATTGGGCAAAGCAGGGACTCGTCGCCACCGCGAGAAGCAAAAGGCTCAATGACCAAACAAACAGTCTTGACTTCATAAGCGATCTCCTTTGTGTGGAGGTCGCTCGGTCGAACGCGCTTGTGATGCTAAAGGTAGCTAGAAGGACAGGCCTACGCGGAACTGATAGAAGTGCGGGCTGTCGCTCGAGAAGACGTGGTCGCGAAACTCGACGCGCAGACCCAGGTGATCTTTCATCCAGTATTGAACACCGCCTCCGAAGTTTCCGCCGCTACTAGTTCCACCACCTCGAAAAGCGAGAGAGTAACCGCCGGTCACAAAAGGAACGAGCTTCGAATTGGGACGCTTGAAGTGATACGACACGTCGGGTGAGACGACGCCGAAGCCGTTGCCTGCGCCGCGAAACGGCGCAAGGTATCCGATCTCTGCGCCTAACCCCAGCCCCTTGTAGACGAGCCCTTCGCCACCCGCTCCAACCTGGAACCAGCCAGTAGAACTGCCGCCGGAATTTCCCCCGGCTCCGCCGAACACATAACCCCAGGCTTTCTTGTCACCTGTATTTTGCCCAACCGCGACCGCCTGAATCAGCGCCAGGATCGTCGCCGCAATCGTCATTTTTACTATTGCACGCATTAACTGCCTCCTTGTTTTTATCAGCGGTGTTGCTAAGGCAAAGCGCATTCCCGAAACTAGCCGCTTAAGCGGTCTGCATTCATAGCACTTAGCAGGGGGCTGCAAGAGGAACCGCAGCAGCATTCTGGCTTCTGTCGTTAGAATGCTGCGCAGCAGCCAACGTTCGCCCGGCCCTTCAGTTTTTGGTCGGCGAATTGTTAATCGGTGAGTTCGATTGATGCAGGCTCGAGGAGGGTCGAGTCGTCGTGGTCAGTGATCTACAGCTTCGATCACGCGTTCAATTTGCTGGAGGTATTTCCCGAACACTTCGTTTGTCTCCCACTCCAGCCACACCTGCTCATCGCCGGCGTATTCAAAAATGCGCTCGAATACCTTCCTGTCCAACTCGAGTTCATCCGCTAGTTTCATTATGGACTCGCGCTTATCGAATGGAGCTTTCTTTCCGCGCATTGTGATCACGTGGCGAAACAACACCGCGAAATTGTCCAATGATCCGGCCATCAGCCGGGCGAGGTCGTTCGCGTTTCGCGATGCGGGGATGTAGAGCCTTCTTAGTTTGAGCAGTTTTGCCCGCAACTCGTATTCGAGCTGATGACGCAGGTTTTGAGTAGAGATATCCAGACCGTCAAACGGATCCTGGCCGTAGAGAACACGGCGTGTCTGACTCATATCAATGAACTCGATTGGGAAGACATCAGAGGAGTCGGCGACCTCCTCGCTCGTAAAGTAAACAGGGACCGGGTTGCCTTCACCGCGCCACCATTCAGCAACCGAGTGCGCAACTTTCAAATCAGGCGGAGTGATTCGATCAAGGACGACGAGAACCCTTTTGGGCCGATCTTCATCAATCTGGCCTCCCGCTGCGGCTGCGCCATACAAGACGATTGATTGCAGATTGGTTCCGTGTGCGTCCCGCAGTCTTTGCACGAGTTCGATTAGTTCATCAGCCACATTGCCCTCCGAGAGTGATGCGTGATCCGTGAAACGTGAAACGTGATGCGTGATCCGTGACGCGTGATCCGTGAAACGTGATGCGTGATGCGTGAAACGTGATGCGTGAAACGTGATTCGTGATCGGTTGGGTGAGATTCACGGATCACGAATCACGTTTCACGCATCACGCTTCACGCATCACTTCTACCAACTATCGCTAGCGCCGCCGCCGCCGAAGTCACCGCCTCCACCGAAGCCGCCGAAGCCACCTCCACCACTGTCGCCTCCGCCGCCCCAGCTCGAACCTCCGCCACCACCGCCGCCCCAGCCTCCGCCGCGCCCGCTGCCAAAGAGGATTGCCCACAGCAACCAGTCAGAGCCTATTCCGCCTCGTCGACCTCCGCCCCCGCGTCCTCCCCCAATCCCGCGAATGATCGCCAGGACAACGAAGACCAGGATAATGATCGCGAACACGGGGATGCCGCCCCCGCGGCGGCCTGGTGCGCGCGCCGGCTGCCGAACCTGTGTCCGCGCGGCCTGACTCGAATCGATTCCATCCATCGAGATGCCCAGTTTTTGAGCAAGCGTCGCCAGGATTGTTTGAGTCCCTGTCGTTAGAGCTTGATCAAAACGCCCCGCGGTAAAGTCGTCTCGCATTTTCCGAATTAGTTCGCCGGCTAGGGCATCGGGCACGTCGCCTTCAAGATGCCGGCTGACCTCCAGCCTTGTGCCTCCGTGATAGGCGCCTTGACTGTCGGGCGGCTTGATCGCGACGACAAGGACCAGCGCTCTTTTCTCCGAATCTCGCCCGACGCCCCACTGCCGTCCAAGCTGAAGCGCGTACTCCTCGATCGGATAACCCTGCATGTCATCGAAAGGAACAGTCACGACGGCAACTTCGATACCTGTTCGGTCACGAAAGTTCTGTAGCAGTGTTTCGACCTGCCCCCTGGTGGCCGGACTGATCTTACCCGCGAAGTCGCTCAGCATTCCCTGTGGTTGAGGTAACTGCAGATCGGCGAACGAAACCGAAGCGATAAGAAGTACGATGGCTGCGGACGAGAGACCCAGTTTGATAGCTTTGATCATAATCCTGCGATTTGCGGGCTAACACCTCCAGGGACCGCGCGATCCATCATTGTGTACGGCTAACCCAAGGAGCAATGTTCACGCAACCTTTACCATCCGGCTTTATTATGACCGATTACCATCGTTGCGCAAAACACGGGCAAGGGAATGCCCGCCTGCCGGATTCCTAACTTGATATTATGCGCCCGTCATTGGGTAGTGTTCGGATTCTGCGTTGCTAACAACCTCCGCGTGCTTTGCGGTCCTTTGCGTCTTTGCGCTGAGTATCGTGTCTTGCTCCTTCAATACCCAAGACTCAGCGCAAAGACGCAAAGGACCGCAAAGGACTGGCCACACGTTACAAGTCAGCAACTCATTAACCGAACACTACCGGTCATTGACAGAACCACGTATTCAAAATATACTTAGCAGTCTCATTAGAGAGTGCTAAGCCGCGCATGTATTCCCATCTCATTGGCGCTTAGCTTCAATTCATTAGAAAGGAGAATCGAACAAATATGGCAAGCATACGCCCGCTACAGGATCGCGTGATCATTAAGCGGATCGAGGAAGGGGAGCAAATCCGCGGGGGCATCATCATTCCCGACAGTGCCAGAGAAAAGCCGCAAGAGGGCGAAGTCATCGCCGCCGGAGCCGGCAAGAAACTCGATAGCGGTGAGCGCCTGGCCCTGGACGTCAAAGAGGGCGACCGAGTCCTGTTCGGCAAATACGCCGGCACCGAGGTCAAACTTGATGATCAGGATTATTTGATCATGCGCGAGGACGACATCCTCGGCGTGATTGAGAGAGCTGCCGCGAGCGAAGGCTCAAAGGCAAAAGGAAAAGGCAGATAGTAATTCTTAGAACTAGGAGAACAAGAATATGGCTAAACACATAGCATACGGAGAGGAGTCGCGCCGAGCTCTTTTGTCTGGAGTCAATCGTCTTGCGGACGCGGTTAAGGTGACTCTTGGTCCGAAGGGACGAAACGTTGTCATTGAAAAGAAATTCGGGTCGCCTACCATCACCAAGGATGGAGTCACTGTCGCTAAGGAAATCGAATTAGAAGACAAGCTCGAGAATACTGGCGCGCAGATGGTGCGCGAGGTTGCCTCGAAGACATCTGACATCGCGGGCGATGGAACTACGACTGCAACGGTCCTCGCTCAAGCGATCTTCCGCGAAGGCGTGAAGACCGTAGCCGCCGGCGCGAGCCCGATGGCGCTCAAGCGCGGCATCGACAAGGCAGTCGAGAAAGCGGTCGAGGAGATTCAGCGCTTGTCCAAGAAGGTGAAGGACAACGAAGCAATCGCCCAGGTGGGCACCATCTCGGCAAACGGCGATGCAACCATCGGAAATCTGATCGCCGAAGCGATGGCCAAAGTCGGCCAGGACGGCGTAATCACCGTCGAGGAATCGCGAACACTGGAGACCGCGCTTGAAGTCGTGGAAGGTATGCAGTTCGATCGAGGCTATCTGTCACCGTACTTCGTCACGGATCCTGAGAGAATGGAAGCGGCGCTCGAAGACGCGGTAATCCTCATTCACGAGAAGAAGATTTCGTCGATGAAGGATTTGCTTCCGCTGCTCGAACAGGTTGCTCGAGGGGGCAAGCCGCTGCTGATCATCGCCGAAGACGTTGAGGGCGAAGCGCTGGCTACGCTGGTTGTGAACAGGCTGCGAGGCACGTTGCAGGTTTGTGCGGTCAAGGCCCCGGGATTTGGCGATCGCCGCAAGGCTATGCTTCAGGACATCGCGATTCTCACCGGCGGCAAGGCGATAACCGAAGACCTCGGCATCAAGCTCGAGAGCATTCAGCTTTCCGACCTCGGGCGAGCCAAGAAGGTTGTTGTCGACAAGGACAACACAACCATCGTCGAAGGCGGAGGCAAGACGTCAGAGATCGAAGGTCGCGTCAAGCAGATTCGCGCCCAGATCGACGACACCACTTCGGACTACGATCGCGAGAAACTGCAGGAGCGGCTGGCGAAGCTCGTGGGTGGCGTCGCGGTGATCAAAGTCGGCGCGGCTACCGAGACCGAGTTGAAGGAAAAGAAGGCTCGCGTCGAGGATGCGATGCACGCTACCAAGGCCGCGGTTGAAGAGGGCATAGTGCCGGGCGGCGGCGTGGCTTTCATCCGCGCCCAGAAGGCGCTCGAAGGTCTGAAGCTCGATAACGAAGACGAGAACATCGGAGTCGGAATCGTAAAGCGCGCGCTCGAGGAACCGCTTCGTCAGATCGTCGCGAACGCCGGGCAGGAAGGCGCGGTGGTCGTCGATAAGGTGAGAAACAACAAATCGGCGAACTACGGCTTCAACGCGGATACCGAAGAGTATGGCGACATGATCGCAATGGGTGTAGTCGATCCCACAAAGGTCACTCGGTACGCGTTGCAGAACGCCGCTTCGATCGCGGGATTGCTGCTAACCACCGAAGCGCTGATCTCGGATCTGCCGGAACAAGAGAAGGAAGCTCCGCAGATGCCGGGCGGCGGCGGAATGGGCGGCTTCTAAGAATCCAGCGTCAGTAATGAAATGTAGGGGCGGCCCTCTGTGGCCGCCCCTTTTTTGTTGGTTGGGTTCGCGCTGGTAACGGACATTTCGCTAGTGAAGGCGTACCCGTGCAAATCCGTCAAATCAGCGTCATCCGTGGTCTATTCGGCGATTAATGAGGAGAATTATTTCGAACGATAGACCGCGGATGACGCTGATTTTCGCACGGATTCTTGCACTAGCGACTAGCGGCATAGTCGTACGGATGAAGGGCAATCTGAACCTTCACTGCGCCCGTAGCGTAGCCAGCGGCTTGCGCGACAGCACGTCGACTGTAGCAAGGATTCCAACTCCAATCACCAGGATAATCGTTGCGACAACGCCTCCAAAGTTGACCACCGGTGTGAAGCTCCACGGAATCTCGAACACCCATCGCGACGTCACATAAGATAAGCCCACTGCCGCGCCCGAGCCGATGACTCCCGCGACTATTCCTATCAGCCCGTATTCCGCAAGCAGAATCCTCAACAGGGTCTTTCGTTTCGCGCCCAGCGTCTTGAGCAATGCGACTTCGTAGATCCGCTGAAACTTTGTCATCGCAAGCGACCCGATCAGGATCAAAGCGCCGCTCAACAGAATGAACGCGCCGACAAATGAGATTGCCAGTGTGATGTTGTGAATGATGCGCTCGATCGACCGGACGACGTCTACGACATCGATTACTGAAACATTTGGATAGGCATCCACCAGCGCCCTTTGCAGTCGCGAGCGTTCGACTTCGCCGCTCGGTCCATTGAGCGCACCCACGAACATTTGTGGGGCGTCCTCGAGCGTGCCCGGCCGGAAAAGCACCATGAACCCCGTCCGCGCGTTTCGCCAATCTACCTTTCTTATGCTGGTAACCTTCGCCGTAAGCTTGCGGCCCTGGAGGTCGAAGGTCATCTCGCCGCCCACGTCGAGTCCGGCAAGCCCACGCATGCTCTCCTCGATTGAAACTTCGGGCTCGGGCGACGAGGTCGAATCCCAAAACTTGCCGCCGACTACTTTTTCATTCGACTCGAGCTCGGGCCGATAGGTCACAACGTACTCGCGGCTTAGCCGGTTGCGTTCGCGTTTCTTATCCAGATCGTTGAAGTCTATCTCCTGGCCGTTGATCGCAAGCATTCGAACTCGAATCGTGGGAACCAGCAACGGCCGGCTGCCCGTTAGCTGGGTAACCAGATCCGATAGGCCCTGTGCCTGGTCTTTCTGAACGTCGATCAGGAACATGTTAGGAATATTCCCGTTTCGGCCCAGATCAAATTCGCGAATCAGATTCGCTTGAAGCGCCTGCGTCGAGATGACGAGAAACACTCCCAGCCCGACTACCATTACGATCACGCGAGTTTGATTGCCCGGGCGATGAAGACTGTTTATTGCTTGCTTCAGGGCAAAGGAAGTTAGCGGCCGAGTCCGGCGCACAAGGAGAATAAGGAGCGTCGCCGCAAGGTAAAGCCCGCCCGCCGTCACTGCAAGCCCTCCAAGGAAAACCAGGCCTACGCGGATTGACCCCGCCTGCCACGAAACAACCATCAACAGGCCGAGCATTACGATCACCGCAGTAGCCCACCGCAAAAGGTCCAGTGCGCCCCGCTTCGTGACAGCGCTCTCACGCAGGAGCACGTTCGGCTTGATATGACGGATGCGCAGCAGCGGCAGCGCCGAAAACAAAACTGAAATCAGGATGCCCACCGTCAGCCCCTGCGCGGCTGCTCCCGCTCTAAGGCCGTATGTCATGTATGAGGGCAGCTTATCGGCGAAGACCTGCTGAATGAGAACCAGAACGCCCTTTCCAAACAGAAGCCCCAGGCCGCTGCCGACGATTCCCATCGTGACTACCTGCGCCAGGTACGCAATTGTGATCCTTGTTCCTGTTGCGCCGACGCACTTCAGCACCGCAATCGCTTTCTTCTTCTGCTCGATGAAGACTCGAGTCACATTTGAAATACCGATGCCGCCGAGCACCAGAATGACCAGACCGGTCAGCGACGAGTAATCTTCGGCGCGCGAGAACTGCTCGCTTAGATTCTCCTGGGACTCCTTATACGAACGAACGTTGACCAGGTTGTTCTTCAGTTCGTCGCGAAGTTGACGAGTGAGCGCAGGCAGTTTATCGAGCGGCGTGGTGAAGTAGATCTTGCGCCGCGCGCGGCTGCCGAATCCAGTAAGTCCCGCCGACTCGACCGCGGTGCGCTCGACGAAGACGCGAGGACCTATGCGAAACCCGCCTCCGGCGCCAGGCTCTCGCTCGATCGAGCCTCGAATTTGAAACGTCGAATTTCCGATCTTTACATCATCGCCGATTGTCACCCCTAACCGATCGAGAAGCGCAACCGAAACGACTGCGCCGCCGTTTTGAACAAGTTCATAGGAAAACGGCTCGCCATTGGCCAGCTTGAATTCACCAACCAGCGGAAACCCGGAGTCAATGCCCTTCAGTTCGACCATCATCGCGCCTTCGTGAGAAGCGTCGGCCGGGCGCAGCATGGTCGGTGACTCGATCGTCTCAGTTCTTGCTTCGGCGAGCGGCTGCGATATGCGATCGATCGCCGCCAGCGTTTCAGGAGTCCACGGGCGATTGCTGTCAATCTGCACGTCCGCCGTGAGCAGGTTGCGGGCTTCCGACGCAATTGCGGTGCTCGCGTTTTGAAGCATCGACCGGCCGGCTACTATCGCGCCTACGCCGATTGCAATGCATGCGAAGAAGAAGAGGAGCCGGCGCCACGAGGCTCGAAGCTCACGACGCGCAAGTTGTAAGATGAATTTCACGAGATGCTCGTCTCCACTACATCGGCTTCCTGCGCCACGCCGCCTCGAGTGCTCGAGTCGGTCGCATCGCTGTCGCTTACTACTCGCCCGTCCCTCAGCGAGATCTGTCGATCGGCAGGCGTCGCCAGTTCGTGTTCGTGTGTGACCAGCACGAGCGTTGCGTTTCGCTTTCGATTCATATCGACCATCAACTCGAAAACGTGATGGCCGTTACGGGAGTCCAGATTCCCGGTCGGTTCGTCCGCGAGCAGGATCGAGGGATTGTTGGCGAAGGCGCGAGCGATTGCGACTCGCTGTTGCTCGCCTCCGGAAAGCTGTGAAGGATAATGATGCGCGCGCGCAACGAGGTCTACGTCTTCGAGCAGGCTTTGCGCTCGTTCGCGGGCGTTGCTTGCGCCGGCGATTTCCATCGGCACTAATATGTTCTCGAGCGCCGTGAGGGAAGGCATCAGGTGAAACGACTGAAAGATGAATCCAATTTTGGCGCCGCGGAGCTGAGCGAGCGCGTCTTCGCTCATGTTGGTAATAGTCTGGCCGTCGATTCGAATCTCGCCGGCGGTCGGCTCGTCGAGTCCGGCGATCAGCCCGAGAAGGGTAGACTTGCCGCTGCCCGAAGGCCCGATGACGGTGATGAACTGGCCGTCCGGAATCGTGAGATCGAGCGAGTGCAGGATCGTGAGCATCTCCGCGCCCGAGGGAACTACTTTAGAGACCTTGTATAATTCAATCATGAATCGATTCTTTGCTTACCTCGTCCTGGTTGCGATGTTGGTCCTGAGTGGTTGCAAGGGCCCATCTGGTAAAGAAGCTCCTAATGAAGAAACGTCGCCGCCGCCTTCAGCCGCTCTTCCTGGAAAGAGTTTACCGAAGATAGTTGCATTCGGCGATAGCCTGACGGCGGGACTTGGGCTTCCTCAAACAGCCAGCTACCCCGCGTTGTTGCAACAGAAGCTCGACGCCGGCGGCTTCAGCTACGAAGTTGTGAACGCCGGCGTCTCCGGGGATACGACGGCCGGCGGCGCGAGGAGAATCGACTGGGCGCTGGAGGGCGAAGTTCGCGTTGTGATCCTCGAACTGGGCGCGAACGACATCCTGCGCGGGCAGTCAGTCGATGAGATGAAGCACAATCTCTCGACGATCATCGAGCGAGCAAAGGCTCGTGGTGCGATGGTGTTGCTCACGGGTATGGAGGCGCCTACGAACTCAGGCCCGGAATATCGCAAAGCAGTTCACGAAGCATTTCCGTCGCTCGCGCGCCAGTATCAGATTCACCTGATCCCATTTTTTCTCGATGGCGTAGCGGGCAACGAATCTCTCAATCAGCGCGACGGGATTCATCCGAATGAAGAGGGAACAAAGATAGTGGCCGACACAGTGTATAAGTCGCTTCGCCAGATGTTGGATTAATTGCTCGTGCGAGCCTATCCCCGACGAAGGACTGGCGACTTGGTAACAAAGGTTTCCACAGTGACTAAGGGCATTCCTGTATGGGCGGTCCTCCGTGGCCGCCCCTCAATGAGGAAGCGCTTAATCGAGAGAGGGTCTGCCACGGAGGACCGCCCATACGGACTACCGATTTCTCTGATACGCTCCACTAATATCCGTGCAAACCAGTCAAATCCGTTTGATCCGTGGTCTATTGTTCTGGAGTCTCGTTGCTACGCCTACATAGATCACCGATCAAACGGATTTGACTGGTTTACACGGATTAAGTCGAAGACTGCCACTTCGCCTTGCGCACTCGCCTCCAAAGCAATAGCATCTTGCCGATTCACTCTTACCGTAACACGGCCCGATTCTAAAACTCAGGAGGTTATCTATGGTGTCACTGATGTCGCTTTGGATACCGATCTTGCTTTCGGCGGTGATCGTCTTCGTTGCCAGCTCCGTCATGCATATGGTGTTGGGCTACCACAAAAACGACATGGGAAAAATCCCAAAGGAAGACGAGGCAATAGCAGCGCTTCGTCCGCTCAACATCCCGCCCGGCGATTACTTCATGCCTCATGCGGACTCGATGGCAGCCATGAAGGACCCGGCGTTCCTGGACAAGATGAAGGCAGGTCCTGTCGGTTACTTTACCATCATGCCGAGCGCTCCACCTTCAATGGGACCTAGCCTGGTGCAGTGGTTCATATACTGCGTGATCGTGAGCATCTTCGCAGCTTACGTAGCCGGCCACGCACTGAAGCCTGGCGCACACTATCTTGAAGTGTTCCGGTTCGTGGGGTGCGTATCGTTCGCCTCATACGCGCTTGCGCAATTCCAGAATTCCATCTGGGGCAAGCGCAAATGGGGAACGACGCTGAAGTTCGTCTTCGATGGCTTGGTGTTTGGCCTTCTGACTGCCGGAACATTTGGCTGGCTCTGGCCGCATTAAGAATCAGAATCGCCAAATGATGAACACTTGTACGGGCGTCCCTCCGTGGGCGCCCCTCTTTGGCGATCTACGTCGGGCGGGGAAAAAGGGGCGCCCACGAAGGGACGCCCTTACAGGTGTTCACTCGAACGCGCGCCGCAAAGCCGCCAGCAACGCAGGCTTGTTCGGCCCGTCAATAACCGCCTCTGCGCGCTTCAAAAGACTCGCGTCGTCGCGATAGATGCTCAGCGCATTTATTGCGGCGGTGGCCAATCTCACTTCTCCCGTCTCGAGCACCGAGATAAGAAAATCGCGTGCTTCTTCGCAGCGAGTGAGGCCGATTGGCAGCAGCAGGTTCTGTTTGAACTCGCGATCGAACGTCGTAGTCCATTTCTCCTGCAACAACTCGAAGACCCCGGGCAATCGCGACTCGGCAAGCGCCAGCGCCGCCGGTTCATAAAGAGACTCATGGCTGCGATCGACAAACCTCGCCACGAATTCGAACGACTCGCGTGGCGATACCTTCATCAACGCATTCAGGCACTCAGCGATCACCGCCGGCTCCTCGTCGCCGGTCAGCACCTTTAGTCTCAGAAGCGGCGCCGCCGCAGGCCCGCAATGGCCGAGCGCTCCCGCCGCGCCTATGCGAGCATCGGCTTCTTTATCTGCAAGCAACGCTGCGAGCTCATTCATTGCATCAGGCGACCCGATTTGAACCAGACCTAATCCGCAGAGCGCTCTCAACGGAGCGGCGGTGTCCGAACGTCCGCCCCAGGTGGGCTCGTGCTGAACGTGCCGAACGCCTGTTCTAAAAAGCCCTTCGTCGTCACAGTCCGCGGCAAGCAGCGCTTTGACGATTGCGGTCTTCGCAGCACAGCCTTTGTCGGTCTTCGCGGCATCTTTCATGAAGCGATGAAAAGCTGCGATTAGATCCGGAGTGAACTCGTGATCTTCGAGATGGGCGACGATCTCCGCAGCCTTCGCAACGATGAGGCTTATCTTGCCGGCGAGATGTTTGCGGAGTTGCTTGCGAGCTTCGGGAGTATCCGGCTCTTTGCCAAGCGTCGCGAGCTCGGCCAGTTTATCTTCGATTGAAGGCGCCTTAGCCATCGTCCTCGATTCGGTCCTTTGCTCTTCTGCGAAGTTCTAGCGGAGGCCGGACCGTCCGGGAAACTTCACTCGCTGAGGCAACTGCATCCGCGCCCTTGTCCGCACCGATTTTAACGCCGCCCTCTTTCACCGTCTGCTTCCCCTCGATGATCGCGTCAGCCATCTTTGCAGCGAAGAGGCGCACAGAGCGGACAGCGTCGTCGTTTCCAGGCACGATGTAGTCAATGCCATCAGGGTTGCAGTTTGTATCGAGGATGGCGACCGTAGTGATTCCAAGCTTGTTTGCTTCGTGCACGGCGATCTCTTCCTTGTTCGAGTCGATAATGAAGATCACCTCCGGCAGCCGCTTCATGTCTCGAATGCCCGCAAGGTTTTTTTCCAGCGCCGCGAGCTCGCGATCCAATCCGAGGCGCTCCTTTTTCGTCAAGGCGGCGAAGCGCCCGTCAGTGCGCATTGCCTCTAAGTCTTTCATCCGCTGTATGGATTTCTGTACGGCCTGGAAGTTGGTCAGCAATCCACCGAGCCAGCGCTGATTGACATAGAACTGGCCGGAGCGCTTGGCTTCTTCTTCAACCGCGTCCTGCGCCTGACGCTTGGTGCCGACAAACATGAAGCTCGCGCCATCCATCGACTTCTGAGTTACAAACTTGACGGCTTCCTTAAAGAGCCGCTGTGTCTTCTGAAGATCAATGATGTAAACTCCGTTTCGCTCCCGGAAGACAAACTCCTTCATCTTCGGGTTCCACCGCTCGACCTGATGTCCAAAGTGGACGCCAGCTTCAAGCAGTTCTTTCATTGTTACTGTGACCAGTGGTTCCTTCCCGGTTGGCGTGTTCATGGCAATCGCGTGTTGCGGAGTCTCAGTCGACTCTTCGTAGTTGTCATGTACGCTGCCGATCACTTGCGCATCGGTGCCCGCGGCCCCGCGAATTGACGAACACCATCGGTGAAGGACATCACGATAATTCCGCAAGTTGGTGATCGATGTGTTCTTGAGAGCCTCGACACGAAACGCGGAAATGCTGGACTCATTGGCGTAGTTCACCGCCAGGATACGGAACAGCCCCTCGTTGCAGGCTGCATCGTGGAACACAGCTTTGGCGGTTAGTTCATCGCCAAAGAGGTCATCGGGTAGCGCGTCCCATGCCTCGCGCACCGCATGGATCGCGGTTTGATATTGTTCTAGCCACGCGAAGAACAACGCAGCCGCGACGGCAGTCATTTCTATGCAGAAGAGCACTCCCATGAGGTCGGCCGAGTCGGGCAACGGCTTTGCGTACATCATGAATTCGAGGCGCTTGACTACGCGCTGGTCGGCGAGTAGTTCATCGAGAGCGGCGACGGCTTCCGCCCGAAGCTCCATCGAGGTATCGGGGTCGACCGCTATCAAGGTCATGTCCAGCGCGCACGCAATGTCGTGCTCCAGATCGAGTCGCTGTGCGATCTCCTCACGACCGGTATTTTCGAGCGCGACAAGGTCGGTGGCGTCTGCCAAAAGGAAGCGCAGATCGCTTTGGCTTCTGGGCACAAGCGTCCCCAAATCATCGACGTCGAGCGACATCAGCCTCCCTCCGTCGATGACCAACGCCAAACCCGCCCTGCCTGAAATCACTGCGTTCATCACTTGCTCTTCACCGTCGTTCCGAACTTCTTTAGCTCTCGTTCGAGCCATTTGATGCTTATATTATCGGCCTTCTTCCTCCGTTTGGAAACTGAAACCTGCTCGATCGTGCGCGCCGTCCACGGGCCGAAGACATGCGCCTCTACGAAATCGTCCTCTTCTGAAGTCGCTCCCTCGCGCATCAGCAGCTTGGGGTATTCATCTCGTGTTGTATGAGCGTCAACGTGCGCATGAAGTTTCGCCGTGCAAAGCTTTCCCCGGTCATCCCACGGAGCCCGATACCCCTTAGGCAACTTGCCTTTCTTCAGAGCAACGCCATGGCGCTCAGTGAACGTGACGGAATTCTCCTCAAACACTGTAGTGCGATGAGCGATCATATCGCTCCGTAGCACGATCGAACAGGAACCGTAGTTCGAGAGCCCGACTCCATCAAGCGAGAGAGCTGCGAACGTTATGTGCTCCTCGAAGTTCGGAAAGAGCGCAAGATCGGCCGAGCGCCGGCGGTAGTCCCATTCGTCACCGGCCGGCAGGCGCAGTCCCGCTTTTTTTAGTTGGTAGTACGTCGCGAACAGGTCGCGATCGCTGTTAGCCAGTCTGAGCAGGTCGCCTGGAGATCGCGCCAAAACAGCCTTCGAGTCAGAGGCGGCGGCTTCGAACTTTTTAAGCGCCTGGTCCGCGCCTCGCGTTGCTGATTCGGTCAACGCTTCTCGATAACGCTGATCAAGGGCAGCGCGTTCGGCGTCCTCTTCCGCGTCTTCAACGTTAGGATAAAGACCGGGCCTTCCGCAGTGAGGGCACAATGATGCGGATCGCGGAAGGGGGTTGTTGCATGACTTGCACTCACGGTTCGCAGACATATCAGGGTTACACCTGCGGAACTTGGACGAGCGCGATGAAACTACTGCTTCCGCAACCGGCAAGTCAAGCACAAGACGCAATTCAGTGTTGGAGCGCCGGGCTCGCTTGCTGTTAACTAACGTCGGTGAGCGGCGTCGGGTACTAAGGCTGAGTTGACGACCGTATCGTTCCCGTCGTTGTGCGCGGGCTTCAAACCCAGAATCTTTGCCATCACGTTGTACACCTGAACATTTTCAAACGGCTCGATCACGACGCCTTTCTTGAAAGCCGAACCGTGTGCGATGAAGATCGCTCGCATCGACGTAAGCCCATTGTCGTAACCGTGTCCGCCTTTCAAATTGTTCGAGTGACCTTTAGCTTTTCTTTCTTCAAACCTCTCTCTGGTCGTCAGAGACCAGCCCTCGTCGGGCAGCACCAGCAAAGGCGCGATGCGCGGGCTGTTCGAGTAGTGAAACCGCTCCGGCATTTCTGCTTTGCGATAGACCTTTGCTTGCGGCGGCAACTTCCCCTTAAGCGTTTGAAAGATCGCGTCTTCCTTTCCTTCTTTTGGAAATATGCTGACGATCTCGGCCGTCCAAAGGACCTTCTCCGCAAGCTTCGTATCAAAAAGCTCATCGAGAATAATT
This sequence comes from Blastocatellia bacterium, assembly GCA_035607285.1. Lineage (GTDB taxonomy): Bacteria > Acidobacteriota > Blastocatellia > UBA7656 > UBA7656 > Onstottus_A. The sequence continues at coordinate 2,399 of DATNBZ010000255.1, read as the reverse complement.
GTGTTGCGCGGGTCCTGGGTTGCCATGCCGTGATCGGAGACTATGATCAGGTTGACCTGCGAGAATATCCCTCGCGCTTTAAGTCCAGCCATGAGCTTGCCAAGTTCAATGTCAACTTTAAGAACGGCGTCGTGTGTTTCGGTTGAATCCGGGCTGAACTCATGTCCGGCGTTGTCCACGTCGTTGAAGTATAGAGTCAGGAAGGTTGGCCGTTTGGGGCGAGGCAGGTCGATCCACGACAGGATCTGATCAACGCGCGAATCGTTTGAGACCTTGCCGTCATAAGGCTTCCAGTAGGTCGGCCATATGCCCGATATTTTGGTTTCGCTTCCCGGCCAGAAAAACGGCGCGGTCCGTTGCCCTTGCTTCTCGGCGGTAATCCAGATCGGCTCGCCCAGCCACCAGCGCCCGTTTTGCACTTCTTCACGATTGCTCATCGAGAAGGTTACACCCGTGCTCTTGTCGTAAACGCTGTTCTCGACTATGCCGTTATTCTGCGGGTAGAGTCCGGTGACGATCGTGTAGTGGTTAGGAAAAGTCTTGCTTGGAAAGGAAGGGATCATCCACTTTGCCTGCACGCCATCTCGAGCCAATGACCTGAGAGTCGGCGGTTGATACTTGTCCAGATAGTCGTAGCGAAACCCATCGAGGGAGACCAGGATTACAGTCGGCTGCAGGTCCTTGATCGCCTTCGATTGACTGCCTTGGAAAAGACTCAGGCTGAGCAGCAGGCATGCCAGCAGGAGCGCACGTCGAGATATCAATGCGGTTCTGTTTTTCATAGGCCTTCCATTCGCGAAGTGAGTTGGCAAGGTGCGCCGGTGCGTTCGAGTCAAGGAGAGTAATCGGGTCGAAAAGATTATTCAAGAACCAACGGGCGCGGTGGGCGGTGATCTTCACGGATCGAGGTGAGACGCGCTGAATTGCAAGCCGTTTTTCACGTGCCCTCACGGGGTTTCGAAGGGCGAGCTGAATCCAGTTTCGCGTGTTTTGCGCGCCAGTAACCTAATGGAAGTTGGCTCACCTGAAATGTCTTGACTGAGCATGTGGGCTGGGATACACTCGCGCGCCTCAATGGTTCTCTACAACACCGTAAGGAGGTGACCTGCCATGGCTTATATCTTCAAAGGAAGGCTCTGTGGGTTCATATGCGCCGAATGCCCGGAGCCTCTATCGCGTGTCCGAGTCAGGCTCTACCGACTCGACGAAAATCTGGACGTCAAGGCTCGCGCCGCGGCGAGCGCGAAAGAAACTTTCGCGATGCACAGCGAGGACGAGGCGCGCGCACGCGAGCGCTTGCTTATCGCGGAGACCGAGACGGACGACGACGGAAACTTCACCGCTACGCTGGGTGAAAAGGATCGCTATGCGGGCGAGGCTTTTGACGTTGATGTCCGCATCGACACCGTTCCCGGGTTGAAGACCCGCAAGGAACGGCAACCGGTACAGTTCACAATCACGACGCTTCAGCCGGAGTGGACGGAATCGCGGGAAGGCCGATTTGCCATATGGAAATACTGCCTCCCGTTTCGCATCTGGTGCGCAGTGCGAGCTCGTTTCGGAGCGTGGGCGATCTGCGGACGGCTGACCGTCTGCCAGACAAGCCATCCAGTCGCGGGAGCGACTGTCAGCGCATTCGATGCCGATTGGCTGCAAGACGACGCGCTGGGTTCGGGAGTGACCGATGCTACCGGACGCTTCCGGATTGATTACACGTTCGAGGATTTCCGGCGAACGCCCTTCTCGCCATTCATAAACTTCGAACTGGTCGGAGGACCGGACGTCTATTTCAAAGCAGTGTTAGGGCCCGATGTGATTTTGGATGAGGACCGCTCGGTAGCGCGAACACCCGGGCGCGAGAACGTCGGGCACTGCTTCTGCGTCGAGCTGTGCACTCCAGACCCGCTGATCGGCTTCATCGACACCCCGACGGCAGGCGAATGCGTCCAGTCGGTGCAGGTTACTGATTGCCTGACCGGAGGCGCTCCGCTCAACGCGGTTGAAATTACGGGGACCGCCGCCGGCGGTGCTTTCGATCACTATACGCTCAGCTACAGCTACGGGGGACCCACAATCAATCACGCGGTTGTCTATCCGAACTGTGATCGGCCGCCGGCTCACCCAAGTTCAAGCACCCCGGTGACCAGCGGCACACTCGGCTGGCTCGACGTCAACCTGCTTCCACCAGGTGTCACGGAATTTACGATCCATCTCGACGTGTTTGATAACGCCGCGGGTTCGGTTTCTGATACGCGCACGTTCACGCTACGGACAAGGGCGATTGAGATCACCGCTGTCGCGGAAGTGAACGCAGTCGAAGGGGCCGATCCGTTCCATCCGGCGAGCCCACACGTCAAGTTAATCAAGGACGTGAATGACCCTGACCCATCCGTTCCCGA
>DATNBZ010000244.1:0-13087 GCA_035607285.1 Blastocatellia bacterium | reverse complement strand
GAACCCGCCGGCGGCGAGCGCTACGCCGCACAACACGTCGAATCCGATCCACAACCCCCATGGAAACTGATCGCTCAGGTTAGTGCTTGCGCCGAGACCTTTTGTAAAGCGTTTCACCGTCGTGTAAAGACCTGCCGCAAGAATGACCAGCAACACCGCTCGCCAGAATGTCGGCTTTGGTAAACTGATTCTCATAAATCCTCCCGCACAGGCTGAAGCCTATGCTACGTCCTCGCGTTGCTTGCGAACCTTCTCTTCCCGCGCAGCGCGCTGCACTTCGTTTCGCCGATTCGTGATCCACCAGATGCCGCCCATCAGCACGCCGCCGACGGACACCAGGTTCGGGATATGCTGAAGCACATTCCAGGTAAGAAGCGGCAACGGCTCTTTGCTCAGGTTCGTTCGATAGCCAAGGCTCTGGAACGGCACATCCGATAGCAACAGAACTGACGTGCCGCCGACTTCCTCGACGCCGTAGATGTGGTTGACGTACTTGTCGGGGTTCGCGCGAATGCGAGCCGTCGCTTCTTCGATCAACTCGTCGCGATCGCCAAACTTCGTCGCGCCGGTCGGGCACACCGTGGCGCAAGCGGTCGCCAACCCGGCGGCGACGCGATCGCTGCACAGCGTGCACTTTCTTACTCGTGGCAGCGCCGAGTCCCATTCGTATCTCGGCACGCCGAAGGGGCAAGCCTGCATACAGTAGCGACAGCCCATGCACTTGTCTTCGTTGTAGACCACCGGCCCGGCCGATGTCTTGACAAGCGCTCCAACCGGACAAACCGAGGCGCACGTCGGCGTATCGCAGTGCATGCACATCTGGCGAATGAATCGCCCGTTGCGCCGGTTCACCACCGTGTAAGTCCTCGCTGAGAGTTGGTCGGTAAGATAACTGTCGGTGGACTGAGGCAGGTCGTTCTTCTCTTTGCAGGCCTGGTAGCAGGCTCCGCAGCCTATGCACAGCGTGCTGTCAAACAGAATTCCTTTTTTCATTATCGTTCTCCATCACTGCGGACCATTCCTTGAGCCGATGGCGGCGCAAACGGCATTCCCCTCCGGCTCAGTGTCGGTGATTTGCCGGCCTTGCAGTTGAGAGACTCTGCATCTGAACTGCCGAAAGAGTTGTCAAAGCGAACACCGTTCAAACATCGAAGCAGTCGATTCCGATTCGGTCTGAGCAAAAGCGCACAGTTGCGGATTTCTCCAGTGTTCAAATCACCCATTGTGATCGCCGTCACAGGCAACTTGTACGCTTCGAGGTTTGAGTGCATTGAACCAGTCGAGAAGAATCCGACAGGGATAGACAGGATCAACAGGATTGCCGCTAGTGCTGCTCCATCAATCCTGTAAATCCTGTTCATCCCTGTCGATTCCTCCCGGTACGCTTCGACGTTTGAGTGGAGTGAACCAGTCGAGAAGAATCCGACAGGGATAGACAGGATGAACAGGATTGCCGCTAGTGCTGCTCCATCAATCCTGTAAATCCTGTTCATCCCTGTCGATTCCTTACTTCACATCTCGCTGTCTTCGGATCGAAGGAACTCTTCGCAGAACAGCGTCCACGTCTCGTCGTCCATGAGTTCCAGCACGCCGCCGGTTGGCAGACCGCCGTCTTGAAGCACCTGTCCCAGCGCCCTATTCTCGAGCGGCCGGGCGGCAAAGAATTCCTGAAATCTCTCGACCTCACTCTTAAGCCACGACTTCGCTTCGTCGGCAATCCGCAGCCGCTTCAGGTTCGCGGCCAGGTTCCTGGGGCTGATCGAACAAACCCAGCCCATCGCATACGGGTCGGCGCCAATCGCTTCAGGATGCCGGGCGAGCGCTTCGTCAACCGTCGTCACGACACCATCCACCGGCGACTGGAACGAAGCGGTTCGCTCGCCCTGGCGGATGGCGAACAGCTTGTCACCCCGGTGAACCTCTTCGCCCACCGCAGGCAATTCGACTCCGTCGATGCGGCCGACTACTTTCCGTGCGAACGCGTCCAAACCGACATGCGCGGCGCCCGAATGCGCCAGGTGAACCCACGTGTGACCCGGATCGAGGAACACTCCCGCGGGAGTCGTCACGTCCTCGAAGGCGTACGCAGGAATCTTGTTCTCCCGCGCATGCGCCCCGGCTTCCTTCTTCGCTTTGGTCCACTGAACAACTGAGTCAGCCATCACACAAACTACTATGGTTAGGATTACAAACAGCGCGACCATAAGTCACCTCCCGTGGTCTGTCGCGGGCGCGGCTGCGCCTTCGACAGCAGCAGACAAAAATGAATCGATGACGTGCCGCATTTGATCGGCAGTCAATAAACTTGTGAAATCCGTTACGCGCGAGCCTCCGTCCTGCATCGTCGCGCCAACCGCGCGCGCCGATCCGATCAATAAGCCGTTCATTGCCTGATAAAGACGGTCGATGTCGCGCTCGTACCAGCGTTCGACCTTGCGGCCGTAATATAGCCCGGCGAGGCACTGCTCCAATCCGGATGGCTGAATCGTGAAAGCCCATCCGTCACCGTAGGGATCGCGATTGATCAGTGAAGGATGCTGCGCGAGATTCGAATTGACGATTTGAATCGTCCCCGAAACCGGCGACGCCAGCGCCGCCTCGCCCGCGTGATGAGTGACCCGCCAGCACGGCTCGCCGCGGCTCACTGTTGTCCCTGCCTTCGGCGCGTGGACTGAATAGATTCGGCCGGCGAGCTTCTGTCCGAAGTCATCGAGACCGGCCCGAACGACTCCCTTGTCTTCTATGCGCGCCCAGACATGCGCGGGGTGGTAGAAGAGCATCGGCGCGGCTTCGTAGCCCTGCATATCGGCGAGCTCGAGCCCTTCGCTTGTAGTAGATTGCCGGTCTGATTTGTAGGCGTGCGCGCGAGACTTGTCACGAAACGCCCGATCGAACGGGCAGCGGTCGCAGTCAAACTCTCGATCGCAGAGTTTGTAATTCACAACACCCGCGACCATCCAAACGCACTTCACTGGACTGTTGGCGGTCGAGGACTGGCGATCATCGAGTCTGTTTGCGGCTTCTCGCATTTCTTCCGCTCCCGCGGTCTTTCGAGTCTCGCTTAGGGCAACGATTGTTCCGAATGAACGGACTTCGACCCGACTCGGCTCAACTCCAAACAACGGAGCAGTTGAGCCGGAAACATGACGACGAGCCTATGAGATTCTCATCAGCGGCGTAGTTGAGAATTTCAACAAGGTTCTCTCTGTTACTCGAGGCAAAGAAGCGCTTGATGTTGATTTCACTGGACGGAGAGGTGGTTGAATTATTCAACACTCGATGTTGAATAACTCGTCACAAGCTCTGGTCTGATCGAGAATGTTTTGACCGTAGCTTAGGGCGTTGCGTAGTTCCTCGAGACGTTTAAGAAGGTGAAAGGAGCCGGCGAAGGGATTCGAACCCCCGACCCTCTGATTACAAATCAGATGCTCTACCAACTGAGCTACGCCGGCCTTTGTTGTGTTCTCAAGCGATTAGACCATTCAGCCGCGGCGGCTGTCCAGTTTGACAGGAACGTTTGGCCGGTCCTTCGGGGCTTTGCGGTCCTTTGCGTCTTTGCGCTGAGTATTCGGTATTGAAAGGAGCAAAACACAATACTCAGCGCAAAGACGCAAAGGACCGCAAAGCCCGCGGAGGTTATTAAGTAACGCAGAATCCGAACACTACCCAGGCTTAAGCGAATGTGAGATTTTCCCAGAATGTGATAATGTGAGCGCGACAATGCTTAATTACTTGCGGCATGTAAGACCTCTTTGCGTGAGGTACACCCGTGAGACTCGGGGTGTAACAAGCGTCGTGGCATGTTCGTGCGTACTGACCGCAGCGACCGCTTTCTCAAGTTTGTTTTCGTTAAGCGTCTGCGCTCAACAGACTGCACCAGCGACACCAGTTGTTGTCCAACCGGGCGCGCCGGGAAAACCGACGCGGACTCTTCCCTCGACGACAAGGGCTACACTGCCGCCAGTCTCGCCCTCAGATGCGGAGTTCATGCAGGGCATGATCATGCATCACGCTCAGGCGGTTGAGATGACTGCGCTTATCGAATCCCATACTGAGAACAAGGATGTGAGATCGCTGGGTGCGCGAATCAGCAGCTCGCAGTCCGACGAGATAAAGTTCATGAAACGTTGGCTGGCGGCCCGTGGACAGCCAATCTCGCGCGAGATGCATGACATGTCGCACATGAATATGTCGCACGAGTCGATGGCGCTTATGCCCGGGATGCTAACGTCGGCGCAGATGGAGGCACTCAGAAAAGCAAGAGGCGAGGAGTTCGACCATCTGTTTTTGACAGGTATGATTCAACACCACGGCGGCGCTTTGACCATGGTGAAGGATCTGTTCGACAATGCGGGCGCGGGACAGGACGCTGAATTGTTCAACTTCGCAACGGATGTTGACAGCGGCCAGCGCGCCGAAATCCGGATCATGCAGAGCATGCTGGAGAAAAAACCTTTAGGGGATAAACGATGAATCGAGTACCTATGATGGCTTTCCGTTTGCTCGTAGCTTCCGTTCTTTTGTGGCCGTGTGTTGCCGCTAACGCGCAGGCCCAAACGCCTTCGTCTCAAGAGTCAAAGAAACCAGCAGAACCTAACCCCGAACAAAAGAAGGCAGAAGAAGATCCGTTTGCCCCTGCGCCCGCCCCGCCGCTCCCAGCGGGAATGACCGGCGCGGATGCCAACGATCCGCGCGCCAAACTTACACCGGGATGGTACGACGCAGGCGAGGTATCGAAGGGCCTCAAGCACCTGCAGCTTTTCAAGAAACCTGAAGCGTTTCAACTCGACTCGGCTGATCCAAACAACGCGAAGGTGCAGAAGACTCTGGGCGTGATGGGCATTACCGACACTTCAAAGATACCTAAGCCGTTCCAATTGGTATTGGCTCAACTCGCGTTTGCAAACTCGGACATTGCGTTCCAGGGAAACCACCTGTTTCAGGGTAACTTTTATGGGATGAACATCTTTGACATCTCGAATCCGGCTAACGTCAAGCTGGTGACGTCGATGATTTGTCCGGGCGGACAAGGAGATGTGTCGGTCTACAAGAACTTGATGTTTATGTCAGTCGAGCAGCCAAATGGGCGCATCGATTGCGGCGCACAGGGGTTTCCGCCGAACCCACCGCCGGCCCCCGGCGAAGAGAAAAAGCCGCGCCTTCCCGCGCCGCAAAGCGATCGCTTCCGCGGTGTGAGGATCTTCGATATATCCGACATCAAGAATCCGAAGCAGGTAGCCGCAGTGCAGACTTGCCGCGGCTCGCACACGCATACGCTCGTGGTCGATCCGAAGGACAAGAACAACGTCTATATCTACGTGTCCGGCACATCGTTCGTGCGTCAGGGTGAAGAGATGGCCGGGTGTTCGGGTGACGCGCCGGATAAAAACCCAAACACCGCTCTGTTTCGCATCGATGTAATCAAAGTTCCGCTGGCCGCGCCGCAGGATTCGAAGGTCGTGAACAGTCCTCGCGTGTTTATGGATCCCGGTACGGGCAAACTCAACGCCTTGAGCAGCGGAGGCTCTCATGGCAAACCCGAGGAGGCGAAGCCAAGCGACAGCGACCAGTGCCACGATATCACCGTGTATTCGGCGCTTGGGTTGGCGGCGGGCGCCTGCTCCGGAAATGGAATCGTGCTGGACATAACAGATCCCGTGCATCCTAAGCGTCTGGACGCAGTCAACGATCCCAACTATTCATATTGGCACTCGGCTTCGTTTTCCAACGACGGGAAAAAGGTCGTGTTCACCGACGAGTGGGGAGGCGGACTGGGTGCGCGTTGCCGCCCGAACGATCCAATAAAGTGGGGCGCCGATGCGGTGTTCAGTCTGCAGAAGAACAAGCTGAGTTTCGCGAGCTACTACAAGTTGCCGGCAGCACAGGGCGACACCGAGAATTGTGTGGCGCACAACGGTTCGCTTATTCCAGTTCCGGGCCGCGACATAGAAGTGCAGGCCTGGTATCAGGGCGGCGTCTCTGTGATGGACTTTACCGACGCCGAGCATCCGGTTGAAATCGCTTATTTCGATCGCGGGCCAATCGATCCAAAGGTGCTCATACTGGGTGGAGACTGGTCCGCCTATTGGTACAACGGACACATCTACGCTTCGGAGATCGCGCGCGGGCTGGACGTCTTTGAACTGACTCCAACCGAGTCTCTGACGCAGAATGAGATCGATGCCGCCAAAACAGTGCGAGTGGCTGAGCTCAATGTACAGAACCAGCAAAAGATCGAGTGGCCGGCCCAGTTGGTAGTAGCCAAGGCGTATCTGGATCAGTTGGAGCGATCGCAGGCTCTGCCCGCGGACCAAATCGCTGCAGTGCGCACGGCGATTCAAAGCGCAGAGAGTTCAGGTTTGAAGGCAAAAGATACTGCAAAACTCAAGAGCTTCGCTCCGGCGCTTAAAGCAAGCGCAGCGAAGAGCAAGAGTGAAGCAGACTCGAAGCGAATGCAGTCACTCGCGGAGATCCTACAGCGACCCTCGAAGTAAACAGTCTTGCAGAATCTGCGCGCGAACTTGCCGCGATCATGTCGCGCCATCTGCCGCGTCAATCAGCCGGGCCAATCGGCCCGGCTATCCTTTTGAGCCACCGCTTGAGTCACCGCGCAAGAGTGACTTCAAGCGTTGTGCATGTTTCGAGCAATCCTTCGATAGAAGTCCTCTTCCAGCGTGGATGAATCGTTGAACTGATACAATGGTGTTCGCGACAGCCGACAGAGCTTCGGAAGTGCAAGACAATTGACTCTTGTCTCGCTTTCGAGAACTTCATTCGCAGTCACAGAACCAACACGACTATGCCTGTACCGGATCGAATGCGGGAGATAGAGTCTGAGATTGACGCTGCCATTCGGGACCTGCCGATCTGGCGAGCTTCAAGACCTAAGCTCATTGAAAGTCTTGTCACTCTCTATCGAGACGCTATGGAACTTGTATTTGCCAACTTCCTTCACGCTAAAACGTTCGACTTGGCGGAGGGCTATTCGACCGCGTTCGGTCTTGAGAGCAGATACCGGGCAGGCGCGCTGTGGACCTTCAAATGGGCATCTGAATACTGCTCGGCCGACGGATTGTACGAGCCGACCGTCGAAGAGCTGGTGGACGTTTTTCAACTAGGGTCAACATATGAAACATTCGTAGACGCGTTGAAGTCGGCTGGTCGTGGAGACATCGCTATCGCGATTACCGACCAACCCCGGGTTATTGAGTTTTACGAAGGCGGATCGCTGACTGGCTTCGACGCGCAAATCGTAGAACATCAACGGTTGACGACGCCTACGACTTGGCATACTCCATTAACAGATGATGGCGATTGTGTGACTGCTAGATGGACTGCCGGTGACTACCGGCGCGTTACGAGAAACTTAGCTAGTCTTGCCGCCGGCTTAGAAAACACAATAGTGGTTGATGCGACGTTGCTTGCAGCCCTCGGCAAGCCGGAAGTCTCGATACCACAGCCAACGGTGGTGTGGATTGATAGACCCGCTATTATTCCTGACTGCTTTGTATTCGACGATCTCACACTACCAGAGACAATCGACTCGAAGTCAAAGTGGAAACTCGTATCCCTCCTCGACACACCAATCCTCCAAGTTGGAAACCGATTTTGCGCGGTGTCCTCGGACTTGAAGGCCGTCTCAATAATTGACGACTATATGCTGCGAGTCGCAGCTCGCATCGATCCGGACACATATGCCGAAGCGGCCACTTTAAGAGAAGAGCGAATGATCACCATTTGTCGACCCGTTCTTGAAAGACACGGATGGTCGGTTGACCAGAACGTGATTTATAAGAACCCGAAGAAGGAAGCTGATATTGTGGCGACTAAGGGAGCCGAGACGCTGATACTTCAGCTAAAGTCAACCCTTCGACCTGAAACACCGTGGGAGGTTTACAAGCGCAATCAAGGATTAGTTGGCGGAATCGAACACACTCGGGCTTTACTCGACCGTACAAACGGTTCCCTTGGATTCGTGTTAACAGATGGCTACAGAGGGGACTTCAGATCTTGGGCTGTAGCACTCGCCCGGCAGATTCCCATCGCAACACTCGACGACATCGAAATAGTCTCGTCGGACCCAGCCGTGGCAATGAGTGAACTGCAGAGACGGGTTGGAATACCGGATAGGCCGTGCGACCAACCAGCAGCGATTCCAGATCGAGAAGCGGATCTCATGGGATGGAGGCTCCGCTTCTTGGATCGGCCGGTTCCGCAAGCTCTGTGACTATGGCCCGCAGCAAGGAGAGATGAGGCCAGGCGCGAAAAACTGAAATTCGCATCTTTCAATTAAGCCTTCACCATATCAGGCCTTACGCCCCAGTGGCCCCTTCAGTTAGGCTCTGGATAGCCCTTTTGATCGCACTGTTGATGGGCTTATTGCAGCTAGGAGGCTTTTGAGATGCCCGACTTCATGAAGTATCACCGGTCGACGACTGCAGAACTATACGCTGTTAAGAACCGAATCCGGAATCTTGTCAGACACTGGCCCAGCGATGGCGAGTGGAAGGAGGCGGCTTTGCGAACTGTTTTGCGCCGACACTTGCCAGGCTCTGCCATGGTGGGGCGTGGCTTCATAGTGGGTCGCCAACAAAGTTCGACACAAATCGACCTCCTTGTATCGAGGCCGGAGAAACCAACGCTCTTCCGCGATGGTGAGTTGTTCATCGTCACTCCCGACGTTCCTGGAGCGATCGCGGAAGTTAAGACTCGGCTCAGGGGATTGAACGCTTGGTATGAAGTCATAAAAAAGTTGGCCCAACACGGGAGACTCTGTAAAACGGTTGCGAAGAATGAGCCATGGTTAGGCGTATTCTCCTACGAAGGTGACAGTTCGCAAGCTCGCCACATTCTAGAAGCTGTATGTCGTGTGCACCAGGAGACTGGTATCGCCGTTAACTGCATTACTTGCGGGAGCGACTTGTTCGTTCGGTACTGGCCTCCCGGTGAACACGAATCTGGAGACAATCCGGCTATCGACAGTCCACGGAAATACTGGAGGGCGTATAGCCTGGAATTGCTGTCACCCTCGTACTTCATCAGCAACTTGATCGATGCCTTATGCAAGCTCGATCGCGACAAGACCGACCACGCTTGGTTCGCGTACCGGGAGGGCAAGTTTGCACATCTCCACAGCGAGATACGAGGTGAAGACTGCGAGCAGCCAAAGAGACGAAGGCCAGGAACTGCGCGTAGAGGCTAGAAGCTGCGGGGGACTATCATATACTCACCGGTAGGATGGGTCAGGCTTGTCTCAGGTGAAAACCGAGGAAGGGTCAGGCTGGACTTTGTTGACATTCGCTTTCCGGCGGCCCTGCTGCCAGCCTCGCGGCTTTCAAATCTAGAACGGGATCACCTCAATTTCGCGAATCTGCTGAAAGTGCCGGAGATTAGTCGTTACAAGCGGAAGGTTCTTTACCCAAGCGCTGGCCGCGATCAGCGCATCAGCCAGATGTACTCGCAAATACCCATAGCGCGACAACAGATCAGTATAAGCAGCCGCGATTATGAATTGGAAGGCGGAGGGGTCAGGCTTGACTTTGTTGACATTCGCTTCCGGCGGCCTTGCTGCCAGCGCCTTGCAGCTTTCAAATCTAGAACGGGATCACCTCAATCTCTCGAATCTGCTGAAAGTGCCGGAGATTAGTCGTTACAAGCGGTAGGTTCTTTACCCAAGCGCTTGCCGCGATCAGAGCACCAGCCAGATGTACTCGCAAATACCCATAGCGCGACAACAGATCAGAATAAGCAGCCGCGATTTGATTGTCCGGATTAATCAATCGCAATCCGGCCAGCAACGTGAGCACGCGCGCCTTTTCAGCATCACTGATAGGCGGGTGCAGCAACTCCTTTCTCGTTACTCGGCTGTAATAGACTTCGATTGCGGAGTTGCGAAAGAAGAGTCGCGCTCGCGGATCGCCCAGATACCTAAAGAATGAAAACGCCTGTGTCTGCAAGCGCGCTGGTCAGGGCCAGCCACGCCGGCTCATTCGTCAACTGCTCTCACCTCTCGAAGAAACTCCTCGGAGGTTTTGAGGCTGCCATCGGCCGTGCGCATGGCGTCTTCGCTCAGTTTATCGACGTAGGCGGTCTGACAGTCAGAAACAAGGACATCGGCAATGCCGCGCTGCTGTCTCTCCTGCTATAATGACCGCACTAACAAGCTACGAGCGACTTAAGAGTTTCGGAGAGCGATCTATGAGAGTGACAGTATTGGTTGAGCGGCTCGATGAGCGCAGGTATCGAGCCAGCACTTCCCACCCGATCACAATGGAGAGCGAGGGATGCTCGCGCGATGAAGCTGTGGAGCGCCTGCGCGACCAGGCCGCGCAGCGTCTCAACGGCGGTGAACTCGTCCAGGTCCTGATTCCCGGAGCGCCAGATGCCAATCCGTGGCTTACATATGCAGGCATATGGAAAGACCACCCGGATTTCGACGCGGTTATGGAAAACATCGCCGAGTACGGCCGGACGGTAAAGTGAGTCCCGCTCGAACAGATGAGCCTCTACGTGTTGGACACCGATACATTGACGTTGTGGTTGCGCGGGCAGCCTCGCGTCTGTCAGCGCATTCTCGCCCAAGATCCCACCGAGATCTGCACTACCATCGTTACCATCGAAGAGATCCTTAGCGGTTGGTACACTCAAATCCGCCGCGCAAGGGACGACGAGCAGATGGCCCGTGCGTACGCCGCCCTGCAGCAGACTGTTGAGATCGGATCGCGGATTCCTATTCTTGCCTTTGACCTTGCGGCGATCCAACGATTCAACGAACTAAGGAAACAGCATCGGCGCGTTGGTACTAACGACTTAAAGATCGCGTCGATGGTGATGAAAAATGGCGCGGTTCTTGTTACGCGCAATAAGTCCGACTTCGCAAAGATCCCCAGCTTGCAATTCGAAGATTGGTCCTAAGAGAATCATTGGCGGGGCCGACTCTCGGCGTCGTTTCATGCAACGCCATTATCGGTCTCCACCATCGCAGATAACGAGACTTACTGAACAAGGGGAGGGTGCGAGAATGATTTCAAAAGCAAAACCTTTCGTGTTGACCATTTGCCTTACGGTCCTCATGGGCATGTTGCCGGCAGCCATCGAAACGCTGGCGCAACAGACGGTGCAGTCGCGTACGGTGAGACCCGCCGGTGTGTCGGGTGAGTTGCTCGACATACTGAACGCCAATGATGGAAAGACCGATACGCGAGCGACCTCAGGCAAGATTGATTACGTTGGAATGAGCGTCACAATAGACGCGGGAGGCTTGCAGAACATCATCGGTGTCAAGCAAGACTTTGGGCCGTGGGCGACCCACTATCCGGGTGCTTATAAAATTGAGGTCGCTGAATCGCTTTCCGGTCCCTGGATGACCGCCTTCGAAGGACCCGGCCAGCGCGGTGAAAGCCGCGCGGAGTTTCCCGCGATTCTGGCCCGTTATGTTCGGATAACCGCTACTGCAAAGAACCCTACATATAAAGAGGACTGGTCGATCGCCGAATTGAAACTGGGAGTCGATCCCGGACAAACCGCGCGCAGAATCCCGGCAGCAAAAGCTGAGCGGCCACCTGACGCGGCTCCAGGTGCAAGCAAAGTAACTGTGCCTCCTCCTGTCCCGGCGGCCAAAACGTTTAAGGATCTGGCCCTGGCGACCGACAAGAATGCCGACACACGCGCAAATAGCGGCACCCCGAATTACGAAGGAATGTCGATCACCATCGATCTCGGAGGAGAATACGAACTGACGCGCGTAGTTCAGCTTCATGGGCGATGGTCCGAGGACTATCCGGGCGAATACAAGGTCGAGCTAAGCAGGCAGGCAACCGAGAGCAAGTTCCGCGAGGCATGGCGCGGCGCCGGAAAGGCAGGTCGCAGCGTAGCCCGATTCGAGCCGGTTACGACGCGGTATATTCGTATCACAGCGCTCAAGAATAGAGACACCAGTCACTTGTGGTCGATAGCCGAGGTTCGTACCAACCGCGATCCGGACTAGTCGAGGACGAGGCGATAATGGCTAGACGACGACGCGGTTGTCTTGGCTTGATTGTAATGTCGAGACAAGAACCGTTTCGCGCAAAGACGCAAAGGACCGCAAAGCACGCAAAGGCTGCCTGATCCCAGAACGGCGCGCGTTGGTGAGTGTTGGGTTGCTTTGCTATGATTCGCGCGCTATGCGAGGACTCGCGTTCGCAGTCTTGAGACGACTGCTGATTATCATTCCTGTGTTGTGGGCGGTGGTAACGCTGGTCTTCCTGCTCATCCACATCGTGCCGGGCGATCCAGCTCGTCAACTCGTAGGCGAGAACGCTACCGAAGAGCAAGTTCAAATTGCGCGGGCCGAGCTGGGTCTGGACAAGCCGTTGCCGTCGCAATACGCGGACTACTGGCGCGGGCTGGTTCGGGGCGACTGGGGAACGAACCCGGTGACGCGCCAGGCGGTGCTCGGCCGTATAGCTTCGCGCTACCCCGCGACGATCAAGCTGGCGTTGGCCGCAATGTTCATCGCAACGCTGATTTCGATTCCGCTGGGTGTGACGGCCGCCACACACAAAGGGAGCTTCATCGACAGCCTGTCAACGCTCGTTGCATTGCTCGGAATATCGTTGCCGAGTTTTGCTCTCGGTCCGTTGCTCGTCCTCGTCTTTTCGGTGAACCTCGGCGTAACTCCGGTCTCGGGCGCAGGCGGACTCGCCAACCTGATCCTCCCCGCGGTGACACTTGGAGCCGCCATGTCCGCAATCCTCACACGCATAGTTCGATCGAGTGTGCTTGAAGAGCTTGGCGAGGACTACGTTCGCACGGCTCGAGCGAAGGGCTTGCCGGAACGAACGGTGATCTATAAGCACGTCTTGAAGAACGGACTGATCCCGGTCGTCACTGTGCTAGGACTCCAGTTCGGGGTCTTGCTTGCAGGCGCGATCATCACCGAGCGGGTCTTTTCGTGGCCGGGCGTTGGAAGCCTGCTGGTCGATAGCATCAGCGAGCGAGACTACAAGCTCACGCAAGGTTGTATTTTGGTGATCGCTGCTACTTATGTGCTGGTCAATAGCGCGACTGATATTGTCTACAGGTTTCTCGATCCGAGGATCAAAGT
>DATNBZ010000220.1:0-11581 GCA_035607285.1 Blastocatellia bacterium | reverse complement strand
CCTTGCGCCAGAGGAATGTTGAGCGTCGTTCCAGTCCCTTTGTCCAGACCTCGCTCGTCCGCCGCTCCTGTGCCCGGATAGTAAGGATATTGATGCGTCGAGAAATAATAGACCGACGGGTCGCGATAGAAGATCTCCTGTGTCCCGTTGCCGTGATGAACGTCCCAATCGATGATCAACACACGGTCAGCGCCGTAGTGAACCTGAGCATACCTGGCGGCTATCGCTACGTTGTTGAACAGGCAGAAGCCCATCGCTCGATTCGACGTCGCGTGATGACCGGGCGGTCTCACAAGCGCGATCGCATTGGCGGCATCGCCGTTGAACACCTGGTCGACCGCGACCACGGCGGCGCCCGCGGCCAGCTTCGCGACCTGGAATGACTTCGCGCAAATCGCAGTGTCGAGATCGACGAATGGGACTCCGTTTTCGCAGAGGTTTCGAACCTGCTCGATTAACCGGTAGCTGTGACACCTCATGATGTCTTCATCGGAAACCGTTCTGGGCGACAGATGCTGGAGTCTTGTCCAGAGTGGCTCGTCCTGCTGAAGAGCGGACAGTATCACTCTGAGCCGGTCCGGATTCTCAGGATGGTGTCGGGTTTCGTGTTCGAGGAAAACGGGGTCGTAGACCAGGGCGGTAGTCATGCGGGGATTATAGATGAAGGGTGTGAGAAGAATGAAACGTGATGCGTGATGCGTGATGCGAGAATCGTGAATCGTGAATCGTGATGCGTGATTCTCCGATCAAGGTTTACGCATCACGTTTCACGTTTCACGCATCACGAATCACGCATCACGTTTCACCGATCACGCATCACGGATCACGTTTCACGTTTCACTCATAACGCAGCGCGATCATCGGATCGACCCGGGTCGCGCGGCGCGCCGGTATGAAGCTCGCGATCAAGGCGACCGTGCCCAGCAGCAGCGAGATGCCTGCGAAAGTCAGCGGGTCGTGGGTGCCGACTCCAAACAGCAAGCTAGCCATCACCTGAGTTGCGGCGAACGCTCCGATCAATCCGATACCCACGCCTATCACCGCCATCAGCATTCCTTGCCGCACCACAAGCGCGAGCACATCCCTCTGTTGGGCTCCCAGAGCCATTCTTATGCCAACCTCGTGCGTGCGCTGCGTCACAGCGTAAGACATCACGCCGTAGATGCCGACCGCCGCCAGCAACAATGCAACCGCCGCAAAGACGCCCAGCAGAAACATTGAAAATCGCTTCTGCGATGTCGAGTTCGCGACCATTTGCTCGAGCGTGGTCACTTTGTAGATCGGTTGATCCTTGTCGATGGAATCGAGCGCTTCGCGAATAGCCGCAACCATTGCTTTTGGATCCGAAGCCGTCCGGAGAACGAGATACATACTGTTTTGGGTGCTTTGGGTTTGCGGAAAGTAATACTGCACTTTCGACTTGCCGTCCAACCCGTACTGCTTGACGTGGCCGACCACGCCCACGATCTCGCGCCAGTGCGGCTGGCTGCTTGGCCCCTCGAAGAACGCGGCTATGCGCTTGCCGATCGGATCCTGGTCGGGCCAGTACTGTTCGGCGAGCGTTTGATCGACGATCGCTACCGGAAGAGAGTCTTTCGAATCGGCGTTGGTGAAAAACCGGCCCCTCAGCAAAGGTATCCCCATCGCCGCGAAGTAATCCGGACTTATACGATGCGGATCGCCGTGAGGGCTCGGTTCGTCCGGACCGACTTGCAGATTCTCGACGGCAAACGAAGCGTTCCATCCGTCGTTGGCCATCGGGAGATTGGTCCCGACCGCGGCAGACTGTACGCCGGGCAACGTGCTTACGCGTTGCACAAGTTGATCGAAGAAAGTCGCGATCTGCGGTTTATCAGCGTACTTCGAACGCGGCAAAGATAGCTGCATCGTCAGCACGTTCGCGGGATTGAATCCCGGGCTCACCTGTTGCAGCCGCATGAAACTTCTAATCAGCAGGCCCGCGCCGACCAGCAACACCATAGCGATAGCCACCTCTGCAACTACGAGCGAGGAGCGAATGAGATTGCGCTGGCGCCCTTCGGTGCCGCCCCGGCCGCCCTCTTTGAGGGACTCGTTTAGATCGGGCTTCGAAGCGTGAAGAGCAGGAACGAGTCCGAATACGATCCCCGTCAGCATGGACACTCCAAAGGTGAAACCCAACACCGGAGTGCTGATGCTAATGTCCTTCCACCCCACGATAAATCCGGTGATGTCCTCGGGCACTCCAAGCACAAGGAGTCGTATTCCGAGAAACGCAAGCAGCAACCCGAGCGCTCCGCCCAGGGCTGCAAGCAAGACACTTTCGGTTAACAACTGCCGGACGATCCTCGACCGGCAGGCGCCGAGCGCGGTTCGGACCGCGATTTCCTTATGACGCGCTGAAGCGCGAGCCAGCAGAAGATTGGCCACATTGGCGCAGGCGATCAGCAACACGCAGCCTACGGCTGCGAGCAGAATATAGAGCGCGGTTCGAAAGCTTCCAATCAGTTGTTCCCTGAGAGGAATGACGGTGATGCCCCAGTTTGGACCGTAGAACTGCGGACGCAGCTCATCGGCGACCGAGTTCATCTCAGCGGCAGCCCCCGCGAATGAGACGCCCGGCTTCATCCGCGCTACACAGATGAGGTATTCATTACCGTGATTATTCGCAGCGAGCTGTTCCGGTGTGAAAGCGATCGGAGTGAACAGATCGACTTCGATCATGAAGACAAAGCCCTTGGGCATGATTCCTACAACGTCATAACTATTCCCATCCAGCATGATGGTTCGGCCGACGAGCCCCGGGTCGCCGCCGAATCGACGCTGCCATAGCCCGTAGCTCAGCACTACGACACGGTTCTTGCCCGGCTGATCTTCCTCCGAGAGGAAGCTGCGTCCGGCAACCGGCAACACTCCAAGCGTCGAGAACAAATTGTAGGATACTCGCGCACCTTGAAGCCGTTCGGGTTCGCCGGCGCCGGTGAGATTCACGCTCCACTCGGTTGCAGTTGCGACCCCGTCGAACGACCTGGTCATATCACGATACTCGACGTAGCTTGGGGCGGACACCGAAGCCTGATCGAGTTTCAGTTTGGGATAGGTGTGCCAGATCAGGACCAGCCGCTCGGCGTCTTTATACGGAAGCGGCTTCAGGAGAAGGGCATTGACGACGCTGAAGATCGCGGTGTTAGCTCCGATTCCCAGCGCAAGCGCGATCACTGCAACCGCGGTGAAGCCGGGAGTCTTTCGCATCGTGCGAAGCCCGTATCGAATGTCGTGAATGATTGTTTCCATTAGACCTCCGATTGCCGAATGCCGATTGCCGATTGCCGATTTGTTATTTGCCAGGGCTGCGCAGATTCTGAATTAAATCGGCAATCGGCAATCGGCAATCGCAAATCGCTTCATTCGTATCTTAAGGCAACTATCGGGTCGACCCTTGTGGCCCGAAGAGCTGGCACGAAACAGGCTACCAGAGCCACTCCTGTCAGGAGCAGCGCAATGACGCCGAAGGTCAGCGGGTCGGTCGGGCTAACTCCGTAAAGCAGGCTTGCGATCAAACGCGTCAATCCCAACGCGGCCGCTACACCCACCGCAACCCCAACGAGCGCAAGCGACATCCCGTTCCTCAAAACCAGACTCAAGACGCTTGATCTCGAGGCCCCCAACGCCATTCGGATGCCTATTTCATGAGTTTGCCGGCTGACTGAGTATGCAATCACTCCATACAGACCAATCGCGGCCATGACCAGCGCAACGCCGGCGAAGATCGTCATCAGGATCATGTTGAACTTCGACGACGCCATCGAATCGTCAACTACCTGCGCCATAGTTTTCACGCGGGTGACCGGCGCGTCGTGAGTCACCTCGCTGATGGCGCTGCGAACCGAGTTGGTCAGAGCCGCGGGGTCTTCGTCCGCTCGAACGACCAGGGTCGCTTCCTGGCCGAGCGACAGTTGAGAGAACGAGAAATAAATCTCGGCGGACGCCTGTTGGTCCAATCCCCATTGTTTGGCGTCTCCGACCACTCCTATTATCTCGTGATACTCGCCGTCGAGCGCTTTCACGCGCTTGCCAATCGGATTCTCATCGCCGATAAATGATTTCGCGAAAGTCTCGTTGACCAGCACATACTCGGGCTTCTTTGAGAGGTCGGTTTCATTGAGCGTGCGGCCCCGGATCACCGGGATGCCGATCGCTTCGAAGTAGCCGGGCGTCACCAGGCAAAACTCGGCGACCGGTTCTTCGCCGCGATTGAAGGGCGGCTTGCCTTCGATATTGAAGTCGCCATTCGTCCCGCCCCGTCCGGTGACCGGCAGCGAGTTGATCGCGCCCACTTCGCGAACCCCGGGTGTCTCGGCGATCTTGCGTCGCGCCTCCGCCAGAAAACCGGATGCGCCCTGAGCTGCCGCGGTCTGAAAGTCGACCCCTTTGGGCGGCTGTGGCGTAAACGGAAACGAGACGTCGACCGCGAGTGATTTGCTCGGATCAAACCCCGGACTCACCTGCGTGAGCCGCTTGATGCTTTCGATCAAAAGTCCGGCGCTTATGAGCAGGACCAGTGACAACGCAATCTCGACGACGACAAGCCCGCGCCGCAGCAACGTTCTATGTCCCTCCGAACTCCCGCGCGAGCCTTCCTTGAGCGCTTCATTCAGGTCCGGCTTCGAGACCTGCAACGCCGGCGCCAGCCCGAAGATCACTCCCGTGAGCAACGAAACGCCGAACGTGAATCCGAGCACCCAGCGGTCTACGCTCACTTCATTGATGCGAGGAAGATTGGCCGGCGCAAGTTTGACTAACAGCCCGATTCCCACGATCGAAAACACGACGCCCAGCGCGCCGCCGATGAGCGCCAGCACCAGACTCTCAGTCAGCAACTGCCGCACTATTCGCATCCGGTTAGCGCCAAGCGCGGTGCGGATCGCGAATTCTCGAGTGCGAGCTGCCGCGCGCGCCAGTGAGAGGTTCGCTACATTGGCGCACGCGATCAACAATACGAACCCCACTGTCCCCAGCAGAATAAGAAGAACACCGCGGAGGTTTCTGACCTGCTCCTCGAGCAACGGCACAATCTTGACTGTAAGATTAGTATCGTTCTCGGGATACTTCTCGGCGAGCGCCGCCGTGATCTGATTCATCTGCGCTTCGGCTTGCGGCAGGGACGTGCGGTCCTTGAGACGCGCGATGATCTTGAGATAGTTGGACCCGCGGGTTGATTTTTTCTCAGCCAGCATCGCCGGCTTCCACAGATCGACTCGTCGCGGGAACTCAAAACCCGGCGCGGCGACGCCGACCACAGTGTACGAGTCCCCGTTGAGCGTCAAATTCTGTCCGATCAGATCCGGCCGGCCGCCGAAGCGCCGCTGCCATAACCCGTAGCTGATCACCGCAACGCGGCTTGCGCCGGGCTCATCATCGGCGGCGCCGATCGATCGGCCGGCTGCCGGCGGCACATCGAATAGCTCGAAGAAGTTTCCGGTTACTCGAGCCGCCAGTAGCCGTTCGGCTTGATCGCGGCCGGTCAGATTGAGGGTCTGATAGTCGTAGGCACTTATGCCGGCGAACACTTCCTGCTTGTCTCGCCACTCAAAGAAGTCGGGCCGCGAGATCGGGCCGCGTTCGATTGGCGGTTGCATACGGTGAACGTGAACCAGATTGTCGGGGTCCTTGTAAGGAAGAGGCCGCAGCAACACCGCGTTAACGACACTGAAGATCGCGGTGTTGGCGCCCATGCCAAGCGCCAGGGCAAGTATGGCGACTCCCGTGAACCCGGGAGACTTCATCATCGCGCGTATGGCGTAGCGAATGTCCTGGATGAGTGTCGACATGATTATGTCCTGAGATTCCTTTGCGTTCTTTGCGGTCCTTTGCGGGCTTTGCGTTGAAACAAACATTCACATTCTAAGAACTGGTTTCAACGCAAAGCCCGCAAAGGACCGCAAAGAACGCAAAGGGTTATTCGTATCTCAGCGCTACCATTGGATCGACTCGGGTCGCGCGTCGCGCCGGCACGAAACAAGCTGCCAGAGCCACTCCTGTCAGGATGACCGCGATGGCGGCGAACGTGAGCGGATCGGTGGCGCTGACGCCAAACAATAAGCTGGCCATCAATCTGGTCAGCCCAATCGCCGCGCCCAGCCCGACGACTACGCCGACGAGAGCGAGCGACATTCCTTGCCAGACGACCAGACCGAGCACGTTGCGCTGCCGCGCGCCAAGCGCCATCCGGATTCCTATTTCGTGAGTGCGCTGCGTTACCGAGTACGACATCACGCCGTAGATACCAACCGCGGCCAGTATCAGCGCTATTCCCGAGAAGGAAGCAAACAAAACCATGTTGAGCTGGCGCTGAGCAAGCGAGGTCGAGGCGAGTTGGTCCATTGTCTTCACGTCGTATATTGGCTGGCTCGGATCGAGCGAGAGAACTTCGCTTCGCAACGCGTTGGTCAAGCTGAGCGGATCGACGCTGGTCTTGATTGCGATGTACATCTCACTCACGGGGAACGGCGCCTGCGAGTAAGGATAGTAAAACTCTTCACGGCCCTGCGGCGTCAGCCCGTATTTTTTGACTTCATCGATGCCGTAGTGGTTGACGTGAGACACCACGCCCACAACCTGACCCCACTGGATGTTCGTGCCGTTGTTGAAGCGATAAACGAAGCGCTTGCCTACCGCGCCGGTCTCCGGCCAAAAGCGTTTGGCGAACGCTTCGTCGACAACCGCAACCGGCGGAGCGTTCTCATTGTCGGCTTCATTGAGCAGCCGTCCGTCCTTCAGAGTGATTCCAAGAGTGTTGAAGTAATCGGCGGAAACGATGCGCCTGTCAGCTTCGATGTAAGGAATGCCGCGAAACTTCTTAAGGCTCTCATCGTTGTCGGGGTGTTCGACGCCGGTCGTTCCTGACGAGTAAGCGCCGCTGAGCGGAAGTGCCGATATTGCGCCGGCCGATTCCACGCCGGGCAGAGCTTTGATCTTGTCGAGCAACTGGCGATAGAAAGAGTTGACCTGGGTGGTGTCCTTGTACTTCGTCGACGGCAGCGCGAGATGCATCGTGAGCGTCCGCTCGGTGCGGAAGCCCATGTTTATCTGGAGCAATCGCTGGAAGCTCTTGATCATCAACCCGGCGCCGATCAGGAGCACCAGGGCTATGGCAACTTCCGACACCACCAGCGCGCCGCGAAGACGTTGTCTTGCGCCCGTCGAGCCGCGAGCCCCTTCCTTCAGCGAATCGTGCAGGCTTGGATTTGAGATTTGAAGCGCGGGCGCCAGCCCAAAAGCGATTCCCGTCACAACCGCAATCAACACGCTGAAGCCAACGACTCGCGCGTCAAGAGCGATCTCGTCAATGCGAGGAATATCACGCGGGCCGAGCGCCGCAAACAGCTTCACACCCAGATAAGCGAGTGCCAGCCCAACCCCGGTGCCGATCACCGCCAGCACAACGCTCTCGGTAAGAAGCTGCCGGATCAGCCGGCCTCGTCGCGCCCCAAGGGCCGCGCGAATGGCTACTTCCTTTTCTCTCGCCGCCGCTCGCGCGAGAAGCAGGTTCGCGACGTTAGCGCATGCGATCAGCAGCACAAACCCGACGGCGCCCAGGAGGATGAACAGCGCCGGGCGAATGTTGCCCACTATTTCGTCGAGCATCGATACATCATAGAACCCAAACCCACTGTTCCCGTAGTTGTTCGGATATCGCTGTTCAAGCGTGGCGCTGATGTTCGTCAGGTCTGTCTGGGCTTGTTCGGGAGTAACACCCGGCTTGAGACGCGCGACTACTTCAAGCCCATGGTTGCCGCGGTTCCCCGGGTTCGCCTTGTCGATCGCAAGCGGTATCCACAGATCAGCCTGATCGGGGAAATGAAACCCCGCCGGCATGATTCCAATCACTGTGTAAGTGTTCCCACTCAATCCAAGGGTCTGGCCAACAAGCCCGGAGTCGGAAGCGAAGCGATTTCGCCAGAGCGCGTCGCTAATCAGGGCGACCCTTTCACGGCCCGGTTGGTCCTCTTCTTCAGTGAAGGAGCGTCCCTGTTTTGGCGCCACACCAAGAATCGAGAAAAAGCCCGCGTTGACTTGCGCGCTCTTGACTCGCACGGGGTCGCCGCTGCCGGTGAGGTTCTCGCCGTCTGACTGATAAGCGGCTATGTCTTCGAAGGACTGGCTCTGTTCTTTCAGGTCAAGAAGCTCGGGGCCGGAGATCCAGTTTTTAGGGATGCCCTGCGCATCGTACTTGCCCCAGATCCTCACGAGGCGCGCGGGGTCCTGGAAAGGCAACGGTCTCAGCAGCACCGCGTGCACGACGCTGAAGATCGCGCTGGTGGCGCCGATTCCCAAAGCCAGCGCTATCACCGCTACTGCTGTGAAGCTGGGGCTCTTGCGAAGCATGCGAAAACTGTAACGAATATCCTGAAGCAGGGTTTCCATGGACTACCTCTTGCGGCGCGTTGAGATCGAGGATAGAGGGTTGAGGATCGAGGATCGAGAATACGAACTTCGATTCTCAATCCTCAATCGTCAATCGTCGAGTTGTCATCAATGCATCGCGAGAGCTTTCTCTCGCGATTCTTCTTCCTGGATGACCTGGCCGTCGAAGAGGTGAACGCTGCGATCGGCATGCGCAGCGTAGCGCTGGTCGTGAGTGACCATGCAGATGGTGGCGCCCTGGCCGTGCAGCTCGCGCAGCAGATCCATGACCGCTTCGCCGTTTGAGGAATCCAGATTACCGGTTGGCTCGTCGGCCAGGAGTATCAACGGATCGCCGGCTACCGCGCGCGCGACCGCGACTCGCTGTTGCTGGCCGCCGGAGAGCTGGCTTGGAAGATGCTTGCCTCGATGCGCCATGCCCACGCGCTCGAGAGCTTCAGTCACTCTCTTCTTGCGTTCAATGGACCTTAGACCACGATACGTCAGCGGAAGCTCAACGTTCTCGAAGACCGTGAGGTCGCCGATCAAATTGAAGCTCTGAAAGATGAAGCCGACTTCGCGATTTCGAATTCGTGCGCGTTCGGCAAGCGGGAGGTCGGCAACCGCCTTGCCCGCCAGCCAGTAACCTCCGTCCGACGGCGAGTCCAATAACCCCAGGATCGACAGCAGCGTCGACTTGCCGCAACCCGAGGGTCCATTGATCGAGATGAACTCGCCTCGCTCGATCTCGAGATGTATTCCCGAGAGCGCGTGCGTTTCAACTTCGTCGGTGAGAAAGACCTTGGTAACGCCATCCATACGCAGCAGCGGTTGATCCGATGAACTCATTTACTATCCCTCCTGAATTTTGTTAGCGCGGAGCGCTTCACAAGTCCTGGCGCGTGAACTCAAATCTCTTTCAAGCTTTCCGAAAGCGATAGAGCCTTCGATTTAGTAACGTCCCCGGAAACCAGACCGGGTGCAGATAAGTTGAGTCAATCGCGTGGATCACTGCGGCGTCTGAGGTGCGTCGCAGGACACGGAGACAGACTCAGGGCACGACGGTTAGTGTCGAATGAGGGAAAAAGGTTTCAGGGAAATAGCATGGAGGGCAGAAGACAGACGGCAGAAGGCGGAGGCTTCTTTGCGAGCTTTGCGGTCCTTTGCGTCTTTGCGTTGAGAATTTGAATTCGCAGCGCAAAGACGCAAAGGGCCGCAAAGCTCGCCAAAGGACCGCAAAGCTCGCAAGGTTTCTGACTCTGAGCGCAGCTTTCTACTGCTCTAATCCTCTCTGTGTTCGCTAACTGAGAGGACATTGCCATCGGGGTCCTTGAACCAGGCCACCTTGTCACCCGAAGGCGCGGTCCAGATTCCCTCCGGGTCCTCGACGAACGGGTATTTCTCAAACACGACCCCTCGCTTCTTTAACCACGCGACGATGGCTTCAAGGCCCTTTACCTCCCAGCCAAGAACTGTGCCTTGAAGCGGAGTTAAGTTCGCGGCCTTTGAGATTCGAATCATGTTTCCGCCCGACTTCATAACCAGCGCAAACTGATCGACGCTGACAAATTGAAGCCCGAGCTTCTGTTCATAGAATTCGCGCGCCCTATCGTAATCCGTGGTGATGACAAATCCGACTATTTTGCCTGAATCGAGCATGTTCAACCTCCTTAGCATCGTTAGCATATCTTCGGAGTGTGATCATAGCACTTGCTTGCTATGTGGAGGCTTCTTTGCGAGCTTTGCGGTCCTTTGCGTCTTTGCGTTGAGAATTTGAATTCGCAGCGCAAAGACGCAAAGGACCGCAATGCTCGCCAAAGGATCGCAAAGCTCGCCAAAGGATCGCAAAGCTCGCAAAGAAGCTTTCGCCCTCTCCATACGTCGTCTTGCGTATCTCAACTTCATCGACTTACCATACCGGCCATGCTAGCCAAAAGAGTAACTCCTATCTTGAACGTCTCCAATATGCGAGAGAGTTTTGAATGGTTCGAGAAGCTCGGGTGGAAGAAGGGCTGGGACTGGGGCGATCCGCCGGGCTTTGGCGCAGTCTGCTCCGGCGAATGCGAGATCTTCCTCTGCGAGAACGGGCAGGGAGGTCGCGGCAGGGGCGACACAAAGACCTTCGGGCCCGAAGGCGACCAATCATCAGACAAAGGCGTATGGCTGTGTATCCTGATCGAAGATGTGGACGCCGTTTACCAGCACTGCCTGGCTCAGGGACTCGAGGTCACGTGGCCTCCGACCGACACGCCGTGGGGCTTGCGAGAAATGCACGTGCGACATCCGGACGGGCACATCTTTCGAATCGGCAACGGCCTCGAAGATGACGATGACGATCCAGATCATGAAAATGCGGATGCCTGACGCGGCGCGCGGGTCTCATTCGGCTTCAACAGCAATATCAAGGACTGACACCAATGGGAGCAAGCCACGCGATCACCCTCGACGATCTGCGCAGCTTCGCAGTCACCCACAGCCTTTTCAAACCGACCACGCTAAGACTCGCGCTCGAAAGAATGGGTTTTGTGCAGGCCGATCCAATTCGCGCGCCGGCTCGCGCGCAGGATCTGATCTTGCGGCATCGCGTCAGAGACTACCGTGCCGGTGATTTGGAACGCAGATACTCCCAACTCGGCGTGGAGGAGGACTACTTCGTCACCTATGGTTTCGTGACCACTTCCGTGCAGAGACTGATGCATCCGCGTTCGGAGAGCCGCGTCCCGGCCGACAATGTGGGTCACCCCTGGCCGGCTGCCCGCGCGAAGCAGGCGCAACTCCTGCTGGAGTTCGTGCGTGAACGCGGTGAAGCGCACCCTCGCGAAGTAGATGATCATTTCTCGCACGGCAAAGTGAGAAATTACTGGGGCGGCTCATCGAACGCTACGACTCAGTTGCTTGAAGCGATGCACTATCGCGGCATGCTCCGTGTGGCGCGACGAGAGCAGGGCATTCGAATCTACGCCGCATACGAGCACGGCGCCGCGCCGAATGATCCAGCCGAGCGCCGTGTGCGCATCGACCAGTTAGTCGACGTAGTAGTGAACATCTACGGGCCGCTGCCCGCGGCGAGTCTTTCTGATTTTGTGCGCCGGCTACGTTTTGCCTGCCCGCAGTGGCGCGGTGAGTTGAAGGGTGCGCTGGAGCAGGCCAGACAGCGGCTGTCACGCGCGCGCGTAGACGGGATTGACTGGTATTG
>DATNBZ010000217.1:0-5357 GCA_035607285.1 Blastocatellia bacterium | reverse complement strand
CTCAATATTCCTGGCTTGTCTCCAGCCAGGAACTTGTAGACCGGAGTCGCGACTGCTTTGCCGGTGTCCCACGCCTGCGCAAAAGTATGAAGAACGGGCGCGCCGGCCATCATCGCGAACTTCAACTGTGGAGACATCATCTTCCAGCTTTTGCGATCTTCCATCACCGCGTCGTCGATACTTCGTTGAATGACATCGCTCGGCGCTCGCTGGATGGACAAGCCGTTGCGGCGCGTCGCTCCTCCTGTTTGCTGGACAACGTGAGTCAGCTCGTGAGCGATCAACCTCTGGCCTTCCTTGCTTGCCGGCTTGTATTCGCCCGCTTTGAAGAACAGGTCGCGGCCTGTCGTAAAAGCCCGTGATTGAAGAGAGCGGTTGAGGCTGTCTGACTTGGCGTCGACGTGCACTCGAACGTTGCTGAAGTCAGCGCCGAACGCTTGCTCCATTCGGCCGCGCAGGTCGACGGGAAGCGCCTGTCCGCTGCCGCGCGCCTGGGTGATGCCGCGCTCTATGGTTGGCTCTCTGGTTGGCTCGATGGTTGGCTCGATGCTCGCAAGACCGCCACCCTCGCGTTGGATGAGAACGTCTTCCGAATTCTTCTCCTCCTCTTCGTCCTTAATTTCCTGACGTTGGATCAGCGGCGTGATCGAGGACGCAAGAGGCTTCGCTTGTCTCGCCGCGTCATCTTCATGTTGTGAAGGCATTCGCTGAATGCGAGCAGGCGAAGACTCCGAGGTTTGCATTACAGTTGCGGCGACTCGGTCGGCTTCTCTCTCGTAAGAATCGTTTGCGGAGCCCACCGCAAGCGAGGCCTGAACGATCATCGGTGCAGCGGCGGTTGGCTTGTGAGCGGGTACTTGCCGAGCAAGAACGTGCCGGGCGAGGAGATGCCCGACTGCGCGATTGCCCGCCGTGCGCTGAAGCGCCAGGATGTCGCTTGCCGATAGCTCCGCATCGCTCGAGCCTTGCACGCGAGCAAGTGCGCTGGTTGGATTCACCTGCGCTGATTGATGATGCGACGCGAGCGCGCGGTGTTGAGATTTCCGAACCGGTGCTGAACTCTTATCGCTCGCGTGAATCGCAGTTCTCTTCGGCACGTCGTTGCTCTTTAGGTGATGCCTGTTGTCGGCCAGTGTGCACTTCAGGGACCAGTCATTGGCGATTAGAAAGCTACGGGCTGATCGTCGATGAATCCAGGCTGTTTTGGCCTGCCGCTTCCGACTGAATCTTGATCAGCATGATTTTCGCTGCGTCGAATGCAGGGTCAAGCTCCAGAGTTTGATCGACGCACTCGTTTGCCCGGTCAAGCTGTCGCAAGGCGTAGTGACACATAGCCATATTGTACAGCGTGCTCGGGTCAGGCCCGTAGAGCCGTAACGAATGGTCGAAATACGTCAGGGCGTCAAGATAGTGGTCCATTCCGTACAGAAGCATTGCCATACAGAAAGCTATGTCGCGCTCTTCTCCGATGTGGTAGTAGTTATCCCAAACACGCCGGATACCTCTATACAATTCCTGCCGCACTAATTCGGATGCAGATTCAACCCGGTCGAGCATTGCCGGAAAGGAGTCCAGAAAGATTTTCGGGTCCCAACCGCTGAGTCTCAGCAAAGCTATCAGTTGCTCAAGCGACAGATCTTCGTAATGCTTGTCGATTCCTTTCTTCAACGTGTAGAAATCATCCGGCCCGCCCTGCTCAATAGCTTCCGAGTAAGCCTGTCGCGTTTCGGTGAAGGTGTCCGGCTGACGGCCTAAAAGGAATGCGCAAATATTTATGTGCGAGTGGCGGTGTGAAGTATGCAAGGCCTGCCCCCCGCTATTTTGAAAGTACTGCGCGATGGCGTGATAGTTCACCATCATTGAGAAGCTGCCGTGAACGTTGATCGCAGGCTCATCTCTGCCAGCGAGCGAATCCTCCTTGATGTAGCCCTTGTCTGCCGAGATCAACAGCATCCGCCCCCCGGACATATTGCGTAACCGCCGCGTGCACCGAAGAGCAGCGAAGGGGAACAGAACATAAGTGTCCGCGAGTCGCTGCTGATAATATTCCAGTATTCGATTCAAGTCCGGGTCGTCATAGTATTCGCCTGAAGTCGGATGATTGTCATAAGAGATTTCGATGCGACTGAGGATTTCCGGGTCCTCGAGGTCGGGCTCTTCCCGCGGAGATGAAACCGTGATTAGACTTTCGTAAAGCTGACCGTCCTGGAGATAGAAAACATCCTGGGGAATGCTGTCGAACAAATAGTTGGCGACGACGACAAGCGGGTTCTTGATTTTTCCGGCAGAGAGAATATCGCCTGAGTGGCAAAGCCTTATGTCCTCGCTTTGTTCTGCGTCGAAGAGAGCGAAGTCGAGGGCGCCTTGCTCTACGAATGGTTTTAATGATGGATGGGCCCGCCAATAACCGAGATTTCGTTCGATCGCATCGGTCATGACGTATTTGAAAGGAATATCTTTGATGGTTGAACGAGAAGAGACACTCATGAATTTTTTTAGAAAATGGTAGGCAAGGCGTCCCGAGCCGGAGCCGAGCTCAACGATGTAGACAGGCTCGTTGAGGTCGAGCGGTATCGAATCGTTTCCGCCCGTCACCGCGTAACAATCTCGAAGAAAGCCAAACACCAGTCTTGAATAGGCGCCGGCAATGAACGGATTGCTGGTGATGTATTGAGGAACGGTAGCCTGCTTCCACGCATCGATTCCTCGTTGGTCGAAGAAGCGTCGTTGAAGTCTCCAGATTAGAGATTGCGAAAGGCGCCGGTTTTGCTCCAGGCAGACGCTTGTATCTCTTGATGTTTGAAGCTTGCGCATTCTTCGCATCACCTGGTGAATGAGTGCCTTACCGAGAGGCGCATGGGAAGTCTGTCCAATGCCGGCCTCAACAAACGAGCGCTCGGACTTGATGGTTAAACCTTATTCCACGCTTCAGGTGTAACCTCCAACTGCTTTAGATACTTCTTCAGGATACCTTCATCCTGAGTGACGTTGTCTCCGTGGCCGCCTATTCCCAGGCTCGTAGTCCTACTCGTGGCCGGGTTTAAATAGATGTCGTGGTTTTGCTTGTCCTTCCCGCTGGATATACAGCCAAGGCTTATTAACTTCTTTGCGAACTCCCCTCTCTTCATTGGACTGATTTCAAACTTTTCTTCGGCCTCGGCCTTCTTTTCTTCGGGCTCCTGGACGTTAAGGGGAATGCCCATTTCGTCGGCAATAGTTTTGGCAGCTACCAATATCGCAGATTTGTCATGAGACCAACCTTTATCGCTCATTACATCCCGAAGGATTTTGTAATTAAGTAAGTTCGATTCGGCATCCCTGGAATCGTACCTTAGACCTTTTATCTCATTTCCATTAATCATGCGCTTCAACTCGTTCTTCTCCTTTAGGCTTAGTAACTGCACAACGTGGCCAACAGCCGTTGTTCGGAGCTTAACGAGCGCCGGAGAATTCGGTCTTCGCGTCTGTGTTGCCGTCGTATGCGGCCTTGCAGATTCGTGCCGCCGCACAACATTACCAGTTTGCTGTACCACGTGAGCTAATTCATGAGCGATCACTTCCTGCCCTGCATGGCTGGCCGGATCATATTCGCCACGCTTGAAAAACAAATCCTGTCCGGTCGTGAAGGCGCGGGAACGCAGCGCCCGGTTGAGATTGTCGGCATTAGCATCTGCTTTTACTCTGACGGCGCTGAAGTCTGCGCCGAATGATTGCTCCATGCGATTGCGCAGGTCATGAGGAAGCGGTTGCCCGCCTCCGCGCGCGCTCTCGATGGAAAGCTCAACTGCCGGCTCGACGCTTGTCCTGCGGCCATCGACGCGACGGACATGAGTTCCTTCCTCATTTTCCTCCCGGGATTCCTGATGCCGGGTCATCGGCGTGATGGCTGAGGCAAGCGGCTTCCTTTGAACCATCTCCTCATCTTCCTCTGGCTGGCGCTGAATGTGAGGAGCAGATGCCGCTGATGTTTGCATTACAGTCGCGGCGACGCGGTCCGCTTCGCGCTCGTACGGGTCGTCCGATGCGCCCACGGCGAGCTTTGCCTGAATGCTCAAATGGCTCTGCTGATGATGCTGCAATCCTTGAGCAAGAATATGCTGGACAGCGCGATTCCCTGCCGTGCGCTGAAGCGCAAGGATATCGGCGGCCGCAAGCATGTCTGTCGGAGCGTTCGCCGCCTTCGACAGTGCATCGGCGGCATTGACTCGCGGTGATTGATGGCTCAAGGCGCGAGTGCCGCGCTGCCGCTTGCGTGCGGAGGCGGAATCTCTGTCGCAATCATAAGTGGCCGTCTTTTTAGCCATGACTACTCCTTTCATTGAAACGGCGAGCCGGGTGTGGCAACAACCCGCCTTCATCGGTCCCCCATGGAAAGGCGTGAAAGGAACACACCAGTTTGACTTTAGACACCTTCACGCCGAAGGCTCGCCGCCCGACGCAGCGCTTTCGCTTTTCTCCTGATCGTTGGAGTCGTTGAGCATTTCCTGTATCACCTGGATCGCGCCGCTTATGCGCAGCATCGTTTCGCCCACGTGACTGGTTTCGGCTTCAAGCTCGCGTAAGCGCGCCTGCCCGGTCTCGTATTCTTTCTTTAGTTCCTCGAGTCGCTTTTTCAGTTGTTCTTGCATGAGTTAATTCCTTTCGGGAAAATCGCGGGCAGTGGGGTCTTTACTGTGTTGGTCGCTCATAATCGCTCTGCCCCTCAGCGTCCTCGGCGTCCTCTGCGGTAAAATCCCAGCATTGATTAAGAAAACCGCAGAGGACGCCGAGGACGCTGAGGACTTCCTTGGCAGCCAACACGCTAATACACCACTACCAAATCACGGGCTTCCTTTCTATTCTCCAAGAGCATTTGTACTAAGAATCGGTCCGGTCGTGGGGACCGTTGAGACGAGGTTCCTTCGCACCTCTTCCTGGAGCGCGCGGATGGTCTCCTGCAATCGAGCGATAGTCTTTTGTTGTTCCTTCGCCACTCGTGTCAATACGGGAATGACCTCAAACGGGGAAACACTTTTTCTATCTTCACTGGCCAGGTTGTCGGGCATCTCCTCGGCGATGAATCCCAGGTTCTGCCGAAACGCTTTCTGGCCTTTGTAATCGTACCTGATAGGGTTTAAGGCTTCGAGTGTGGTCATTGCTTCTTCTACGGAGATGTCGGATATGTTCTCCTTGAGCTCGCGAGAGCAGGCCATTTCAAGGGTGAACTGCTCCCAGGTTTGTCTCGTGGGATTCTGCCTCATCGTGGCCCTGTCATCGTTTGCGGTTACGTACGAACCGTGCCATGTCTTGAATGCTATCCAGCCTCCACACGAAACCCGACCTGCAATAGTCGCGTCACCCTCGCCGGATATCGAGAA
>DATNBZ010000067.1:0-25196 GCA_035607285.1 Blastocatellia bacterium | reverse complement strand
TCCCAATTCCCAATTCCCAATTCCCACTTCCCACTTCCCAATTCCTACACCTCTGTCCCGTCCCGAAGGTGCCCAATCACCGACAACGAACGTCCGACACCCGAAGGCCGGCTCTTCCCTTCCCTGCGATAGGAAAAGAAGAGCTCGTTCTGATGCATCGTGCAATAGTCGGCCACATGTATCTGGTCTTCGTCGAAGCCGCAGAAACGCAGTTGTTGAACATTCGCCGCGCGGACATCGAGATGCGCCTTGCCATTCTCTTTGAAATTCACCAGCAGATTTCGCCAGTAACCGAACTCACTCTTGTATCGATCGATCACGTCTTGGCCGACTTCGTAGCATTCAACACACGCCGAGGGCCCAAGCGCTGCGATGCAATCTCGCGGATTGACGCCGTGAAGCATCATCATATCCGCAATCGTCCGCTCGGTTATGCGCCCGGCCGTTCCTCGCCATCCCGCATGAATTGCGGCGATGTTTCCGGATTTAGTATCCGCGATCAATACGGGCAAACAATCGGCAGTCTGAATCGCCAGAAGAACATCGGGAAGCCGCGTCATCATTGCATCGCAAACGGGCTGAGGACCGCTGGCCTGCGCGGACGATTCTATCAAGCATCGCTCAGTTGAATGCGTTTGCCGCGCGGTCACTACCCGGCCGGCTTCTGATCCGATTGCCTTGAGAAAGCGACGCCGATTCTCAGCGACGTTCTCCTGTTGATCTCCCTTAAAGTAAGCGAGGCTAAGTGCATTCGATGGAAAGGCGCTCACGCCGCCAAGCCTCGTGCTAAAGGCGTTGATGAATCCGGCTTCTTCGAGAGGCTCGCAGACAAGCGCCGCAATGCGTACCGTCCCGTCGGCTGTATCGACCTCGCTTTCGCGCATCGCGAACGAGGTTTCAGGAACATCTTCCGGCTCCGGTTGCATGGTGACTTATGCTAAGCGAGGCATCAGAGCGCGTGCAACCTGATCCATCGAAAACTCGCTTGGTCTCTTCCCTGGCGAGGCCGTACTTAGTAGTCTAGCCGTAAAGCAGTCCTCCGCGTGCTTTGCGGTCCTTTGCGTCTTTGCGCTGCGTATTGGGTCTTGCTCCCTCAATACGCAATACTCAGCGCAAAGACGCAAAGGACCACAAAGCACGCGGAGGTTGTTAAGCAACGCAGAATCCGAACACTCCCCTCTCTCTTGAAGTTGACACCTATTCTCAGCGCAGCTTACGCTCACGTCTTGTCACTCAAGCACGAAAGGCAACGATAAGTATGCTCGATATTAATTTTGTCCGCGCTAATCTCGAACTCGTCAGGAGCAAGCTCGAACAACGAGGCTTTCCTCTTGACGCACTCGACCGCTTCAACGAATTGGATGAGCGGCGCCGCGCCCTGATTCGCGAGCGCGACGATTTGAACGCCACGCGCAATCGCGAGAGCCAGGAAATCGGCACGCTCATGAAGGCCGGTCAGAAGGATCAAGCAGAGTCGCGCCGCCTCGCGGTGAGAGAACTCGGCGAACGCATTGCCGGCGTCGAAGGCCAGTTGAACACGGTCGAAGCCGATCTCAGCGGCTCGATGGTCACGGTTCCGAATCTTCCTCATGAGAGCGCTCCTGTAGGTAAAGATGAGTCTGCCAATCAGGAGACCAATCGATGGGGCGCTCCACCAGGCTTCGATTTCGAGCCGCGAGATCATGTCGATCTCGGCGTTGCCCTGGGCATACTTGACCTCGAACGCGCCACGAAGATTTCCGGCGCCCGGTTTGCGATTCTCACCGGCATGGGCGCCCGCCTCGAACGAGCGCTGATTAATTTCTGCCTCGATCTTCAGACGAAACGTCACGGTTACCAGGAAGTTTTGCCGCCGTTCATAGTCAACGCAAACACC
Organism: Blastocatellia bacterium; assembly: GCA_035607285.1. Classification (GTDB taxonomy): domain Bacteria; phylum Acidobacteriota; class Blastocatellia; order UBA7656; family UBA7656; genus Onstottus_A. Next base: position 23,320 of record DATNBZ010000067.1, on the reverse strand, counting down.
TTGTACGGCACAGGGCAGCTTCCGAAATTCGAAGCCGACTTGTTCAAGCTGACAGACGAGCGAAACTTTTACTTGATACCGACTGCGGAAGTCCCGCTCACGAATATCTACGCCGGAGAGATCCTCGACGGCGCGAGCCTGCCGATCAAGATGACGGCTTATACGCCTTGCTTCCGTTCCGAAGCGGGCAGCTACGGCAAGGATACTCGCGGGCTGATCCGCCAGCATCAGTTCGACAAGGTTGAGCTCGTAAAGATCACGAGGCCCGAGGAATCTTACGATGAGCTCGAGTCGCTTACCCGGGACGCCGAAGCGGTGCTTGAGGAACTCGGCCTGGCTTATCGCCGCGTCGCTCTCGCAACTGGAGACCTTGGATTCTCGTCGGCGAAGACTTATGACATCGAGGTGTGGCTCCCAAGCCAGAATACCTATCGCGAGATTTCGTCGTGTTCGAATTGCGAGGCTTTTCAAGCTCGTCGCGCAAGCATCAGATTTCGACGCGACCAGAAGTCGAAGCCGGAATTCGCGCACACCTTGAATGGTTCGGGAATGGCAATTGGACGTCTGTGGCTTGCGTTACTTGAGAATTACCAGCAAGCCGACGGTTCGATTGTGATTCCAGAAGCGTTGCGTCCTCACATGGACGGCGTAGAACTGATCAAGTGATGTGAGTGTGCGAATCAGGAATCGGAAATTGGAAATTGGAAATTGGAAATTGGAAATTGGAAATTGGAAATCGGAAATCGGAAATCGGAAATCGGAAATTGGAAATTGGAAATTGGAAATTGGAAATTGGAAATTGGAAATGAGAAAGCGGAAATCGGAAATCGGAAATCGGAAATGAGAAAGCGGGCCACCGCACGGCAACGCCAGAAGCCGTAGAGAGGGTTCTGACTCGGTTTCTAAAGTGAGACCGAAACGATTCTTCTCCTGCATTACTGCGGCTTAAGAACCTCTCGACCTCGCTTGTGCCAGTAAATCCGGCGCTGCGTGCGATGGCCCCAAGAGAACACCATCAGGCGTCTCAAGCTTCCGGTAGTTCTGATTGCACTGCGCGTGCCAGTCTTGCGCAATACCAGAATCACTTGCTTTCGTTTCGTTTTCCCGCGTTCGTCGAATCAACCACCCTGCAGCCCGCTCAGTTTGACGCTACTCCTTCGCCGCGTTCTGCTCATTTGACCGAACCGCGCTTGCCGGCGTGAACTTGCGACCACAAAGAGAGCGTTGATAAGCTACGCCTCCATTTGAAGAGCCGCCGCGCACGGGCTCTACGTCACTCCACACACGAAAGAGAACAATGAACCGACTCCACCCGATGATGATCGCCATTGCAACAACAGCAGCGCTGCTCGCTCCTGGTTCTTTTGCCCGATCCTTTCAGGCTCTTCCGACACCCGACTTCGCTGCCGCGCGCGATGAAGTAGTCAGGATTCTGACCGGCTTCGTTCGCGTCGACACCAGCAACCCGCCCGGCAACGAGACCAAAGGCGCCGAGTACCTTAAAGGCTTTCTCGATCGCGAAGGCATCGCTTCGGAAATATTCGAGAAAGAACCGGGACGCGGAAACATCGTCGCTCGCCTGAAAGGCAACGGCCGGAAGAGGCCCATCCTGCTGATGGGGCACATCGATGTCGTTGGCGTCGAGCGTGAGAAGTGGACCGTCGAGCCGTTCGCGGGACTGGTCAAGGACGGGTACATCTACGGACGCGGATCGTCGGACGACAAGGGGATGGCAAGCGCGTGCCTCGAAGTCTTTCTGCTGCTCCATCGTCTGAAAACGCCGCTGGATCGCGATGTAATTTTTCTCGCCGAAGCTGGTGAGGAGGGCACTTCAGGAGTGGGCATCGATTTTATGGTCGACCAGCACTGGGACAAAATCGAGTGCGAGTATGCGCTCAACGAAGGCGGGATGATCTACTCGGTAGAGGGCAGGGTCAAATACGTCGGGGTGGCGACTACCGAAAAAGTGCCGCGCGGGTTCAGGCTTGTCGCGCGAGGAACAAGCGGGCACGGATCGGTCCCGAGACCCGACAACGCAATCACACATCTCGCCGCCGCGGTCGCGAAAGTCGGCAACTGGCAGGCGCCGATGCGCTTGAATGAAACGACGCGCGCGTTCTTTTCGAGACTCGCGAAGATCAGCCCCGCCGACGATGCCTTTCTGTACACGCACCTGGAAGATCCGGCAAACAGCGAGATGATCCAGGAAAAACTTCGCGCGCAATATGTGACTTACAATTCCATGCTGCGAACCTCGATAGTGCCGACGATCATCAAGGGTGGATTCCGAAGCAACGTCATCCCCGGAGACGCCGAAGCTACGCTGGACGTGCGAGCAGTGCCCGACGAAGACATCAGCGCGCTGGCGGCCAGTCTACGAAAACTGATCAATGATCCCGCGGTTGAAGTAATCCCGCCGGTGAATCCCGGCCGGCCCGCGAATCCGCCTTCAAAGCTGGAAACGGATATGTTCCGAGCTCTCGAAGGCTCACAGGCAAAGCTGTTTCCGGGCGTGGTAACGCTTCCGATGATGCTGACCGGCGCGACTGATTCGGCGCAGCTCAGGGCAAAAGGAGTGCAAGCCTACGGGCTCGGGAGCGTCGCGGGCGATCGCGAGCGAGCGAGCGTTCACGGCAATGACGAGAGGATCTCGATCGAGGGGCTCGGCAAGTTTGTCGAGTTCATCTACTGGGCGGTGGTCGATGTCGCTGCGTCGAAGTAAAGAATAGAACTGAAAATCGCAATCAATCGCGCATCGCTGTCCGGGATCGAATGAGTCTCGATCTTCCAACCGGATCGACGCCCCAGCTTCGCAACAAGATCGCGCGCGCAGTAGAGCATCAACCGTTGATCTGATCTCATTTTCTCGATGATTGTAGGCAGGATCTCTTCCGCCCGATCGAGAGCTCGGCTTGTGAGGAGGTCATAGCCCTCCCAATCAAATGCTTCGAGCCGCTCAGTCGCGATCTCGACGTTATCAAGTTCCAGCTCATCCTTCGCTTCTTTCAAAAAGAGCGATTTCTTTTGATTCGCTTCGAGAGCGGTCACCTGGACTTCGGGCCTCGCGACTGCGAGTGGAATTGCCGGAAACCCCGCTCCGGTGCCTATGTCTAAAGCGGTTCGCGCGCCTGCGATGAACTTCGCGCCGAAGAGCGACTCAGCATAGTGTAGCTTCGCTGCTTCGCCGGGTTCGATGATTCGAGTTAGATTGACGCGCTTATTCCATCGCCGCAGCAACGCATAGTGCCTGACCAGTTGACCAATCTGCTTGTCGGTCAAAGGATCAAGCTCGAGAGCGTTTATCGCAATGGCGAGCTCGACTCTGAATTCATTTTCCGGATCGCGAGTCATGCTACCCTCTAACGCAAAGCCGCAAGGACGCAAAGACGCGATATGGAAAAGGATCAAAACGCTTGGCGGCTCTGCGTCCTCGCGTCTTTGCGTTCAGTCTCTCCTTTAGAATAACATTTGTGATTGTCGAGCAAACGAATGGGAATAAAAGCAGTCTCTTTTGACTTCTGGCATACTTTGTTCACGGAACAACCCGGGGCCTTTCTCTTGTACAAGGAGCGGCGGCGGACACTGCTCTCGCAAGCGATGCTGAGCTGTCGTAATGTAGCTCACGCGGAATTGGAACACGCTTGTCACCTGGAGGCTGAGACCCACAACAGCATCTGGCGCGAGGAACACCGCACGCTGGCCGCCTCCGAACGTGTCACCCGGATCCTGGCCCACCTCGATATATCGCTGCCCGATACCGCGCTCGTCAGTCTGGTTGCAAGCGTGGAAGAGGGGATACTCGAACATCCACCGGTCCTGATTGACGGCGCGCGCGAAGCCCTCGAGAATCTGTCGCGCCGCTATCGGCTCGGCATCATTTCAGACGTGGGTTTCTCTCCCGGGCGCATGCTCAAACGAGTGCTCGCGGATCACGGTCTCCTCGATTTTTTCGATTCGCTGGTCTTTTCGGATGAGGCGGGCCGCGCAAAACCTCACATTGAAGTCTTTGAATGCACAGCTCGGGCGCTTTTGGCGAAGCCCGAAGAGATTGTCCATATCGGCGATCTCGAATACACGGACATTGTAGGCGCAAAGCGAGCCGGTTTTCACGCGATCCGATTCACGGGCGTTACTCCGATGGAAGCAACAGAGACGACAACTGCCGATTTCGTGACCAATGACTTGAGAGACGTTGCGCGACTGATTGAGATGCTGGGATAGTAAGGCCAGAGGTCAGAGGTCAGAGGTCAGAAGTCAGAGGTCAGAAGTCAGAGGTCAGAAGTCAGAGGCCAGAAGTCAGAGGTCAGAGGTCAGAGGTCAGAGGTCAGAGGTCAGAGACTGGTGAAAGTGTTTACGCTAAAAGAGGCCGAAGCGTCGCGAGACATCGACATAAAGATGATGGCGACTCGCTCATCTCGCTATCGGGTCTTCGGTTCTTCCGAGCGGATTCAGGGCGGCGAAATGGCGGTCGTAGATCTTCGTGATGGCGTTGAACCGCCAGACTTCGCCGCTCGCTTCACAGTGTTGGATCGTCACCCTCTGAAAGCTGTTTGTTTGGTCCGCAAGCTTGGTGAGAATTAGCCTCCGATTGAAACCTCTTCGTCCTCGGCGTCCTCTGCGGTTGATTCCCAACACAGAAAAGAAAACCGCAGAGGACGCAGGGTTAATCCTTTACTCCCACTCAATCGTTGAAGGCGGCTTAGAGCTGATGTCGTAGACGACCCTGTTGATGCCACGCACCTCACTAACTATTCGCGAAGATATTCGTTGCAAAACCTCGTAAGGCACACGAGCCCAATCGGCAGTCATCCCATCCAGCGACTCCACCACTCGCAGCGCAATCGCGTTGTCGTAGGTTCGCATGTCTCCCATTACTCCGACCGTGGATATCGGCAGCAACACCGCGAACGATTGCCAGACCTTGTCGTAGAGGTCCGCTCGTCGAATTTCTTCGGTGACAATCGCGTCGGCCCCCTGGAGCAGCGCCACACGATCCGCCGTCACCTCTCCCAAAATTCGTACCGCGAGCCCCGGGCCGGGAAACGGCTGGCGTCCGATGATCTCTTCAGGCAAGCCCAGCTCGCGGCCGACCCTTCGGACTTCATCTTTGAACAACTCACGCAAAGGCTCGATCAGTTTCAGATTCATCTTCTCGGGCAGGCCGCCGACGTTGTGGTGAGATTTGATTACCGCCGAAGGTCCTTTCACGGACACCGATTCGATGACGTCGGGATAGAGAGTGCCCTGGACCAGAAAGTCCTCGTGCCCGAGCTTGCGCGCCTCTTCCTGAAAGACTTCGATGAACTCATTTCCGATGATCTTGCGTTTCCGCTCCGGATCGACTGCGCCCGCAAGCCTGGTGAGGAAGCGCTCACCCGCGGCAACGCCGATAACGTTGAGGTCCATCTCGAGGTAAGCTTCGAGAACTTCTTCGTATTCGTTCTTACGGAGAAGCCCGTTGTCCACGAATATGCACGTCTGGCGATCTCCGATGGCTCGCGCTACTAGCGCAGCGGCAACCGACGAATCGACGCCGCCCGACAATCCGCAGACCGCGTTGCCCTCACCGACTCGCTGCCTGATTTCTTCGACGGTCGTCTCGATGAAAGACGCCATCGTCCAATCGCATCTCAGGTGACAAACATTGACCAGGAAGTTACCGAGCACTTCTTTGCCTTGCGGAGTGTGAGCAACTTCAGGATGAAACTGCACGCCGTAGAGCCGGCGAATTCGATCTTCGACGGCGCCGATTGCGGCTTCAGTCGAGGCGGTGATTTTGAATCCTTCGGGCGGACGGCTGACATAGTCGCCGTGACTCATCCACACCTTCAGCGGCGACGACAGCCCGGCGAGCAACTGACTCTCGCTCTCGACCTTGATCTCGGCCTGTCCGTATTCGCGACGGTTTGAAGGCTTGACCTCGCCTCCGAGAAAGTAGGCCATCAACTGCACGCCGTAACAAATCCCAAGCACCGGAACGCCCATTTGAATGACCGCCGGGTCAGGATGCGGCGCGCCCTCTTCATAGACCGACGACGGGCCTCCCGAGAGAATTATCGCTTTGGGATTCTTGTTACGTATTGCTTCGACGGTGGTGTTGAACGGGACTATTTCAGAATAGACGCCAAGCTCACGCACGCGCCGAGCGATGAGCTGAGTGTATTGTCCGCCGAAGTCGAGGATGAGGACAGTTTCGTGATCGGACGCCATGATTTGAAGGAGGATTATAGGTATGCGCTCGTTAGGGTGTAAAGTGCCCTTGCAAATCTCGGAAGCGAGAATCTTGTTCCACGTCGATTGATTTGTAGCCTATAATGAATCTGCGATGTCCAAGGTAGAAACAATGATGACGGTACCGCTTACTACCACCGAGTTCGGGACTATTCGAGTTGGTAGCTCACGCGTGAGTCTCGATTCTGTCGTTCACCATTACAAACAAGGTGCGACCGCGGAACGCATTGCCGAAAGCTTTCCCTCATTGGAACTCGGCGACATCTATGCCGTCATTGCTTACTACCTCGCAAACCGCGAGTCTGTCGAAGCGTATCTACAAACGCAGGAGGCTGAGGCCGACGATCTCCAGCGACAGATCGAATCAGATCCCACGCAGCAGCAAGCCACTAATCAGTTACGCGAACGCATTCGTGCACGGCGGGCGGCGCGTCAATTATCCGATCTTTCCTGCAGCGATCCAAAGCTCCTCTAGTGAGCCGCTGAAAAACTGATGACGGAACCATTGCCGGGGAATCCCACCAAAGCAGAGACTGTGTGAAAATGCGATGTTCGTAGTCCGGCCTTCAGGCGGCAGTTTGTATCTGTATTTACACCGGATTACGAACTTCCGCCTGAAGGCCGGACTACGAACTTTTCACACAGTCTCTGCGTTGGCGGGATTCGGGAGCGAGCGCGGCTTGTCGCGTTTTGTAGCTGAGTATGAACGAACCACCAACTGCGTTGGTGGAATTACCGGAATCGGCTAATAGAGATGTCGCATTCCTTTCCGGCCACCCTGCTGGGCGTTCACTCCTATCGCTGCCCACCGCCGGGCGGCACGCTTACCGAGTTTATTCCGTTGCCAGTCAGGATAACGTTCTGCTGGCTATCAGGCGCATTGTCCGTCAAGACGATCGTAGCCTTTCGCTTTTCGACTTTGTACGGAGTGAAAGTTACGTCGATAACACAGCTCTTGCCAGACGCAATCGTAGCGCCAGTGCACGTGTCGCCAGCCAGCGTGAAGTCTTGCTTGTCATCGCCGTCGATGACCACACTGTTGATATACAGCTTCTTGCCTCCGGTGTTTGTGATGACGATTCTTTGAGGCTTGCTGCGGCGTCTGGCTACCTGATCGCCGAAGTCAACGGTGCCCGGTTCGAGCTTCACACTCGGAGGCGTCGTGGGCTTGTCTTCCTTGGGCGGCTTTGGCGTCTTTTGCAGGAACCCCGTAAAGAAGAGCGAAACGAGCAGGAGAGCGAAAGTCAGTGCTTTTTTCATCATCTCAACTCCTAATGATGAGATTATAAAACCCCGAACCGCGGTTAGGAAGCTGGAACCTGCGCAGCCAGCTTCTCCTCCATTACAGCTCGCGCAGCCTCCCTTACAAGCCGCGCAGTCACCTTTACAAGTCGCGCAGCCACCATTACAAGCCGCGCAGCCTCCTTTACAAGCCGCGGAGTCTCTTTTACGAGCTGCGGAGCAAACCTCACAGCCTGCGGAACGCTGTTTGGATTACACTCAATAACCTCGCCTTTCATCGTTAAAACCGTGAAAACCCGTGTAAATCCGTCAAATCCCATGTAGGGGCGGCCCTCCGTGGCCGCCCCCGATTGGTATATGCGATGTGTCACCAGCCAGAGAGGGGCGGCCACGGAGGGCCGCCCCTACATGGGATTTGACGGATTTACACCGATGATGAGCGCGGCTAATTCATAGCCCGGACCATCAACTCTTCGACGGCATGTAAGGCGTCTTCACATATTGAGCGGCCAGCTTGTGGGAATCGAAAACATTCTCGCGCTTAAGTACCATTTGATACTCGGCCATCGCTTCTTCGCGTTTACCGATTGCGTCCAGTGCTTCGCCCGCCCGAAGATGCGCCAAAGACACGAGGCCCGCGTTTGATTTCGGCCAGCGCTGCACTTCTTTGAATCGAACGATCGCACCTTCGTAGTCCTTCTTATTTGCGAGCGCTTCGCCCCATTGATAGTTCACTAGATCGGCGACTTGAGCCGTAACGCGATCGTCTTTTAGCAATTCGGCGAACGCGCGCCCGCCCTCGTCCGGCCGGCCGATCCGGTACAACATAGACGCGCGCTCGAGTCCAAAGATGTAGTTGCGCGGATAATGAGCCGCCAGCTCGCTAATGAGCTCGAGAGAGCGCGTGCTGTTGTTTTCCTTACTGTAAATCCCCAGCAGCACGACCCTCGAGTCGTCGGCCGCGTACCTACCGCGACTGACAACGAGTTCGAGATGCTCGATGCCCTTCGCCTTTGATCCTTTCAGACCGGCGAACCGGGCAAGCAGCCGCCAGCCAAACGGGAGGCTGTCGATTACGTACTCGTAGAGGCCGATGCTCAAATAAGCGTCTACGTAGTTTGGATCGAGCTTGATCACCTCGCGCTGGATTTTCACTGATTCATTAGCGTCGCCAATTCCTCGTGAGAAGCCTCGCTTGACGGAGGAGCTGTAGGCGGCCCTGATCCCCAGCGCCGACGCCTGATAGTAAAGCGCTTCGACGTCCCTGGCGTTTTTGACCAGCATTACTTTGGACGCGCCGACGGCCTGCTTGATCAAATCCTGAAACTCCCGGTCGCGTCTCGGATCGACCTTGTCTTCGTTGGCGTTCTCAGCGTAAAAAGAGCCGCCGGTGTATACCGAAGTCGTCAGACGCCGCGTCAGATAGAGAGTCTCAAGCCAGAGATTGTTGGCCAGATACAAGTATCCGGCGGGATGATCGGGCGCGAGCCTCGTCATCTGCAGGAACCGTTCTCGCGCGGTTTTGTAATCCAGGTTGTAGACCGCGTCAAACCCTTCGACCCTCAAGCGCTCAAAGTCGGAAAGGTCGGCTGGCTGATTATTCCCGCGCTCGGCCGGGCGTTCAGGCGACGGTTTTTCCTGTTCAGCAAATCGAACGGACGCTGCGGCTCTTCTCACGCCGGTTGAGCCAATAGCGAACAGTGTGGCCAACATCACTGCAATGACTTCTAATCGCATCAGAAATACCCCGCCAACTAAGGAACTATTATTGAGAGCGAATCAGGCACGATGTCGAAAGTCATCGGTAGCGGACCGATGATCTCGCCGTCCGCTTCGACCCAGGGCTCTACTGCCGAGTCCGCGACGACGTGCTCTCCTTTAATCAGCAAGACTCCGGGAACGTCAGGGTTGCCGCTCATGCACGCGCGAAGCGCCCGCAGGTAAGCGAGGTTGTTTCGCTGGGGCGCCAGTATGTAAACCTCGAACCACGGATCTTCAAGCCTCGCGTTCGGCGTGATCATAAAGCCGCCTCCGTAACCCTTCCCGTTGCCAACAAGCGCAAACGTACTCTCGTAGCAACGGCCGTCAACTTCGATTGTGAACGGTTCTCCCCGCCACACAAAGAAGTGCCTGACGCCCGAAAGCCAGTAAGCGAACTCGCCCGTGCGGCGTTTTAGTTTCCGATTCACCGCCCGCGCAATTGAAGCGTCAAGCCCGATACCGGCCATCATCACGAAGTAACGTGACGGGGAGACGGGGCGACCGGGAGAGGGGTCGAGAGTCGCCGCGTCTCCTTGTCGCCCAGTCGCCCCGTCGTTGCTCCTCGCTAGTCCCAACGAGATCCGTCTCGTCTTGCCCGCGGCTATCATGTCGGCGACCTGAGCTAGCCCGAATGGAACTCCCAGGTCGCGAGCTACTACGTTGGATGTGCCGCCCGGCCATACCGCAAGAGCGGCGTCCTTGCGGGCGAGCTCCTGAATGACTTCGTTTATCGTTCCATCGCCTCCGTAGCCCACGACGATGTCCGCTTCCCGCTCCAACGCTTCTTTCGCAAGCCGGGCTGCATCATCAGGCCCGGTAGTCGCGCGAGTATCCGACTCAATCCCGCGTTGCAGAAGGAGGCCAGCCATCTCGCGCACATTTTCGGCGCGGCGACCGGGGCGCCCCGACATCGGGTTATAGATTATCGTTGCTCGCTTGGGATTCATCACGCGCCAACGCCATCCAAGGGCAAGCGGAATGCCATTCGCGTTTGGCCGTAAATATTCTAGGAGGGAGCTTCTTTCAACGGCAAGGTAATAGTCGGCGCAGGATTTTTCCGACTATTGTAGAAGGATGAGCTGCGCGCGGGGCCCGCCTTACGCAGGGCTCCCCGTTAACATGTAGGGGCGGCCCTCTGTGGCCGCCCCAGCGTGGAGTCTAAGGTGTTTACGGACCCTGGGGCGGCCACAGAGGGCCGCCCCCACATGTTAATTCTTGCTGTCAGCGTTGCCTTTACTGACTTCGCCGGCGCATCATCATCTTCTCCTCGGTAACGGTAAAATCGGCGGGAGCCTCGAACAAAGCATGTGAAGGCTCGCTGCGGTTGATATTCGTAAGTCGATAAACAACCTCTCCGCTCCTGGGATCGTTACGCTTTCCCATGACGGCGATCTGAAGTTCCGGTGAAAACCATCTCTCGCTGACGATGTCGAAGGGCTGATCGTTTCCTTCGCTGCCCGCGGGAATAGTGATTGTGAAGCGCGTCACTTCGGCTTGCAGACCCTCGAAAGTCTGCGAGCCCAGCGACTCGACCTTGCGTTGAGGCTCTTTCCCCTGCGCGCGTCTTGCGGTCATCTTTTCCTTTTGCTCGCGTTCCTCGTTTTCACGACGCACACGAGACCGCGTTTCAATTTCACCATTGAGACGGACTTCGCTGACATCTAACTTTGTAACCGTGCGCTGAAGCATATTCACGTCGTAGCGCGCACCGGCAACGTTGTCATTGATAAACACGATCTCCGGCGCGCCGTCACGTGGCAGCTCTTGCCGCGTGCGCCCTTCACTGTCGCGATAGAGCATCCCGGTCATCTTGTGTGATACGTGCACGCCGTTGGCAAGCGTCTGCGTAGTATCGAACGTCACCTGCGCCGAAAAGGGCGCGCCCTTTACGGCTTTCTCTCCGAACGGATGTTCGATCTCGGAGCCGAACTCGAAGCGTTCCTTGTCATTAGCGACAACGGTCTGTCTATCAAAATAGGAGCCCGCCGCGAGGGCCAGCAAAGCCATCACGAAAACGGTGGTCGATGTAGTTCTGATCTTCATTGTCCTCTCCTTCCTTGGTTGGTTGTGCGGACCGGCGCGTTGCCGGCGCATCATTCGGTCTGCTCCCGGATAATAACCATCGCCGCCGGCGAGGTGGTTCAATCCAGGTAAAGTGTTTGTAAAAGTTTGTAAAATCAGCCAGGTGGCCGCTCCGGCCTCAAATCAGGTGTGGTAGATTAGACCGCGATGCGACCGAAGCAGTACAAGCCGCCGATGACCCTTCTTCTGATCGTGGTGTTAGTAGCTCTCCTTACCGTGTTAGCGATACTTCAATATCGATGGCTGGGGCAAATCAGCATAGCCGAGCGCCAGACAATGCAAACCAACTTGCGAAATCAAGCGCGAGGCCTTCAGGAAGAGATCAACCTCGAGGCCGACAAGTTCGGTTCCCGACTCCGGCTCAGCGCCGCCGCCCTTCGCAGCGAATCATGGAACGAATTAGCAGAACGCTATGAGCGATGGAGAAGCACAGCCACTTATCCGGGTTTGGTCAAGAGCCTATACCTGGCGCACATCGACAGGGATGGACAGTTTGACTTAATGAAGCTCGACGATTCGGCTAAGCAATTCAAACCGAGTCCGTGGCCCGAAGACTTTGGCGATATTCGGTCGCGATTTGATCCACACGGCTTCCGCGGTATGCGCGAAGGCGAGCCAAGAAGCCCCGTCGCGGGGCGAGAATTCGGTGCGCTGATAGAGCACGGCTACACCGTGGAAGCCATCCCGGCAATCGTCAGGTTCACGGTCGAGTTGGAGACTCTGCAAAGTCCTGACAATGAGGAGACACGCAAACGGATGGGCCCCGAGACGCTCAATGCATTTCTCGAATCACCTCTCGCGATTGCAGTCCTGGATATCGACTACATAAAGCAGGTGTTCATCCCGGCTTTGTTCAAGAGACGTTTTACGGTCGATGGCTCGCTCGATTATGACATGACTATTGCTTATCGCCAGGCAATGGACGAGAGGACCGAAAAGGCTGCGCGCGAAGGCGAGGCGCCGCCTTCCCGGTTAGGGGACGCGACCGTCAACCTGTTCAGCTTCGGTCCAAACTCCGCCGAGCTTAATCGGGGACCACGATGGCAAATCGTGATCAATCATCGGGCCGGCTCCCTGGACGCGGCAGTAACGCAGGCTCGCCGGCGCAACCTCATAGCAAGCTTTGGCATTCTCTCGTTACTCAGCATGAGTCTGGTGGTCATCATCATCAGCTCTCGACGAGCGCAGCGGCTGGCGCAAAAGCAGATGGATTTCGTGGCCGGTGTATCTCACGAGTTTCGCACTCCGCTTGCCGTCATTCACGCGATCAGCGAGAACCTCGCCGACGGTTTAATCACCGACAAACGGCAGATCGAACAGTGCGGCGAAGTGATCCGCGACGACACCCGCCGGCTCGCCGGAATGGTGGAACAGGTTCTTGAGTTCGCTGGAGCCGCTCGAGGAAAGACACTTTACCAGCCTCAACCCGTAGACGTGAGAGATTTGATCGATCAGGCGTTGTCGGCGAATCAGATTCTGGATGCGCACGGGAATTGGCACGTTGAAAAGGAAATCGAATCGAATCTGCCGGAAGTAATGGCGGATCCCGCGGCGCTCGCAAGCGCGGTAAGGAACATCATAGATAACGCGGTCAAATATGGCGGCCCCGGTAACTGGATTGGGATAAAGGCACAGTCTCATGCGATCGATCACACACGTCGTGTAGAGATCACGATCGCCGACAAAGGCATCGGTATTCCGGCCTCGGACTTACCACATATATTCGAACCATTCTATCGTGGCAGCGCAGTTGTCGCGGCTCAGGTCCACGGCAACGGTCTCGGTCTGAGCCTGGTCAGGAACATCGTGGAAGCCCACGGCGGAACGATCAGCGTATCGAGCGCGCCCGGCCAGGGAAGCGCTTTCAGCTTGAGTCTCCCTGCGGTGAACGGGGAAAACGGCGCTGCAAAGGAGACCGGTTGAACATGTAATCACGAAGTGGTTACGACCCAAGATCCCCTTCCGGGAAAATGTCCAAACCGCAGGCCCGCTGCGCGGGCTATCAACTGAGCACGATCCATGAGCCGACTATTAGTCATAGAAGATGAGCCCGGCCTGGTGATGGCGCTTACTCAGCGGCTCAGCAGCGAAGGCTACGAGTTCGCGACCGCCGAAGACGGCGAGCGCGGTCTGGCTCTCGGGCTCAACGAACCCTTCGACGTAATCATCCTCGACCTCATGCTGCCGCGAAAGAACGGCTTCGACGTATGCCGCGACCTGCGCCGTAGTGGGATCGACACGCCGATCATCATGCTCACCGCCCGCGGGCAGGTGGTGGACAAAGTAGTCGGCCTGAAACTTGGAGCCGACGACTATCTGACGAAGCCATTCGCGATGATGGAGCTCATGGCGCGTGTAGAAGCGTTGCTGCGGCGAGCAGGTTCGACGTCGCATTCGGGCACTTCAACAACTCGCGGCCGCTCATCAGAGGTTCATCAATTTGGGACGCTTCGAGTAGATTTCCGTCGAACCCTCGTGACTCGACACAACAAACCGGTGAACGTCTCTGCTCGAGAGTTCCGGCTGCTTCGTTATCTGATCGAGCACTCGGGAGTGACGGTCTCGCGAGACGAGTTGCTCAATGAAGTGTGGGGTTACAACACCGCTACGACTACCAGGACAGTCGATGTGCACGTTTCTTCGTTGCGACAAAAGATCGAGGAGGATCCGCGTCACCCGAAATCAATCGTTACGATTCATGGGTTTGGATATAAGTTTGTAAGCCCTTCATGACACAGTCACCGGGGACCTGAGAGTACATAAGATACTGGTGCGGACATTTCGTCGGTCGAAGGATCAAAAGTAATGAAGCACCACTTTTGATCTGCGCTTGAAGCGGCCATCTACTGCGAGAAGGTCGCCTGGAACTGCTGATGATCGACAAAGCATTGCTGAACTAACGGAAACGTCGCACGCGGCGGCGCGTGATTGAGCATGACGCGACGTGGACACCAGTCTAAGCTGGCTCGTTACCAGTTGCCTAACGGCGCTTTGGCACTGCGGCCTCGATGTCTTCAAACATCTCTTCCACTGAGGCGTACTCGACATATTCGCCGCGATCGAGCTGGTCGATACCTATTGCCAGTTGAGCTTTCAACATTCGCTCGTCGGCGTCCTCAAACCCGAGATCGGCGAAAACGTTCCCGCTGCTGAGTTCCACGCTCTCAGCCTTGACTCGTTTAGCTCTCTTAGCCTTAGTGCGCCGAGCATTCTTATCCACGCGTTATCTCTCCTACATCCGCTGTATTGTGGAAGTGGCTGAGCACTCGGTCTCCCTTGTGCACCATCGCTTTGATCCAAGAGTCGTGATACATTATGCTTCAAATTAGCGAGAGGGAAAAACTCATGTCGAGCATTGAAACTACACATATTGAGATCGATGAACGCGGTGTCGCGTGGATCACCGGCGCGAACACGAAGGTCATCGAAGTTGTGCTCGACAAGCTGGCGTATGGCTGGAGTCCGGAAGAGATTCACTTTCAGCATCCGGGTCTCTCACTAGCCCAGATTCATGCCGCACTAACCTACTACTATGATCATCAGGCGGAGCTCGACATCGAGATAATGCGTCAACTCAAAGAAGTCGAAGCGTACGCTGAGGCAGCGAAAGATTCTCCGGGCCGACGCCGATTGCGCGAGCTTGGCTTGCGCCCTTGAGGTCCTAGTCGAACAAATCGTGGTCGCACAGTCACGAGCGTTACACCGGCAAATACTCAACTCGGTTTTCCATATATTCAGAGTCATAAACCTTGACGATCAATTCCAGATCGGCTACACACTGCCCGATAGATACTCTGAGTTGATGAGCATAGACAACTCCGGAAAACTTCACACCCGTTACTTGCCGCTCGCGCGCGTGCCCGAGGAAGTCTACATCGCGAGTGAAGATAACGCGCCCCAGAGCCGTTACCCGATCAAGTAGCACTTCGTCGTCCAATTGCGTAGCGTCGTCCTCTTGGGCGGTGAGAACATCTACTCCCCGCAGGCGCAACCCGGCCGTGATCGCGAACGGGACGTGGACATCCATGTAAAGCAGCATTGCCAACTCTTTCCGACTCGTTGTTATTTCTTGCGGCGACTCCTAGCCTCAAGCTTTCTTGCTTCTCGAAACTCTGGGTTTTGTGACCTCTTCTGAAAGTCTTTCCGCTTTCGCTCCAAGGCTTTCTCCTCGGCGCAGTCCGGATGGTATACGGGGCGACCAGACGAATGCCGTCCGCGTTGGCGATTGCTACGAGGAGATTCGTCGCAACTAATCGGCATGCCGCAGCCATTGCAATACAAAACAAATCCATTTTTCGAAAGCATCTGATAGCTAGCGCGTAAGGCCCTCCACCGCCATATCCCCACGAGAAATTGTACCCTGGCGCGGCGGTCGGCTCGCGGCCGTTGATCAAAGGGTAAAGCTCTCCATCAGCTTCGATCTCGACGACCTGGAGGACTCGTCGCGAATTAGACTCCTCACGATAATATCCACGGTAGATGCGATCAACGGCGGTACTTGGCACCTGAATCCCCTTGACTACATCAATCACGAGGTAGTTCAAGCCGAATCTTGTGGCGGATGGATAGTTTGCTGCCTGCTCGATCAAATCAAGTCGCGCTCTGCGAATCCGTCGCCGCACGTACTCACCATATTCAGGTGGAAGCCAAAATGCCTCGCCCCACGCTCCTTGGCCGATATCTTCGTCTTCCTTTCTCCTGTCGGAGCAGGCCTGAATGACCTTCCTTAGTCTGGTTTGGATCGGCCCAAGGCTGGGGCCACAATCGAAACAGTCGTTCGTCAACCTCTCTTGATGCAACAGAAAACGCGATTGAAAATGTTCTTCGGAACGACTCCCCTGAAGCCGCTGCCAGAGCAATTTGGCCATCCGATGTCTAGGGCCGTCGAAGAACCACCAGTCCTCAATCTGCTTATCTGGATCGGGCCTTTCATCCCGCTGAATGGGATCGTCGGTAGTGGGATCCACCGCGCGATTACAGTAACACAACCAGAGTATGAAATCTGCGACGGCCTCCGCCTTAGCGACGTCGATTCGGTAGAATCGCACGCTCGGTCTCTCGTTGTAGTCGGGCATTCCCATTCGCATCCCTCCACGAAAAACCTACTACTCTCTGCGCTCGCCTTCAATTACCCATATCAACGTCTAGCACGAAAACATCGTGAACCTGTGTGTTGTCCGAATATTGGATAAACGTCGCGTAGAATGGCCTAGTCCGACATCGTCGGAAGCAACTGAACCATAACGCGCCGGTTCAGAGATGTAGTTGAACTTCGAATGTGAGGTTCGGAAACGCGGATGGCGCGATTATTCCCCACCTGAATAAAACGACTCAATCAGCTCACCATACTTCTCTTCAACCACTCGACGCTTCACCTTGAGCGTTGGCGTCAGCTCTCCGCCGTCGATGCTGAACTCTGCTGCGACCAGTCCTATTCGTTTTACCTTTTCATAATCCGCAAGCTCGCGAGTTAAGCGATTGACATCCGCCTTGATCATATCCAACACGCGGCGGTCCGAGACTAGTTCCTGCTTGTCCGTCGTTTGAAGACCTTCGCTCTTCGCCCACGCGCGCAGGCTCTCGAAGTCCGGCACGATCAGCGCCGCTACGTATTTGCGCTTGTCGCCAACTATCACCGCCTGCTCGACGAATTCGCTTTGGTTGATCATCCCTTCGATCATCTGAGGCGCGACGTATTTCCCCGATGAAGTCTTGATCAAATCTTTCTTGCGATCGGTGATGAAGAGAAAGCCCTCGGGATCGATGACTCCGATGTCGCCAGTCTTGAACCATCGCTCGCCTCCTGCGGGGTCATCACAGAATGCGGCGGCAGTCTCTTCCGGCTTGTTGAAGTAGCCGTGAAAGACGCAGGGTCCGCGAGTCAATATCTCGCCGTCTTCGGCGATCTTCACTTCGATGCCTGGGATCGGCCGTCCCACCGACCCAACCACGTTGTGATCCAGCGTACAAGCGGCAATCACCGGTGAAGTCTCCGTCAATCCGTAGCCCTGGAGAACCGGCACGCCCGCGCCAATGAACACAAGAGCGATGTCGGATGGAAGCGCCGCTCCGCCGGATACCATTCTCCTGATTCTTCCGCCGACCGCGTGCCGAAGCTTTTGGAAAACCAACTTGTCCGCAATCTCACGTTGAAGCTCGAGCAGCGGCGGCAGAGGCTTGCCCCTTGTCGAGAGTTGCGCCGACCTGCGCGCCGCGTCGAGCGCGCGGTCAAAGATCTTCTTCTTCAGGCCGCCCGCGTCGCCGGCGTTCTTTTGCATTCGAGCGTAAATCTTCTCGAGCAGTCGCGGCACGGTTGACATAAGCGTGGGGTGCACTTCCTGGATGTCCGACGCGACGGTCTCGATCCCGTTCGCGTAGTTGATCTGTACTTGAAAATACAAACACAGATACAAAACCATCCGCTCGAAGATGTGCGAGAGAGGAAGGAACGAGAGCATTACGCCGCCCGGTTCGATATCCAGATGAACGCCCGAAGCCAGTGCGTTGAAGATAATGTTGCCGTGCGTGAGCATCGCGCCTTTGGGTTCGCCGGTCGTCCCCGACGTGTAGATGATCGAAGCAAGATCGTCCGCGTGAACATCGGAAGAAAGCAGATCGAACAGCTCAGGTCTTTCCGCGGCGAGGCGGCCGCCGGCTTCCTCAAGCGAGCCGAACGACAGAATGTTCTCGCCGTTGTCAGTCGGTTGAAACGGGACGATGCGCAGGCCGGGAAACTTCTCGAGCACTGAGCTGACGCGTTTCATCTGACGCGCGCCGGAGATGAAAAGGAGTTTCGGTTCGGATTCGCGCAGGATGTATTCGACCTGATGGGTCGGCTGAGTCGGATAGATCGGAACATTGACGGCGCCGCTGGAGAGGATCGCATAATCGGTAATCGACCAAAGCGGCCCGCTCTCGGCCAGTATTGCTACGCGGTCACCCTTTCTGATTCCGTGATGATAAAGACCGAGCGCTACGTTACGGACTCTCTCGAAGAGGTGTTCGGCAGTCATGCCGACCCACGCCGTTCCCTGCTTGAATCTCAAGGCCTCGCGCTCCGGCCCGGCAGTGACTGAGGACTTGAGCAACTCGACAAGCGTCTGTGGCCTGTGATCCGTCATCGATTGGTTTGGTCCTGAGATTGAATGGCTGAAAAGCGCGCTCATTGTAATTCGCGGGGAGCCGGAATGTAAATCGAAACTAGCAGCGACGGCCCCAGGGCAACGCTCCAGTGACAAGGGCACTCCTGTATGGGCGGTCCTCCGTGGCCGCCCCTCCTTCGATGAAGCGCTTCCTCAATAAGGGGCGGCCACGGAGGACCGCCCATACAGGAGTGCCGATTTCTCCGATACACCCCACTAGTGAGAAATCAATGATCGAGAAACAGGTAGTATGGTATTAGCGTGTTGCCAGCAAGCAGTCCTCTGCGTCCTCGGCGTCCTCGGCGGTTTCTCCTGCTCAGTGGCTCGGAATCAACCGCAGAGGACGCCGAGGACGCCGAGGAGAAACGCGAATGTGAGCGAGCAACACACTATCACCCCAATACCGAGAAACAAAAAACCTTGACACGTTTCCGACCGGGCGACTAAGATTACCGCCGCTTGATTGATCCTAATAACTATCATAAATGCTCGCTGGCAAGACTCCTCACGGGAAAGCAGTGGAACGGGTAGCAACGCAAGATTCAAATCGGTCGGCGTCCCGTTCTTTAGGGCTAAGAGGATGTCGTCGAAGCCTCACACACTACTGACAATCCAACCGGCAGTCGCATCACCAATCGGCAGTTGAGAATTTCGGCTCGCGGGATTAGCCCCGCAATTGATCGCCCAGGACAACAAGAAAGACACATGGAGCCCATTCGAGCCCAGGTCAATGAGTCGTCAAGGGACGTGGTCGCGATAGTCTCAGACAATTCGTCCGCCGCCGCCAGCATTACGTGGCCGCATTCCGGGGCGGGAATTGCCAACTGCCTCGGTGTGCCCGGAACGCTCGGCTGTATCGCTTACACTTTAGACACCGGGCGACCGGTCCTATTGAGCACCTGGCACGTGCTTTTCGGCAACGGCGCGAAGGAGGGGGGCGCGGTTTGGCTACGAATAGAGTCAGCCGGCAACCGGCATTTCGCCGCAATTGGAAAAGCGTTGTACGGAAAACTTGGAACGGTGCATTTCGATGGACGAGACTATCACCTCGATTGTGCAGTGTCTTCATATGACAAGGCTCTGACTACACTTGCCGATGGGTCTCGGTTGCCGTCAGCTCCCTCCGTTACCGGATACGACTCACCGCGACTCGGAGGCCTGGTTACAAAAAGAGGCAACGCGACAGGCATCACCCGCGGAACTCTCGTGGACATCGGCTATTCAGGCTCCGCCTGCGTCGAAGGCAATCCCTTTTCTACCC
Source organism: Blastocatellia bacterium (assembly GCA_035607285.1). Lineage (GTDB taxonomy): Bacteria > Acidobacteriota > Blastocatellia > UBA7656 > UBA7656 > Onstottus_A. Next base: position 3,601 of record DATNBZ010000067.1, on the reverse strand, counting down.
CGGGGCAGATACTGGTGAGACCGCTCGGGGAGAACGAAGTGTTCTCCGCCGAAGGCGATTCAGGAGCGCTGATCGTTGACGAGGCGAACAATGCAGTTGGCCTTCTCTGGGGCTCGAATGTTCGAGGTGAAGGGCTGGCATGCCCAATCGCACCGGTATTGTATGCGATGAATATCACGCTCGCTCCGCCGGCGCATCTGTCGTCGTAGCCGGCCTGGCTTCACTTTTTTTGGAGATGCTCGTTCTCTAAATGAAAACGACCGAACAACTCAAGGCTGAAAATGAAGCGATCCGCTCGATGCTGGCCGCGGGCGCCGGGCAACGACTGTTGGGTATCCCCAACGTCTTGCACGTGAGCGTCGGGCTCAAGGAGAGAGGCGGGAAGATAGGCGATCAACTTTGCGTGCGTGTATATGTGAAAGAGAAGAAAGAACGCGAGGTCGTTCCCGCGGACGAGTTGATCCCGGCCGAAGTCAATGGGGTTGCGACCGACGTCAACGTCGTAGGACAGTTCGAGTTCAGTGACGACAACACAAAATACCGGCCGATCAAAGGCGGCATCCAAATCTCAAATCGGATCAGCGTGCTCAACGATGCGGGAACCGACATTGAGATATCGCGGGGGACGCTGGGCTGTATAGCAATCGACACTACCGACGAAGCTCCCGTAATTCTCAGCAACTGGCATGTCCTTTACGGCAGCGCGGGCCGAACCGGCGACAAGGTCTATCAGCCGCCGCCCACCTCCATTCCACAGTCCCAACTCGGAGACTTGCCGGTGCGGCCCACCGACGACGTCGATAAGATTGGGGTCCTGCGCCGCCAGGAACTCAGCAACAGCGTCGATGGCGCCATCGCCGCCATCGACGTGTCGTCGTGTTGCCACTGTTGTGGCATTCATTATTCCAATGAGATTAACGGGCTCAGCGTTGCAGGGCGGCCGCCTCGTAACACGATTGTCGGTGACCAGAAGGCCGTGAGCGGGATGCCTGTTTTCAAAGTAGGCAAGTCGACCGGCCGGACTGAAGGAGTGGTGGTCGATGATAACCACCCGTCCTTTGACATCGAAAAAGACGGAACGACTCATACATTCACGGGCCAGATAGCAATTCAAAACATCGACAACACCAAGCCCTTCAGTACGCATGGCGACTCGGGCTCGGTGATCATCAATCTCGACAACAAGATCGTCGGGCTTCTCTTCGCGTCGGGAAAGAAAGTGATGGTGAAAGGTGTGGTTCAGCCATTCGTGACGATCGCGAACCATATCGACGATGTTTTGAGTGCGCTAAAGATTCGCATCCCTTACTCGCAGGACGTGAAGGTCATTTCCGGCAACTCGCTCGCCGCGGTTCCCACCGTTTTCGAAGCCCCGATTCCCGAACCCTACCGGGTCCTGCGAGAGCGTCTGCAAAACAACGACGTGACGGCAAAGCTGTTTGCGATCGGTCAACGCCACAGTGATGAAATTATCTATCTTGTAAATCATTGCCGGCCGGTCACCGTAGCGTGGCGTCGCTTGGAGGGGCCGGCGATTCTTGCCACCGTGATGGGAGCGGTGCGAGATGGGCACTATCGATTGCCGGAGAAGATCAAGGGTGTAGCTCCTTATGAACTTTTAGAGCGAATGAGAGTCGTACTAGGTGAGCGCGGGAGTCCGGCGCTCAGGGAAACAATGAACTCGAGCGGCGTTGATCTGGAGAGGATGTTTTGGAATTGTGACAACCTCAATGATCTCATTGCGCGGATTGCATCCGACCCCGGTCTGGTTGGGTTGCTTGAAGGTGCGGACAAATGAGCGAGCAGATAAAGAGTAACGCGCACATCCTCGTCGATCAGCAGGCCTTCCTTGATGCTTATGACAGGGCGCGCGACGTTTTCGGAAAGATGGAAGGCGTCGAGGGGGTGGGGTTCGGTCAAAAACACACATCCGGCGAATTCAAGAACGATGTCGCCATCATCGTTTTCGTAAGCGAAAAAAAGAGCGAAAACGAACTGCCGCCTGACCAGCGCATTCCTTCCACGTTCGAAGGGTATCGCACCGATGTCAGGCTTGTGCTCGAGGCTGTTCCGGGCGCCGGCGTGTGCGAGAACATCAACTCCTACGACAGCATACAGGGTGGCATCCAGATCGAGTCCCTACGTGATGAAAACAACCATGCTGAATTTGGAACTCTAGGTTGCATAGTCAAGAAGAGAGGCGATAGCGGCCGGGAGAATGTGTATCTCCTGAGCAATAAGCATGTGATGTATGCCACTGGCGCGCGCGAAGGTGACTACATTCATCATCCCTTCGCGCCTACGCCACCCGATCGCCCCGGCATACACTTCGAACAGCCGCCCGGCCCTAAGAAAGCGCTTGGCCCGATCCAGGCGCCCGCCTTTTATCACAACGTAACCGCAACCGTCCCCGACGCAACGCCGGGCACAACGGCTACGGATACGTTTTTCATCGATTGCGCTTTCGCGAGACTCGATATCGACAGCAAGTGCGGCGACAGTATCTGTACCAAGGACACGACCCACTACCTGGAATCAATTACTGATTTGCAGTTGCACGGCGTCAACACGCTTAGCGATGTCAGGAGCATCGCGCGTGACGTATCGATAGTGACAATAGACGGCGACAATGAGGCCGGCCGTCCCAGGGTTTTTAAGGTAGGCCGGACGACCGGCAGAACGACGGGCATTGTCAGGTCGGTGAATGCAACACTCCACACAGTCGGCGATCCAACGGTTCCCGGCTCACCGCCGATGGTCGGGCAAAATGTGATTGAAATCTCCTTTGACCGCGCCTCGGAGGCGAGCCATGTTAACTGTAAAGGACACGCCTGGTTCGCCGAACATGGTGATTCCGGCTCAATTTTGGTTGATGAAGACAATCGAGTAATTGGAATAATCCAGGGAGTCCCCGATCCGACTAATCCAGCCACGACACCGACGGCAAGCAGCGTTGCCTGCCATATTCTACCGGTGCTCGACAAGCTCGGGATCTGTATTCCGGTCACCACCGGAACTTCACACGGAAGCAGTCGAGCCACTGACGGGAGCGGCATCGCGCTCGCACAACCAACTGCCAGCGCCGACCTTGTTGATGGCCAGATTGTGTTTGCGTCGCAAAGCGCCGCGGCTCGTCCAGTTCGGTCTCCCGGGTTCCCGGACCCTATTCCTATTCTGGAGCCGGAACTAAATCATATGCGCGACTTGCTGGCGTCGCTTCGCCAGACTGAAAAGGGACGTGAACTACACGACGCTTTTGGTTATGTCCGCCGCGAAATTGGTTATCTGATTCGGAACTGCCGGCCGGTGAAGGTCGCCTGGCATCGCAACCAGGGACCGGCGTACTTTGCACACTTGCTCAATCACCTGAAAGGGCATTCCGACGCAATGCCCCGCGAGGTAAAGGGGATATCGCGCCAAACCCTTCTTACTCGCATCGCGGAAGTGCTTGCCGTGCACGGAAGCAATCCCCTTCGGCGAGCAATCGAGCAGCACGGCAAAGAGTTCATTGATGTCGTCGGGAATTTTGATACCGCGCGCGAATGTATCGCCTATCTTCGCGAAAAGGAAAATTCATGAGCGCCGCGCCCGGCACAATTGA
>DATNBZ010000209.1:0-31991 GCA_035607285.1 Blastocatellia bacterium | reverse complement strand
CGGCAGCTTGTCGGACGAGCCGTTTAGGAAAGGTCAATCATCCGATTCATCGCCGTCGTCACCGTCGTCCGCGGACGCGTCACCGGGAGACAAGGCTTTAATCTCGGAAGATATTTCGGCTCGCCTCAACTTCGCAAGCTTCATTATCTGAGACAGGTGCTTGCGCGCGCGTCGGGCGGCGGCCTTGTTCCCTTTTTGGCGAAAGACCATGTTCTCCGCGGCGAACCGTCCGACTTCGATCAGAAGCTGGCCGGTGGTCGAGCCCTGCACTCGCCGATCAAACACCCGGCGGTCGGTCACGCCGGGCGGCGGGCCGAGATCCTGTTTTCGACGGTCCTCGCCACGTCGCTCCTGGCTGGTCACATTGAAATCGTCGTCTGGCATCTGTCTCTCCACAGCGAGTCTTGTTCGGGGTGAGTCGTCTTGCAACCGCTTGATCACCGCGGAACAGGAAAGCCCCGCAGTACGCGCTAGTCTAACATAGAGCCCCCAGGTTGCAAGGGTTTACACGAGGTGGTCAGTCATTAGTCCGTAGTCATTGGTCAGTAGTCATTGGTCATTGGTCATTAGTCACTGGTCATTATGCTAGTGACCAAATGACCAAGGACTAATGACTAATGACCAAGGACCAAGAACCAATGACTAAGTACTCTTCAACAACTCGCGGGCGTGGCGGCGAGCGGTTTCGGTTATCTCGGCGCCCGTCAGCATGCGAGCTATCTCCTCTACGCGGGCGCGCCGATCTAATCGTTCGACGCTTATATCGGTTCGCCCGGCAGCCGATTCCTTGCGAACCAGGAGATGCGTGTCGGCGAATCGCGCTATCTGAGGCTGATGTGTGACGCAAAGCACCTGATTGGTCGCGGACAGCTTCTTCAATTTGCTGCCGACCGCTTCGCTGACGCGGCCGCCGATGCCGGTGTCGATTTCGTCGAAGACGATTGTGCGAGGAAACTCCGATGCGCCCGCCACGGTCTTCAGCACCAGCATCAGACGCGAGGCTTCTCCTCCCGACGCGACTCTCACCAGCGGTCGCGCCGCTTCGCCCGCATTTGCCGAGAAATAGAATTCGACTCGATCGATGCCAGTCGCGCTGAAAGACCTGGTCGCTTCTTCGGAATCGGACTCGGCCTCATTCCACGACGTTATTTGCACTTGAAATTTCGCGTGCTCCATTGCAACTTCAGCGAGATCGCGTTCGACTGCGCGCTCGAATTTCTTTGCCGCTCGCGCGCGCTCCTGATGAAGTTTCGTCGCGAGTTTCACATAAGCCGCGAGCGCCGCGTCGAGTTCGCGTTTGAGTTCGGCCTCCCGCTCATCGGATCGCTCGATCTGGCGCATCCTGTCCTGCGAGCGCGCCAGGTGCTCGAGCGCGCTCTCGATCGAGCCTCCATACTTGCGCTTCAGCCGCGACAGTTCGGCGAGCCGGTCTTCAATTGAATCGAGCCGCGCAGGCGAGAACTCCAGCTTGTCCGCGAAGTCGCGGAGCGAGAACGCGAGGTCTTCCAACAGAGCGCGCGCGCCTTCGATCGCATCGAGGTGCTGGCGGAATCGTGATTCGTAGCCCGAAAGCTCCTCGACTCTGCGCGCGGTCTGCCGGATGCGCGTGATTGCCGAGTCGCTATCGTCATAAACGAGCGCAAAGCTCTCAGCGCAAAGCGTCGTAAGCTTCTCTACATTGTTGAGTCGTCGACGCTCCTCGTCGAGTTGTTCATCCTCGCCGACAACCAGTTGCGAGCGTTCGAGCTCGTCGATCTGGAACTTCAAAATATCGAGCAGTTGAAACTTCTCCGCCTCCTGCTTGCCATGCTCGTCGAGCTCGCGTTTGATCGCCGACCAGTTCTTGAAGCTGAGAGCCACTTCGTCCTTCAGCGCCGAGACGCCGGCGAATGCGTCGAGCAGCTCGAGGTGCGTGCCGGTGTCGAACAAGGTTTGCTGGTCGCCTTGCCCGTGTATGTCGACCAGGAACGGCCGAAGCTCGCGAAGCAGCGATTGGGTTGCGAGTTGATGGTTGATCAGGATCTTGTTTCTGCCGCCGGCTGCAAGCTCGCGCCTTATGATGACCTCAGGGCCATCGACGCTTTCGATGTCGATGCCGGAATCGGCAAGCAGCCGCTCGAGGTCCCGGTTCTGCTCGATTGAAAAGAGCCCCTCGATGAACCCGCGATCGCGCCCGGCTTTGAGCAGGTCCAATGTAAATCGTCCGCCGATAAGAACGCCGAGCGCGTCGACTATGATCGACTTGCCCGAGCCCGTCTCTCCCGTCAGCAGATTGAGGCTTCGATCAAACTCGACAGTGAGGTCATCGATCAAAGCGATGTTCGAGATGTTGAGGCACGTAAGCATCGTGTGAAATATGAAGGTCTATGACCCGCCGTTTAGCATGAAGCTGTCCAGTCAAGTGTAGTGAAGTCGTTGGTGTACTGCAGGGTTTCATTTCTCTCTAACCCCTCTTTATTGGACAGAATGTCCAATACTCTGTCCAATAATTCGGCCAGTCGGAACAGGAAGGGCGTGTTATTGGACAACTCGTCCAATACTTCGTCCAATAACTAAATGCCAAGATACCTATCTTAGCGCCTTGAACCTCGTCCCCCTCTTTTCGCCTTCTTTTGTTATTACTCCATATTTGACAAGTCTATTCAACTGTCTTTGTGCTGCTTTGGGATTAAGCCCCATGTACGCCGCATATTGGCTGTTAGAAACAACACCCTTTTGCTGGATAAACAACACCCCTTTTTTCTCTGCCGCCGTTATCTTACTGATGCCTGCTTGTTTGGCAATAAATTCCTTGGTTCTGCCGAACGTTATTTCAAGGGCGCCTGCCCTCATTCGTAGCGTGGGTAGAGGGAACCCTTCTTGTGGCAGATGTTTTAATTTTCTTAGCCCCACTCCTCTCTGTTCAGCCAAACGCATCTGGTTGAAGATGTACATGATTTTAGGATTGCGACTGACAGAAGGAGCGTCCAAGTCCTGCAAATCCTGGATTGCGAGAGGCGGCGGCGGCCCGCCGGGACTTCTAACAATGATTTTTTGCGAATCAACATATAGATAATTAGTCGCGCCCTCGATGGTGTAGTCCCGATGAATTACAGCATTTGCAATCGCTTCACGCAAAACCTCAAACGGAAAGTCGGGTCTTTCTTCTCGGACGCCTTTCGAGGTATCCATTGTCAGCTTGAGAGCTTTATCTTTCACATAATCAAGAATCGCAGGCAACTGGCCGACTAATGCACCTCCAAAATCCTTCACCTCTGGATTGCCGCTGCCGTAACTGATCTCCACCTTGAAGACAGTTTGCGGAAAAGTAGTTTCCGGGCGCTCACCGAACAACATCAACCCAAGACCCGTCGGCAGAATATTCTCTTTCTTTCGTTCAAGAATCCCGAACTGTAAACCCCACTCATTGAAACGAGCGGAGCGATACCTGAAAGGCATAGAGGCAGTCTCAATAAACTGTTGGACGGTTGATGTTGAAAAACTGCCTATCTTTGTTCCGGGTGCGGCCCTCTGAAGAATAGACTTCGGCTCTTCGGACTCTTTAGATTCTACCTGCTTAGCTTCCTCTTCCTTCTCTTTAATAAATTGAGAATTGTCACTCCGAATGGTCTCCTGGAGTTGTTCTGGGAACATTTGGAGGGGAATCCCCTGTTGACGCAGGAACGCGATTCCCTCTCCGGCAATTCTGGGATCGGGGTCTTCAATTCCAACATAGACCCGTCCCAAGCGGGCCCTAGCTATGTGTGTGGAACAGCCCTTTTTACCAGGGCCTCTCGAACTATCAGTACAGGGCTCAAGCGTAACGTACAACACGCACCCTTTCAGATTATCGTTGACCAGTTTTCTTTCAATCAGTGTGTACTCGCAGTGCTCGCCGACGCGCAGTTCGCAGCGGTGTGCTCTGGCCAATATCTCGCCATCGGCCGTGGTGATAATCGCCCCAACCAGCGGATCGGTTTTATGAGTATGGTCGTGAATAGATAGACGGCTTTCCTCGACAGCCATTTGCATTATTTCATCGGGGAGATATTTCTTTTTTCCAGGCATCGGTATTCGTTTTCGCAACAAATAACGGTTGGCTGCTCTACTATGCTCGGTCAACTCGGGCAATAGTAGCGTTATTGTTTATGCCCATCGTCCCTTGATAATGGTGAACCAATGTCGTTGAAGAACAAGTTACCGTTAGACGAGTGAAAAGCTCGGCCGAAACTTATCGTTGCAATATCTCACTGTCAAGGATTTGTTTCACCGCCAGCAGAAGGTTTTCAGCAATAAACGACGGCTCGCAAGGCCACCGCTCCGAGTGCGCAAGAGTCTCTCTCCCGTAGCCCGTCAGCACAAGCGCCGACTGCGCTCCCGCGTTCTCTGCAAGTAAGATATCGCTCGACTTGTCGCCGATTACAAACGACCGAGTGAGATCGATGTTGTGCTCACTCGCCGCCTCGTCGAGCATGCCCGTTCGAGGCTTTCGACAGTCGCAGGCTTTCCTGTAATCAGCCGCGCCAATCTCCGGATGATGAGGACAGTAGTACACGGCGTCGATTCGCGCGCCGTCGCGAGCAAGCTCCGCTATCAAACGCTCGTGGATTGCACGGAGGGTTTGTTCGCTATACATGCCGCGCGCGATTCCTGACTGATTGGTTATGACGATCGCTTTGAAACCCGATTCGTTGACCAGCCTCACGGCTTCGGCAGCCCACGGGTAAAGAACCAGTTCATCAGGAGTCGAAACGTATCCAATGTCTTCGTTCAGCGTGCCGTCTCGATCGATAAAAAAGGCCCGGCATTGCCGATTGTCGATTGGCGATTGGCGATTCAGGGTTCTGGAATTTCGGGACACTGCGGCAAATCTTAATTCGGCAATCGGCAATCGGCAATCGGAAGTTAGTAGAGCGACTCGGCGATACTGAGCAACGATGAAATGTTGTGCTGAACATAATCGATGCGTACCTTCATCGAGGTGAGGCCTTCGCGGAAGCCGCCCGCGGCTACTCGCGGATTGCGGACGCCCTCCGTGTCAGCGGTCAGTTGCTGAGCGAGCTGGAACATCGCGCTGGCTCTCAAGGACGCTGCTATTTTTGCCGCGCGAGCATCACCAGTCCGTCGCGCGAGCCGATACGCGGCTACAAGCCCTTCGGCTCTCGAAGCGGCCGGCGTAGCGCGCGGCGATCCGGGACCGAACCCGCCCGCAAATCCCTCCGGAGCATCTTCCGCGTACTGGCCGGCAATCATCGCCTCCGCAAGCGCCATCGCGTGATCGACATATTTCTTTTCGCGGCCAGCGTTGTACAACGCTTCGAGCGCCTGCATGAACCACGCATCCGCCGGCAACTCAGTCAGCTTCCGCTGCCGGCCGATCAGGTAATCGGCCCCCCGCCGTGCCGCATTAAGAAGCCGCGCGTCGTGGTTCAACCCATAGAGGCGAATCAACCCGAGCATCGCCTCTCCCGGATAGTAAAGTGATTCCCACTGAGTCTGCTCTTTTCCCGGAAGCGTGTATCGCATCTCAAACGAACCGTCTTTGCGTTGCAAGGAGAGGATGAGTCTCGCAAGCGCTTCAGCGTTTCTGCGGTCCCCTCTCGCCGGTTGAATCTCGATCTGTCTCGTGAGTGCGACAAGGGCCAGCCCGTTGGCTCCGAGCTTCGCCTTGCCGTCATAGTCGAGAACGTATGTGCTCTGAGTTCGAGGCGCGCGCCGAAACCGGGTGACCAGGAATCTCATGGCTCGCCGCGCGGCTTCGTTGTAGCGCGAGTCGCGAGTCGCGGCATAGAGATCGAACAAAGCGACAGCGGTGCCCGCGTGTCTGACTATGTTGTACCTGCGCGATTCGAAGTGGTCTTCAGCGGCGTCGTAGTAGTAACTGAATTCGCCGTCCTGTCTTTGGATTCGAAGAAGATAATCACCGCCCGCCCGCGCGGCTTGAAGCAGCCGATCACGGCTTAACTCCTGCGCGGACGCGTGTGCGCTGATGAGTCCGGCGCCGCTCCGGACAGAGGTTGAAAGCAGCAGGACGGCGATGAGCAGGGACTTTGTTAGCGGGCTGTGCACTGGCTAACAGATTTAACATATGGACACGAAGCCACAAAGGTCGGGGAGTGTTCGGATTCTGCGTTGCTTAATAACCTCCGCGTGCTTTGCGGTCCTTTGCGTCTTTGCGATGAGTATTGGGTATTGAAGAAGGAAGACCCAATACTCATCTCAAAGACGCAAAGGACCGCAAAGCACGCGAAGGACTGACAGGACGTTACAAGTCATGCGGGAGGACCGCCGGTCAACACAATTCTTCCCATGGAGTCGATCACGTTCACTCGTTGAATGTTTGACACCGGCCGCACCTGCGCAGGAAGACTTCCGTTCTCGGTGCTCAGGTCTATCTTGAAAGAACCGCCGCCATCAGTCGTCACATGCCCGAGAGAGAAGCCGTCAACCACAACGTCGTACTGCGCGTTGGGATCAAGTTTCTCGCCTTCGATCTCGAGCGTCTGGCGGGACGAAGACATCTCAGTCTTTACTTTTCCCTTGGCGTCGTTGTCGACGCCCGTTGAGTTGAGCTGGGCTTCTCTAGCAACGTCCTGACCGCCGCCACCACCGCCATCGTCACCTCCGCCACCGGAGCCTCCGCCGCCGAAATCGTCGCCGCCTGCCTGGAAAGTACCCTGCAGCACGACCTGACCGGAGGGATCTCGCAACTCGACGTGCGCGATTTTGGTTACAGGTCTCGCTGAAGAAGGAAGCGTCACGCCGCTCGAACCGTCGCTTGTGAACTCGACTCTAAGGAACCCGCTCTGCGCGACTGCGGTTCCGAGATCGAAGGTATCCGTAAACAGATGATATGCGACGCCGGAGACCAGGCCCTCACCTTCGATTCTCAATTTTTCGCGTTCGGGTTCAACTTCTGCGCGCGCTCGGCCATGCGCTTGCGGAAGGAAGCTTGTGCCGGCGAGGGTGGCTTCTTTCTCGACTGACTGTCCTCCAGTGGAGCCTGGCGGAGTTGCGCCAAATGTATTTGAAAGTACTATGCGGCCTTGCGCGTCGGCTATCTCTACCTTCTTGATACCCGTCACCGGGTTGAGCGCAGCCGGCAGGAGTACGTGATCGCCGGAAGCGGGGGTCGAGAACTCGATTTTGATTGCGCCGAAGTTGCTGGTTATCGCCCTGGCTCGATTCGGGTCGGCGCCGTTGGTTCCGTCCACGATCACGTTGCCGTCAACGACGATCTTATAAGCCGCGCGAGGCTGAAGCTGTTCGGCTTCGATCTCGAATTCCTGTTGACCGCCGCTCACGGAGACTTCGGCTTTTCCGGCCGCGGCCGGCTCGACGGCGGTGGGAAGCAATGTTACGTCCCCGTGATTAGCGGTAATGGGATCCAGACTCTGCAAGGCGCGCAGCGGATCGATACGGCCCTTTCCAAGCTTTCCGGCGAAACCGGGATTCCGGTCGTCGATGCTTGCAGCCGTGGCTTCGATCACCGCTCTCGCATTGCTCCGCGAACTGCTTTCGAGAATCAAAGCTGCTTCCGCGGCCGCGAGAGGTGCGGCGAACGACGTACCGCTCCACGAAGCGTAGTCCGGCGCGTTGTTGTTTTCGGGGAAAATGCTTACGAGGTTTACGCCCGGCGCGCTGACCGACACGTCGCTGCCATAATTCGAGAAGCCGGCTTTGTGGTCGTTCGCGTCGATTGCGGCAATCCCCATCACTTCGACGTTCCAGTTCGCGGGAAACTGTGGCGCGACGTCATTGCCTTTATTTTCGTTGCCTACTGCTGCAATCAACAGGACGCCGCGTTGCTGTGCATACGCCACCGCGTCGTGCATCACCGGCGAGTCTTCGGTCGAGCCGAAACTCAGATTGATGATGCGAGCGCCATGATCCACCGCGTATTTGATTCCCTGCGCTATCGAGAACGCGTCGCTGACACCGTCGGGCGAGAACGCTCGAACAGGCATGATCTTCGCGTTTGGAGCGATCAATGCGATAAGCCCGGCGATGAACGTCCCGTGTCCGGCGACGCTGGTCAGTGGGCTTCCGCGCAGCTCCATTGTGTCCTGGGTGCCTTCCAGGAAGTTCCAGCCGTATACGTCGTCGACGAGACCGTCATTGTCGTTATCGATAGAGTCCGCGGGGACCTCCTGCGGATCAGTCCAAATGTGACTCTTGATGTCCGGATGATTGCGATCGATCCCCGTGTCAATGACGGCGATGATAAGCCCCGCGCCGCTGGCTCGCAGTCGAATGGCGTTGAGATCACCGACCAGTTGTTGCGCCAAATATCCTGCCCTGCCCAGCCCGATGGTCGGCCTGTCGCCGGGGAAGCCGATGACCGCGCGGCCAAACACGTTGACGGGCGTGGTTATGACCGGATTCAAGGTCGCGTTCAAAACGTCCGAGTCGGCGGCGAGCCTCTTCCTGAATTTGGCCTCCTTCTTTTTCTTCGGCGTAGCGACTCGATAGAAGTTGGTGCCGTAGATGCGCTGGATAGTGGAGGTGCCATAGCGCTCGTTGATGATGTCGATCGACGCGCCCGGCCTGATCTCGACCAGCACTTCGCCTCGGCGGAAATCCTCGATGCCGTCCTGTGCCTGCGCTTGCGAAGCGAAAGCCATCGTGAAGACCAGCAAGCCCACCGCTAATGAAGCGGCTTTAATCGATTGAAGAAGTCTAAGATTGCTCATCATAATCAACATCCTTACGCTCTGGTTCGACAAACTGAAGTTTGTCGGACTCTGCTGAATATTGACGCCTTCCGAAACCAAAGGATGTGACCGCCGTCACATCGGGCCATTATTTCGGGTTCCCCATCAATACAAACGGCGCCCAGTAATACGGGTGACCATAGGCGTCCTTGATCGCAAGTTGCGCGTGACGAATCGCCGCGCGCTTGCTCGAGCCGGCGCGAATCCTCGAATACATCTCGAGCATGAAATCTGCAGTCGAACTATCGCTGACCGCCCACAAGCTCGCGACCACCGAACGCGCTCCCGCGTACAAAAAGCCGCGCACGAGACCATGCAGCTCGTCGCCCGGGAACACCTTGTTCACGCCAGTGTGACAAGCCGATAGCGTCACCATGTCGGCGCTCAACCGAAGATCGAGAAGGTTGTAGAAGTTCAGGTTCGCGTCGGCGAGCTTCAAAAAAGAAAACATCGGATTGTCGCGGCGGAAATATCCATGCGAGGCGAGATGAAGAAAGCGCGCTCGCGGCGCAGCTTCAAACAGGTTCGCGCGCGTCGCTTGCTGCCCGGTGAGCGTTACCGAATTTGAGAAGAGCGCGGCTAACGAATCGATTTCCTCTTCGATGTCGGGGGTGCCCGCTTCGGCGAGCCCGAGCGCTACCAGCGTATCGATGTCTTTCAAATCCGCGTCCCCCGGAATACCGCGACTCGCCCTGCACAGCTTGAGCACTGAGGCGCTCGGAACGGACGAGACCTCGAATCGATCTATGAGGTATTGACTGCCATCGTATAGGGCGTGAAACGGAACATAGTGCAGCGCGCCGTGCGGAACGACGATCAACCGGTCCCCGCGTATCATCGTTTCAAGGGGCGCGAAGATGTTTGCGTAAAGCTGAGCAAGAATATCATTGGTCGCGCGACGCATTTGCCCGAAGTAGGCTTCGACATACTCAGTACCATAATTGAACTTCTCGATCTGGAACCTCAGGGTGGCAATGCATCGATCGATCTCACCCCTGGAGGTGATGTCTCTCACCACCGCTACCTGATCGCGCGACGCAACAAAAGCCGAGACGCGATCGCCGGCCGTAAAATACTCTACGACTGTTTCTCCCGGTTCAAGCGCGGAGCGCAGATCCGTAAGCGACGCGCCTTCCATTCGTTGAATCTCCGCGAACGCGGGAGCGTCAGTTTCCATGCGCCGAAAAAGCTGGGCGATCTCGCGTTCGCGTCGCACGACGGCGTGCCGGTAGCGGTTCGCCGTCTCGGCGCCGCGTTGATCGCCGTTGTCTTCGGCCAGCCCGGCCTGTGAGCTGTACCAGTTCAAATCCTCAATCAGCTTCGCAAGCCGCTCGCGCGTTTCGGGAGCGAGCCCGGTCTTTGAGGCGTTATCTTCGGAGCCGCGCACGTATCGCCCAAGCAGGTCGGCAAGCGCGCGCGACTTGGACGATTCGACCAGCATGAAAGCTTCTTCGACGAACTCCTCGCTGCCGTCATCCACGTTATCAAGGCATACGGCGACCGCGTCCTCATAAGCCGATATCTTGTCGTGCAGAAAGGTCGCCTTGAACTCATCGGCGGCTATGCCGCCGCGCATCTTCTCTATGATTTCTACCGCGCTCCTGAAACTTTCGAGCGCCTCCGTTCTTCGATTGCGTTGACGATGGATACGACCGATCAGGTTATGACACTGGTAAGCGACCGACGGCGCTGAAAGGCCTTCAACTGTTTCGAGAGCTGACCGCGCCATTCGCGCGGCGCGTTTCATATCACCCAAATCGAAAGCTGCTCGCGCAGCAAGCAATCTCGCATAAGCCGCTCGCGTCGACAGGTTCTGCCGGGCGAAGACCCGCAAAGAAGACGCTGCATAGTCGGCGGCTTCGCTTGCCCGGTTACAACACAGCGAGAGCTCGGCCAGGTAAGCGTCAATCAACGCCTCAAGAGTCCGGTTGTTGCTCCGGGCGAAAACCTGCCGCGCCTCTATGAAGTCGTGCCTGGCTTGATCGAACTGCTTCCGGCCCATCGCGGCAAGCGCGTGAACGACACTCGACTGCGCCGATTCGTAAGGCAACCCGAGCTCAGTAAAGCTCGCGCGCGCAAGCGCCGCGTTTTCGGCCGCGTCGTCAAACGCATTCAACGCGAGCAGTATCTCCGCGATTTCCTGGTTACACCACGCAACAAGCTGTTTGCTCCCGAGTCGCGTCAGCTCTTCGCGAGCCTGATAGTGAGTAGTCAGGGCCGAGTTGTAATCGCCGCGCAGGAACTGGAGATAGCCGATATGAAATCTCGCCTGCGCCGCCCACAATGACTGGCCCGTGCGCTCCATCGCAAGCACGGCGCCCTGCAGCAGCTCGAGCGCTTCGCCGTGCCTGTCAGTCTCCATCAACGCATGTGAGAGATTGGTGTTGACGGCCGCGAGCATGCTTTCGTCGCTCTCTGATGCGAGCAGCCGGCGGGCACGCTCGTAGTGCGTGATCGCTTTGCCATACCGATCAAGCCTGTAGTAAAGGATACCTACGTTGGTTTCCAGTTGGGCACGAAGCAGCGGCGCGCCTTTTGAAAGCACCCGTTGTGAGGCACGCGCCGCCGCGAGCGCTTCGTCGTACCGACCCATCTGTGTGAGCGCGAACACGCGGTGCATTTGAAGCACCGCTGTCTCGGTCTTCAATCCGGCGGCTCGTGTTGCCTGGATCGCGCTCTCGTAAAGCGCGTCTGCCTCCGAGTAGCGGCCAACATGGTGTAACACGCGAGCGCGCCCGGCCTGGCCAAACGCCCTGGACCTCGGGTCTCCAAGCGCCGCCGCAACCTGTTCGACTCGCTCCGATAACAGCTCGGCGGCGTTGAGATCGAAGCCGATCAAACGATCAACTTCGGTCTTAAGCGCGGAGACCGTGTGCCAGGTCGCAGCGACCTCCCGCTCACCGAGGAACGCCGCGGCGCTTTTCGCACTAATTAACTTTTGAGCTTGTTCCTTGCTCACTTTTTCACTTCACATTGTACCGGGCGATGTTTCTCGTTTGGAGAATCAGTCGAGATAGAGACAGTTGGCTAGTTGCTTGTAACATGCATTCGCTAGCGATTAAGGGTAGTCCTGTATGGGCGGTCCTCCGTGGCCGCCCCTTAATGAGCAGCGCTTTCTCGAAGAAGGGGCGGCCACGGAGGACCGCCCATACAGGACTAGCGAATTCTCCGGTACACCCCACTAGGACTGATCTATCGGCAGATCGGGGACGGTAATATTTCCTTCAGACAACTCGACTCG
Source organism: Blastocatellia bacterium (assembly GCA_035607285.1). Classification (GTDB taxonomy): domain Bacteria; phylum Acidobacteriota; class Blastocatellia; order UBA7656; family UBA7656; genus Onstottus_A. Next base: position 20,057 of record DATNBZ010000209.1, on the reverse strand, counting down.
CAAATCGTAAACGCCGTGCTTCACGCCACTGATCTTGAACTCACCCATCTCATCGGTGACCGCCGAGGAGACCGCCGTCTTCCCTTGCACGATCTCCAGCTTCAACCCGGAAACCGACTCGAAGTTCGACTCGCCTTCTCTCAGGATCTGCCCGATCAGCACGGCACGGGTTTCTTCAGACGGAGCGATTTGCAAATCGATGCTGTAATCGCCCGCGCGGTACAGGAGTTGACGATTGGCGGTCTCGCTTGAACGAACGCCGGCAAGAGCGGGCCGCGCGAAGCTGTCGAAAATAAGGGAAGCGATTGCCTGTCCAATGCGCTCCGCGAGCCTGGGACGCTGGGCCGCGTCGAAGATTCTGATCGCCCGCTTGAGTACCCAGGGCGGAGGCGCGACCGAATCATCGGTTGAGGCAGCAAGACGGACGTTCTCGTACCAGTCGCGTGTTTCGCCGCAAGCCGCGCAACCTGTAGCCAGGTGCCTGCCCACGGCCGCTCGATCCGGCTCTGCGAGCCTGTTGTCGAGGTAATCAATCAGTTTCTCAAGGCCTGGGCATCTCATATTCAAAGGTTCCCCGATGCTCTCACATCTCAATAGAGGGGCAAGCGCGCGAAAAAATACAACGTTATACCTTGCCTTCCAGCGCCCGCCTCAGCTTCTCCAGACACCGAGCACGCGTCGGCCCGACCGATGGAACCGGCATTACCATTCTGCGTGCGATTTCAGCATAAGAGGATTCTTCGCGCTCATAAAAGAGCATCGTTAGAAGATCGCGACAACGTTCAGAAAGCATCTCGATCGCACCCCGAACTGCCTGCTGACGCTCGAGCATCTCGTGTTGTTCATCCGCGAGCGGCCCCCCGGCAGGAAGTTGCGCCAGTGAATCGGTTTCGTTCTCGTCGTCGGAGATCGCAGGCTGAGGTTCACGCCGGCTATGGGCCGACACGCGCCAACTCTCCCGCGTCGTAGTGGTAATAAGCCACGAGCTTATCTTGTCATGTTCGCGTAGCGTTGCGAGTTTCTCGTAGAGCTTGAGACACACCGACTGGAAGACATCGGCCGCATCGTCCGGTGAGAGTCTGGATTTCAATGGTATGGAATAGATCAGGCGTTGATAACGACGGATCAGCGCGTCCCACGCCGCCTGCTCGCCGCTTAAACACGCGGCTATCAAGTCTCGGTCCTCTCGCTGGGTAAAGTCTGACATCGACAGAGTCGGAGCCGGCCTTTTCAATTTCGTTACTGAGCGTTCTTTCTCCAGGCACTTGAGGCTCTTTTGACATCACATCTTAACAAAGACGTTGTTTGGCGTGGAAGCAACCTCGAGCTCTGGCTTCCTTGCGAGCTTCGCGGTCCTTTGCGTGCCTTGCGCGAAAGAATCTCTTTTCATTCCTTTAATGCAAAGCTCGCAAAGGACCGCAAAGATCGCTAACCAAGGCAATCGAGCTGTTCGCCACTATCCAAGTGACCGAACAGCTCGATGATTACCTATGTTCTGTTTGTCTTCAGTCTGCCACTTGAATCTTGGTTGCCACGAGCGAGCCATCGGCCAGCTTAAGGCCTTTCGCTTTTACTCTCGTGCCCACTGCGAAAGCGCCGTGCTCGGCTTTCAGCTTCGTCGATGAAGTGACGTGAACAACGCTGTTGTTGATCATCCAATCGCCGATCAGGTTCGAGCCGGATGGGAGACTCTGTATCACGCCGTTCACTTTGCCGCTCTGACCTTCATTACCGGAGCCGCCTGAGTCGTCGGATGCGCTCTTCGTCTCGATCTTAGCTGCATCAATCGAGCCGTCGGGGCGAATCGTTCCCTTGATTTCGACAGAAACGCCGACCGCTACCGCAGCGTGCTCCTGATCGATGATCGTCGCCGCGGTGACGTGGACGGTCCGGCCGCTTACTCTCCAGTCACCAATGAAACCCGGTGTGCCGGGCAAGCTCTCAACCGTCCCTTTCAGCTCATCACGGCCATCCCCGCCGTTGACGTTTGATTTGACTTCGATCTTCGATGCGTCCATCGAGCCATCGGCGCGAGGGGTTCCCTCGATCTCAACGAAAGCCCCAACCGCCACCGGTCCATCTTCGGTTTCAATCCGTGTAGATGAGGAAACGTGTATCGTGCGTCCTCCAACTCTCCAATCACCTGTGAACCCCGGTGTTCCAGGCAGACCTTCAATGGTTCCCTTGAACTTGAGACCGTCGTCATTCCGGGCAGCTACTTTGACGTTGATTTCCCGGGCATCAACCGAGTTATCGGCTCGGGTTAGACCCTCGACCTTTACCATCGCTCCGACGGCTGCCGCACCATTCTCTTGTTCGATCCGGGCGGCGCCGCTCACGTGGACTGTGCGTCCGCTGACGGTCCAGTCGCCGATAAAGCCCGTCGTATTGGGTAAGCTTTCCACAACTCCTGTGAATTTCGTTTCGTTGTCATCGCTGGCGTAAACGGCGGTGACGGCTGCGAAGCTCGATAATATCGCTACAAGCGGGAAGAGTCTTAACAGTGTGCCTTTCATTGTTACCTCCAAGATGTTTGCTTGTCCCACGTATAGAGAGAGAGGGGTTCGCTTCAAAAAATACCTTCGCGTGCGAATTGTTTTGAAAGAGTCCCGACAAGCTGCCGGCTTGTCGCGGATCAGGATGCGTAGCATTAGGTTGAAGAGGAGACTCTCGAGAAGATGTCAGCTTGTCGGCGACCCGGATTCAGACACCACCAGACTGGACGGAACACTATCGACAAGCTGGCAGCTTGTCAGGCACTGCCTCGTCAGATGCAGGCTTGTCAGACAAAGCAAAGAGGCTGTCGGCTCACTCAAGCCAACAGCCTCATGATTTTGGTTTGTCGATTTCGTCGAAGCAGACCGCCGAGTTGTTACACCGTTTTTGCGCGTTGCAGAAGCAGCCGGCGGAGTTTCAATCTCCCCTTGTGCAACTGCGACTTCGAAGTGCCCGCACTGCAGCCAAGCAGCCTGGCGATCTCTTCGTGCTCGTAGCCCTCGACGTCGTGCAAGACAAAGACCGTGCGGTAGCCGGGAGGAAGTTGCGCGATCGCGCTCTCGAGTGCGATCCGATCGACGATTGGCATGCTCTCGGGATTGATAGTCTCCGGATCGATCGAGTCGGGCATCTCGCCGTCATCGGTGGTCAACTCGGACCGGACGGAGCGCTTACGAAAATGCATCAGCACCTGATTGACAGTCAGCCGGTGCAGCCAGGTCGTGAAAGCCGCTTCTCCGCGAAACGATCCTATTTTTCTATGGAGTTGGATGAAAACTTCCTGAGTCAGATCCTCGGCTTCGGCGATGTTGCCGGTCATCCTCAGGCATATCGAATAGACCCTTCGATAGTGTTTACGGTAAAGATCCTCGAATCCGCTCATCGCGTCGCCGGCCATTGCTGCACTCAGGCCGGCATCTGATTTGATAGAAACTGCGTTCGTTGACATTTATCGTTCCTCCGAGTATCCGCTCGCTTCTCTAATTCGATAACGCGAGGCAGTCAGTGGAGGAGCGACTGGCGTGCCATCCTTTCATTCCCCGGGCCGGGACGAGAATCCTCAAGTTTTTCGGTAGTTTAGCGGGACATTGCTCTATTTTGGCCGGCGGATGGCGCCGGACTGAACTCTGGTTATCGTATGGGGTCACACGATATAGTGTGACTTGATCGTGGACTTGGGTTCCGGCCGGGGAGGGCTCTAGAACAGACGGGCCAAGAGGTCTGCGGCCCGTGCCAGCAATTCCTCATCCTCATCGTTGAATGCGTTCTCGAGGTCACTGTCGATGTCGATCTGCCCGAGAATGTCGGCGCCGCGACGAATAAGCACAACGATTTCCGAGCGCGTTCCGACGCTGCAGGCAAGATAGTTATCCAGCTTGGTTACATCGCCGACAATCTGGTTTGCGCCTTCGGCTACAGCCACTCCGCAGACGCCGACGCCGACAGGGATGCGGGTGTGCTCGGTTGGCTTTCCGAGGTAGTTGTGAAGAACGAGCATATCGCCTTCAAGCAGGTATATACCGACCCAGTGGTATTGCTCGCGCTCCGTTTTCAAGAGACGAACGGCATGTTTTAGAACTTCTTCGAGCGAGGCGCCTGATTCAATGAACTGCTCAATCTCGCCCGCGATCTCATCGGCGGTCTTCATTCTATCTGAAATGTTCCATTCTTCGATCTTCCACTGAATTCTCAGAATATGGGTTGAAGGGCGATTAATGCAAGGATGCCAAAAGACGGCCGTGTCCGACTCCGAAAAAGGCGCCGTCGCGCGATCGCATTTGTTGAGTTAGCTCATTCATCTTGATAGACTGCCGCTAAAGCCAGGGACCGGATTTGGAAGATGAGTGACTGTTGCCTTTCAATTCGCGCTTAGAATGATCGAAACGATAGCCACAGCCGAAAGCAATCGCGAGCTTGCGCCCGGCTATCGATTGCTGACTCTCGATTTGACTCAGGACGTGAGCGTCAAGCCCGGCCAGTTCGCGATGCTTAAACCGCGCGGATCGTTCGAGCCGCTGCTGCGCAGAGCGCTCGCAGTCTACAGGGTCGACGGCCCGCGCCGGCTCAGCTTTTTGTATCAGGTCCTCGGGCGCGGAACCAGCGCGTTGTCCCAATTAAGAGAGGGAGATGAAGTCGAAGCGCTGCTGCCGCTTGGTAACAACTGGTCCATCGACACATCGACCGGAGGAGGCGCGCTTGTGGTTGCCGGCGGAGTCGGCTCAGCCTCGCTGCTTACGCTTTGTGAAGAACTCATGCGCGCGAAAGTAGAGACAATGCTGTTCTTCGGGGCAGCAACCGGGCTCGCGGCTCGCGGCTGCGGGCTGGAGGATTTCCGAGCCCTCGACCTGCCGTCTGTTGTGACCACCGACGACGGCAGCCTTGGTTACAAAGAGTTCGTCACCGCGCCACTCGAACGCGAGCTTCGCGAACGCGATCACAAGGGTTCGACAATCTACGCTTGCGGTCCGTGGCCGATGATGAAAAGAGTCGCCGAGATCGCGGCCCAGTTTCACGTGCGCTGTCTTGTCTCGCTTGAAGCGCCGATGGGTTGCGGCTTTGGCGTGTGCGTGGGTTGCGTAGTCGCCGTCAATACCGGCGGGTCGCCTGGTTACGGCTCTTACAAACGCGTCTGCACCGATGGTTCGATCTTTCCAGCCGAGGAGGTTCGGTGGGAAGTCAACGCGATGACGCACTAACCCTTGTATGAAAGAATTATCACATCACGATCCCAGGCTCGCGGTTGAGATCGCGGGCATTCGCTTCAACAATCCCGTGCTGGGGGCCTCGGGAACGTTTGGATATGGATTGGAGTTCGCCGAGCTGATCAACCTGAACCGCCTTGGAGGTTTTGTCACAAAAGGTCTAAGCGCAAAACCGCTCGCAGGAAATGCGCCGCCGCGAATAGTTGAGACTCACGGGGGAATGTTGAACGCGATCGGCCTTCAGAACATTGGCGCGCGTGCTTTTATCGAAGAGAAACTTCCGCGCCTGAGAGCATATGACACTCGGATCCTTGCGAATGTGTTCGGGTACTCCGACGAAGATTATCTGGAAGCCATCACAATCCTAAACGACGGCGAAGGCATCGCTGCATACGAGCTGAACATATCGTGTCCGAACGTAAAAGAGGGCGGCATCGTGATCGGCAATTCACCGGATGCGGCCGCGCGTCTGACTGAAAAAGCCAGACGAATATCGACACGCCCGTTGATCGTAAAGCTCTCGCCAAACGTTACCGATGTTACAAAGCTGGCTCGCGCAATCGTCGGCGCCGGCGCAGACTGTCTCTCGTTGATCAACACAATAGTCGGGATGTCGGTTGACGTGAACACTAGGCGCCCTCGATTGAGCTACGGAACCGGCGGTTTGTCAGGGCCGGCAATTCGTCCAATCGCGGTGCGCATGGTCTATGAAACGGCACAAACGGTCAACGTACCGCTGATTGGCATCGGCGGCATAGCGTCGGCGACCGATGCTCTCGAATTCATCATCGCTGGCGCGACCGCAATCCAGATAGGGACCGCCAACTACTATGATCCAACAATCACAATGAAGGTGATTGACGGCCTTTCTGAACATCTCGATCGACAGTGTCTCGATCACATCAAACCGCTAATCGGCTCGATCAAATCCGCGTAACCAGATCGCCCGGCCGCGGGCCGACGCTGCCGAAATACCCGAAAGCGACCCGATCAGCCACTTCATTTTCGGGCCGAGTGACCACATATTTGGAGCGCGGCGCGGTCTGTGCGTACGCGCCGCTTTGACTGCTTTGAATCGCCACGAAGAGCGAAAGCGGCGCGTACGCACAGACCGCGCCGCACTCCAAAAGAACGCCGCCGGTTTCCTCGTCGACCAACACAACTTGAGGGTACTACCAAAAATTCGGTGGTGTCCTAAAGTTGTATTGCTATTCACAGACGCATGACAACGACCCCAGGCCGAGTGACGAACATATTTGGAGTGCGGCGCGGTCTGTGCGTACGCGCCGCTTTGGCTCCTGGTGGCGATTCAAAGCAGCCAAAGCGGCGCGTACGCACAGACCGCGCCGCACTCCAAAAAAACGCCGGGCCGGTCTCCTCGTCGACCAACACAACTTTAGGACACCACCAAAAATTCTTGACAATAAAGTGCTCAGATTTTATTATCTAATTGTCATATAGAAATCGGAGTGGGAAGTCGCTGCGATTGTTGGGGTGGCGGACTCACTACGAAACTTAAATTCAGGAGGTAAACAGTATGGCTAAGACTGGAACACAACGCGCGCTCGTTCGGGCGCGAGGTCTCGGTTCAGATCCATTTCGTGAATTGTTCGAACTGCAGCGGGGAATCAACGATCTTTTCGACGAGAGCGTTGGCGCTCCGCGGGAAACCTCGGCCGTGCGAGCCTGGGCGCCGCCCGTCGATGTATACGAAGACGAGGATTCCTTCTTGATCAAGGTTGAGCTGCCCGAAATAAACCGCGAAGACGTCAAGGTCAGCCTCAACGAGAACGTGCTCTCCATAAGCGGCGAACGCCGAGTCGAGAACGAGGAGAAGCGTCAGAATTACCACCGCGTCGAGCGGACCTACGGCCAGTTCTTCCGCTCGTTCACGCTGCCGCAAAACGTGAACGTCGACGCAATCAATGCGCAGGTCAAAGACGGCGTGTTGCGACTGACCCTGCCGAAGAAGGAAGAAGCAAAGCCCAAGCAGATCGAAGTAAAGGTTCAGTAAACTGCCTGCAGGTTTTTTTCGGAACAGCCGCACCCAATGCTTTTGAGGGTGCGGCTTTTGTTTTATACCCTCGCATTCAATGCGATCAGCGCCGAGTAGCGTTCGGTTATGGAGTTGCTGACTTGTAACGTGTGGGCAGTCCTTCGCGTGCTTTGCGGTCCTTTGCGCCTTTGCGTTGAGTATTGCGTATTGAAGGAGCAAGACACAATACTCAGCGCAAAGGCGCAAAGGACCGCAAAGCACGCGGAGGTTAGTTAGCAACGCAGAATCCGATCACCACCCCAGCCGCGAGTAATCTTGACTTCGAGAAAGCGTTCGGCGTATAACCTGTCTGCCCCGATTTCAAAAAACATGCACCTGGAGCGTTGAATACTCAGCTTTAGCCGCCTGATTCAAATCGCTCCTCTCGTGCTAAAAATGGCTTGGGCCCGGTAAGTTTAGTCAGGTCGAACGGGTTTCCTGCAATCTAATCAAACGGGGATGCGCTATGAAACTAGTAAAAGGCGAAACAAACAATTCGGATTTTGGGTGGATAGGTCGCGGAATCGAAGTCACCGGAGACATCACATTCGCTGATCGGCTTCAAGTCGATGGCAAGGTTACCGGCAAGCTCATCTCGGAGAGCGGGACGCTGATAATCGGAGAGTCAGGCCAGCTCGACACACAGATCGACGTTGGAGTCTGCGTAGTCCATGGAGAGCTCCGCGGCAATCTGATCGCGCGATCGAAACTCGAGATTCGCAGAACCGGCCGCGTTCACGGTGACGTGATCACGCCTGTCCTTCTGGTAGAAGAAGGCGCGGTCTTCAATGGCGCAATCAGGATGACGCAGGAGGCTTCGGGCCGGCTGGAAGAAGTGCGTAAAACCAGCCTCGATTCTGACGGGCGCCGGCTGGCCAGCGGAGCGTGACCGGCAATCAGCGGTCTACATCGCCATATTCGACACGGGCGGCTTCCCGCGATGAACTCGAATTCGACGCCTTCCAACATAAAAGACCGGCTCATAATTGCGCTTGACGTTCAGGGCCGCGACGACGCTCTCCGTCTGGTTGAACGGCTGGGCGGCGCGGTTGGGATGTTCAAGATCGGCAGTCAGCTCTTCACCGCTGAAGGCCCGCAGCTTGTGAGAGAAATAGTAGCCTCCGGCGAGCGCGTGTTCCTCGACTTGAAATTCCACGACATCCCAAACACCGTCGCGGGCGCCGTCGAATCAGCGGCCCGTCTCGGCGTTTCGATTCTCAACGTACACACTTTGGGCGGATCCGAGATGATGCGCGCCGCCGGTCACGCTGTCGGAGATCGCGGCTTGCTGTGGATCACTCGACCCGCGGTGCTCGGTGTAACCGTGCTTACGAGCATGGACAAAGGGGACCTCGCCGACGTCGGCATATCTTCAGACCTGAGTTCTGAAGTTGTGCGTCTTGCGACCCTCGCGCGCGACTCGGGACTCGATGGCATCGTGGCTTCGCCGCACGAGATTCGATTGATCCGCGAATGCATAACCGCGGAACGATTCATAATCCTGACCCCGGGGATTCGGCCCGAGTGGGTCGAGAAGGGCGATCAAAAACGAATTGCAACGCCAGCTTCCGCAATACGGGACGGCGCGGACTTCATTGTCATCGGGCGCGCGGTTACAGACAGCGCAGATCCGCGCGCGGCCGTCGACCGGATTCTCGACGAAATCAGCGCTCTCTAGAGGTCATGCCCGCCGCGGTGATTCCGATCACAAATTCCATTGCCGCTAACGTACCTGAATATTCGGTCGAAGGATCGGGGCCATTGCTGATCTATGTTGCCGGTTTGGACGGCACCGGGCAGCTCTTTTTTAAGCAAGCATCATCGCTTGCGCAGTCTTATCGAGTCGTCACGTTTCGATCGCGTGACGACAATCGGTTCACCTACGAGGATCTCACGAGCGATCTGGCCGCGATCATCAGAGACTTTGGGGAACAACAGGCCATCATAGTTGGAGAGTCGTTTGGTGGAACGATAGCGTTGAGCTTTGCTCTTGCTTATCCCCAGATGGTCGCGCGTTTGGTCGTCGTCAATTCATTCCCGCGCTTTCGGAATCGCTTCAAGATAGAGATGGGAGTTAAGCTCGCCTCGGGGTTTCCCTTTCGGCTTCTGTCGCCTTTTCGACGAGCGGCAAACTGTGTGGGGCTTTTCATCGACGGAGTAAAAAAAGAAGATCGACGCCATTTCTGGAAGGCAATTCGCACGGTCAGTGCTGAAGCTTACGCACGCCGCCTTCAATTGATCTCGCAGTTCAATGTTGAAGACCGGCTCTGCGAGATTCAGGCGCCCACAATACTCATCGCGGGTGATCGAGACTTCCTCGTTCCATCCGCAAAAGAAGCTCGATCAATGGCCGCCCGAATGCCAAACGCAACAGTGAAGTTAGTAGAAGGCGCGGGTCATGCTTGTTTGATGGGTGATCGCGTTAGCCTGGCCGAGCTGCTAGCAGAGTAGCTGCTTCCCATCGCCCTAACGTTTCCATGTCGAGCCGTCATTATACTCGACCGATGTGATCCGCACCGCGTCAAGATTGAAGGATTTCACGAAGTCGTCCGTATATCGATGCACCTGCTCGGTCAGCTTTCGTCGTTCATCCGGAAGCAACTTCAACTTGTCGTTCCGAAACTTTGCTTCTGACCGCGGCTCATATTGACCGTCGCCACGTCGATAGTATTCCCATTCAATGGCAGTGATAATCTTCGTGCCTGTGTTACCGGCTTCAATAGTGAAATGCGAATCTCCGCTCTTGTCCGGCCCAAAGGCTGACGCGCTGTAGATGAACACGTCAGGCGCGTTTCGAGCTTTAAGTTTCTCGTCTGTGTTGTTCTGGGCTCTTTGTCCGAGCGAGCTCACCGCCAGCGCGGCCACGATGGTCATTGAGGTTAACGTTTTGATCATATGACCTCCTCTATGCGATTGCGCCACACCTTAAGCTTATAACGATTTGCTAATGGCACAAAACGCTGCCCGGTTCCGTAGTGTTCTGTTATTGGGTTGCTGACCTATAACGTCCGGTCCATCCTTCACGTGCTTTGCAGTCCTTCGCGTGCTTTGCGGTCCTTTGCGTCTTTGCGTTGAGTATTGCCTTCAACACCCAATACTCAACGCAAAAGCGCAAAGGACCGCAAAGCGGAGGTTATTAAGCAACGAGAATCCGAACACTCCCCCGGTTCTGAGCCCTACTGATCTTTGCACACCTCCGGAAGCTCAAGGCTGGCCGGTTGGCTTTCGCAAGAGGTTTTTCCGCGTGAGATCGCGTCTGATGTAGACAAGAAAGCGCCCCGTAGCACCCAACGATTTGTAGCTGCGCATGTACTCCTTCAGCTCAGGGTACTCGAGGATCGCAAGGTCCCCGTTAAAGAAGCCCAACTCGTCAATTATGTATTTGGGCTGGCTCTCCTTCAGATCGCTTATGAGTTGAGCGCGCGCAGCCGCGGTCGTACTCTCCTCGAGTATTGAACGATGCTCCCCATTTACATATTGCGCATCGGCCGGAACACCGGTCAGCGGTTGAGCGCTCAAGTAGCGAGACGCCGGGAGCAGCCCCGACCAGTAATAGAGCTCTGGCCGGTAACCCCATACAAAGAGGTAATCCGCCGCCTCCTCGCTCGATCGTCCATCGGGGGCGCCCTGGCGAATGCCCTCCGGTCCCAGGCCATCCTCCGCGCCTTCCGGTAATCCTCTTACCAGGGCGGCGACCATGCGTTCTTCGTGGTTGAGCCGCTCGTGAAACCAGGTGGCCGTCGCGTCGCCTTTTTTGCCCCGCGCCCAATCGGCGGCGAGCGTTATGGTGCGCGTGTGAAACCGAACGGCCGTAATAACGAACCCGATGACGAGCAACGCCATTAGCGCCCGGCTCAAGCGTTCGCCGTGTGCTCGAGTGTCAGATGTGATCTCGCTCAAGCCACGAGCCCCGATCAGGCTCAACGCCGGCATGATTTGGAAGAAGTAGTGGGTGTAGAACCGCCCGCCGACTGAAAGCCCCGCGAAAGAGACGACTAGCCAGATCAGCAAAACCACGTCCGACGCGAACTCGCCTCGCGACGCGATGTCGAGCGCAGAGGCAGCGTTTGAATCAGGTTTGTCTACCTCCTCCTTTGGCTCTCGAATTCCGGAGAGACGACGCGCCCGCGTGATGACGCTCACAACCACAACCACAAGAGTGATCAGCAAAGTACTATTGAGCGCGAAGTAGCCTACGTTGACACGCATTCCCAGCGTGATAATGCTAAGCAGCGAATTGTAGTTCGCGTATCGAGAGCCCCAAACCCACACATACAGCCAATAATCGGAAAGCGAATGCGTCACCGCTAGATAGACGATGAACGGGAGAGAGCCTGCGACGAACCCGACGAGCGCCAGCGCGAGCAGGCGCACTGAAGAGATCATTCGACTGGCACCCGGATTTCCCCACATCTCCGGCTTAACCAGCCTCGCGCGGCCGAGCCACAGCAACAACACAAAGAGAAGCGCGGCAAAGAAGACAAGGTCAAACACTCCTTTCGGGTTAACCTGAACCGCCACGCCAACCAGGGCGCCGCCGGCCACCGCCAGCCACGCTCGTCCTTCAAAGCACGCACGTGTCAGCCAATAAGCTCCCGCCGTGTAGGGCAGGACCATCACGAAATCCGTATCGAACCCCTGCGTATGTCCGCTTGCGGCGGTTGTGCTATAAAAGGCCCACATAGCCGCAGCAGTAAGACCCGTCCGTTTGTTGTAAAGCCTCGAGCCGAACTTATAGAGGACGGCTGATATTACGAGCGAGTATGCGATTGTGAACAACCTGATGGTCAGGATGTGCGCGCCGAAGATCTTAAAAAGCCCCGCGTACAACAACGGAAGCACCGGCGGCTTGTCAAAGTAAATGCCACCATAAAGCGTCTTGCCGCGAAGCAACTCTTCGGCGGCAGTGAACCACAGCCCATCGTCTTCGTAGAGATGGCCGGCGTAAAAGATGCGCAACGCGAAGGTTGCTACGGCGATGATCGCAAACGCTTTCAGAACTGTCGCGCGTGTAACGAGGTGAGATTTGTCGGCTCGCTTGGGCTGCTCATCGGCGGGAGCTGGATTCGTCATCGGTAGGTAAGGGTTAACTAGACCAGTACTAGTTGCTTGTAAACAAAGGCTTCGATAGCGATTAAGGGTAACTCCTGTATGGGCGGTCCTCCGTGGCCGCCCCTCCTTCGAGAGCGCGCTTCCTCACTAAGGGGCGCCCACGGAGGACCGCCCATACAGGACTAGCGAATTCTCTGGTAACTCCACCAGCTCAGATCGCGCCTGTCAGAGTCACTGGCGCAAGCGCAGGAGCCGGCAGATCAGTATGGCCGCGAAGCACTCCGTCGAGTTCGTCGGCGACGTTTGTTCTCACGCCCGACAACGATGCAAAGTCAAACAGTCGCGTGTCCATCAACTGCGACGGCGAAACGTTGGAAAGCGCTTTCAGCATCGAGTGACGAAGCGCCGGCATTTCATCTTGAAGATCGTCGATCAGCCGCTTTACTCGCTTGCGCTTGAGATTCTCCTGCGAGCCGCATAGGTCGCAGGGAATTATCGGATAGCTCTGCGTTTCGGCGAACGCCGCGATGTCCCGCTCCCAGCAGTAAGCCAGCGGCCTTATCACCATGTTGCGGCCGTCGTCGCTACGAAGCGCGGGAGGCATGGCTTTAACCGAGCCGCTGAAGAACAGGTTCAGCAGAAACGTTTCCAGTATGTCGTCGGCGTGATGACCGAGGGCGATCTTCGAGCACCGTTCTTCAACCGCGATGTTGTAAAGTATCCCACGCCGCAACCTCGAGCAGAGCGAACAGGTGGTCTTGCCTTCAGGCACCACGGCTTTGACCACGGAATAAGTATCGCGCTCGACGATCCGAAACGGCACGGCTAATTTGCTTAGATATTCAGGCAAGACATGCTCTGGAAAGCCCGGCTGCTTCTGGTCGAGATTGACCGCAAGAAGCTCGAACCTGACCGGCGCGCGGCCCTGGAGATCGAGTAGCAGAGTTAACAGCGTGTAACTGTCCTTACCACCGCTCAGACAGACCATGACGCGGTCGCCGTTCTCGATCATGCTGAAATCGGCAATCGCATTCCCAATGCCGTACAAGAGTTTTTGCTTTAGTTTTGCTTCGCTCATAAGCTACGGTTGTTACGGAGTTGATCCTATCATGCCCGCGCGAACGCCTGCCACGAAGTGAGCGGGATAGACTCAAGCCGATGTCGCGAGATCGAATTATCGATGATTGGTATATCGAATCCTGAGCCGGTGAGGCTCGTTGTTCAAGGTCTACGAACCCGCCAGCGCCTGATTCACCGCTTCATCAAGCACCTTGACGTGCGACTGATCGTACCCGATCAAATGCTTGATCAGTTTTCCGTCGCGCCCGAAAACCAGCGTTTGCGGAATCGTATCATCCGCGGTGCCCAGATAAGCAGTGAACATGTCGTCTGTGGCTAATCCTACTGTGTAACTGATTCCGTAGTTGTCGATGAATTTGCGTATGGCCTCGGGCGAGGATCTGCCCCGGTCATCAATGTGCAAGCCCACAACCTCAACGCCTCGATCCCGATTCTCGCGAGCGATTCTCGCGAGCTGAGGAGTCTCCTGCCGACAGGGCGGACACCACGTCGCCCAAAAGTCCATCACCACCACTTTGCCACGATAGGATGAGAGGTTGATCGTTCGTCCATCAACAGTGCGAACGTCGAAGTCTGCAGGCACTCGAGTCGAAGCGTCCGACACTGAGCTTCCCGGAAGCGCGAGCCCCAAATTCTTGTTCTCGTCCCGATGCCCGGAAAGCAATGTGTAGCCGACGGTCGCGATCAACCCGGCTACGACTACCGTTGCGATGATACGCCCGGCCGTCCAGAAACTTGTTTGAGTGCCCAACTCTGTCATATGCGGTTTGTGCTTATTCCTGATCGCGTTGTTCGGTCTCATCGGAGACATCGCGAAGCGGAATCGAGACACTGTACTCTTCGCTTGCCCATCTGCCCAGATCGATGATGCGGCAGCGCTCAGAGCAAAACGGCCGGTCGGGATTGTCTTTCCATTTCGTCGGTTCTCCGCAAATCGGGCACTTCATGTGTTCAGTCCTCTACAGTGTGAACTCATTAAAAGATACTCGGGAAGTAATGTCGGGCGCAATCAGGCTGTGAGATGTTAAAGCAATCGGCGCTCTTCTCTTGCGGGACCGGTTGCGTTCCAGCAGCTTTGCGTGCTTTGCGGTCCTTTGCGTCTTTGCGCTGAGATTCTTTCACTCAAGGGACCGCAAAACACGCGACGGGAACTGTTGATACCGCCTGCTTCGAAAGCCTTCGTGCGGAGTTCTTCAGATGTTGCGTAGTATACTCACTACTGATGAGTTCTTATGAGGACAAGATCTGGCTCGACGCCAAACGCAAACTTGACGGCATCTGCCAGGACGCTTCAGACGCCAGGGCTGATCTTTCAAACGCACTGATCCTGACGCATTTCAAGAGCACCCTTTCGATTGTCGAAGGGCTTCTGAGCGCGCGTGGGATTGATTACAAGTCATATTCGCCGCTCGACTTTTCGGCGCTCTGCTTTCGCGGTCACGATACCGGGTCCCCCAGTGTTTGGATTGGGCTCGCTTCGCATTTCCAGGCGCGCTCGTCCGCGCCCTCGTCCGCGCGCATGGAACAGTCGCGTCCGGCTCTGCGGGTTCTGGTTGCCGAACATCATCCGTTGGCTTCCAGGGATGAAGCGGTTCTCGATGCCGCCCGTTCACTGGCTTGCGATGCGCAAGTGATTCACTATACTTCGCTGACGGATCCGCTGCTGAACCATTTTGGCGGCGAAAGGATACGAGGCTTGATGACGCAAATGGGGATGGAAGAGCAGGAATGTATTTCCAGTCCCGTGATCAATCGGGCAATCAGGAATGCGCAGGAGAAAATCCAGAAACAGGTTCAACGCGAGATGCAGACTACCTCACCCGAAGAATGGTTCAGGTTCAACCTGCCGCCGAGAAATCGCCCTCTCTAGGCTTTGAAGGTTTAGTATCCGTCGAAGGTCAGCGGAAACATTTGTGTCTTTGGTGAACGTCTCGGTGGTACGGGATAACTCGTGGCGTGTAAGATGCATTTCGCTAGCAAGAATCCGTGCAAATCCGTCAAATCAGCGTCATCCGCGGTCTATTGACGCGAACGCCGCTCAGCTCCTCACCGCGTAGTACTTGCAATAATCCACAAGACAGCATCGCTCACATAAGGGATCGCGCGGGCGGCAGATCTGTCGGCCGAGCCTGATCAAGTTTATGTGAACTTCGAAGTAGCGTTTCGGAGGTATCATCTCTCTCATCAATTGGTGGGCTTCTTCATCAGAGCACTTCTCGGGAATTAGCCCCAGCCGTCGCGCGATCCTGAAGATGTGGGTGTCAATCGGGAACAACGGGCGATTGAATGCGAAGAGCAGTGTGCAGGCAACAGTCTTCGATCCGACGCCTTTGAAGCTGGCGAGAAACGCGCTGGCCTCGTCGAGCGGCGCGGTCTTCAGGAACGCGAGATCGAGCGACCCAAGACGTTTGTGAAGTTCGTTGAGCAGTACTTTGATGCGAACTGATTTTTGCTTAGCGAGGCCGCCCGATTTGATCGCAGCTTCAATCGAGCTTATTCGAGCGCGCCTCGCGAGTTCCCAATCAGGGAACCGCTGCTTCAAGCTTTCGAACGCGCGCTTGCTGTTAGCGTTTGTCGTCGACTGCGAGAGTATCGTCTCGATGAGGACGTCGAGCGGATCGAGTCCACGCGTTAATTTTGGCACTCCGAACACCGCTTGGAGGTTTTGAATGATGTATGGAATCGAGGTTGAGTCAGTCATCTGGGTAGGTTTCTGGATAGGTTTCTGATAGACCTTTCTTGATAGGTTTCGCGATAGCGTTCTGGGTACCGGTTCGTTGACACTCTCTTCGCGGCTTTGCAATAATCCGAGGGTAACAGAAACGCTTCGAAGCGACCACGCAGAATGCGCCCGTAGCTCAGCCGGATAGAGCGTTTGCCTACGAAGCAAAAGGTCGCACGTTCGAGTCGTGCCGGGCGCACTTTGGAATCACTTAGTTGTCAAACGGTTAGGGCGTTGCGCTACGCGCGTAGCGCCCTTTTTGCTCGAGTCCGGGGGCTGAAAGGGTCTCGGCAGGGCGTGGGGTGGCTTAAGTGTCGATTAGGCTTACCGGCTCGGGCGACGGCCAGAAAATCGCTACTACGGCTCGGAGCGGTTCTCAGAGTAGAGACTTGAAAAAGGTATTCGCGAGGCTGAGCGGTGGGATAAGCAGCGGAGCTTTGCTCTTCAAGGTACTCGTGCCGGTTGTGCTCATCCTCGCTGTTGTAGTTGGCAATCTGCGCCCTACATTTGCTCAGTGGTTTGGTGGGGTCAGTAATCTAGTCGCGCTCTTCGCAGCCTTATTCACCTATACCTATGTTGTGCTTACCGCCGAGATGGTGCGGCGAATTACACAAGCTCAAAGAGAGGAGCGGCGTCCGTACGTTCTAGCGATCATAGAATTTGAGAAGCACATGGCATGGTTTTCAGTTCAAAATATCGGCAAGACGGCGGCACTCAATGTAGACATCACCATAACGCCCGACTTACCCGCGATGCGTAAAGAGAACGATCTGGTTAAGAACATACTCTCTAAGCCCATTTCGTTTCTGCCGCCGAATGGTTTTATCCGGACAGTGGTCAATGGCAGTGGTGCGCTTTTCAAAGAGGGCGCTCCGCGTGAATACGTCATTCGTCTCTCGTATCATGATGCCTCAGAAGACAAACCTTTTGTGCAAGAGTACTGCATCAATCTTGACTCCTACGAGCACGCTATACAGATAGGCTCGCTCGACATTGCCTCGGTTGCTCGACATCTCGAAACCATAGAACGTCACCTTGAAGCTGTTTCGATTCTCGCAACGCGTGAGTACCACAGCAAGTTTTCATCAGCTATCCCGCCAAAGAGACCGCCTTCGAGGCACCGAAGAGTAGTCAATCGCATACTTGAGCGGAGATTCGGTCAGCGTTAAGGGCCGAACCTTGTTCGTAGTCGCTCAACTTCTCCTCGGAATTCATTATGAGCTTGATGCCAAGGTGAATGCGGCAAATCAAAGCTTGCCGCAAGCAGAAGGGCCACGCGTCCTGCGGTGCTAAGTAGCCAAATCGCGTAACGAAGGAATGCCGCTTCATCGTTGTGGTCAAGCTCGTGATAGGTCAGCTCCACTCTATAGCGCCATTGCCCATCCGTGACCGTGAAAGACTGTCTGAGGCGATTTACTAACGACGTGAGGTTGTTATGAATTTGCTGCGACGCAAAGTCAATATCGGCGTTCAAGTCGGCGGTCAAAGGGTCTGTGGTTGGCAAGATCGTCGCCGTCGCCGTGCGCCTTATTAACTGCCTTCGATCTGTCGCCATATAGACATCAGCGATGTCAGGCTCAACCCTCGAACGGTACGCAATACCTGCACCTTCAATTGCACGACGCGCGTGGCCGAAGATTTCAGTCAGATGACCACGCAGCAGGTGTCCGGCTGCATACGTAAACTGTACCTTCGCGGAGAGTGCCATTTGTACACGAAGAGGAAAGTCGAGCGCGATTGTCTCGACTCCCTTTGCATCGTGTCTGACAAAGGGCATCGCCCCGGCTGGCATATTTTGCTTCACTGCTTGCAATAGAGAGTCGAACAAGTCCGGCATTCGCTTATATAGACCAAGCGCCTCCACCCGTTCAAGCACCTGTACCGTCCACGCCACATTTTGCTGATCGTCCCTTAACACGTCTAATATCTCATTTGGAACTTGCGCCACTTACTTACACCTCCATCGAATTGAGAACCAAAAACAAATCGTAGCACCGTACAGCACAAACGAGCGACGAGTTACCTAGATCAACCAGTATGGGTAGTGGTCAAGTGAGGGGGAAAGAGGGTTACTCTGTAAGTAGGGGATCGTACGCGTTAGCAGATCGCAGCGTTGTCTACGAATCAAAAGGTCGCACGTTCGAGTCGTGCCTGGCGCACACTCTTACATAAACCACCCTACGCAAGTACCGTCCTCCCCCCCATGGGGCGTCTACTACACATTGGCCGCTTCCCTTGAATACCCTCGCTTTCGTAGCAGTTCGTCTCTCTCAAGTGAGTTCCTGTTGTTCTTCGACTCTTCGTGCCTTTCCAGTATCGTCAGGCAAACGACCTTCGTACCAACAGCGACGCGCGTCCGAAACAACCTCTCGACTCAAGCAACCTCCGCAAACAACTCGCATCTGAGTTGCCGACAAGGACGGAGGTAATCACATGAAATCAACTGTGCTGAAGGTCTGTTCGGTTGTTGCCGCGATCTCAATCTTTTCGTGTTCTTTACTCTGGAGCGGAGCCGGCGCTCGCGCCTCTGCTCAGTCTCAGGAAGATAAGTCCAGCGAAGATAGGACGCGTGAAGATAAAACTCTATCGCCTTATTTCTTTGTGCAGGGAGATCCCGGAGTTGATCGCCTGCCGCTCAAAGATACACACGTTCAAATCGATGTCTCAGGCGTCATCGCCGACGTGCAGGTCACGCAGACATATCGTAACGAAGGCTCGAGGCCGATCAATGCTCGCTATGTTTTTCCGGCGTCCACTCGCGCCGCCGTTTACGCTATGAGCATGAGAATCGGAGATCAGGTCATCGTCGCCAAAATCAAGGAGCGCGAAAAGGCTAAACAGGAATTCGACAAGGCCAAGTCCGAAGGGAAGAGCGCATCCCTGCTCGAGCAAAACAGACCCAATGTTTTTTCGATGAGTCTCGCCAATGTCATGCCCGGCGATCAAATCGAGATCGAGCTTCGGTATACCGAGCTGCTGGTGCCGACCGACGGCGTCTATGAGGTGGTCTTTCCTACAGTAGTCGGGCCGCGCTACTCTTCGCAGCCTGAATCCTCGGCGCCGCAAGGAGACCGCTGGGTGGCGAACCCTTATCTCCGTCAAGGCGTTGCTCCGACGAGCACGCTCCACATTTCAGCAAGGATCTCGGCCGGCGTTCCGATCCAGGACTTTTCCTGTCCCTCGCACCAGATCGTTCCGCAGTGGCAGAGCCCGAGCATCGCCCAGGTTGGACTGGATGACGCAAATCAATTCGAGGGAAATCGTGACTTCATCCTGCGGTATCGGCTTGCGGGAGAGCAAATCGCCACGGGACTCCTCCTTTATCAGGGCAAGGACGAGAACTTCTTTCTTTACATGGCGCAACCACCTCAGCGAGTGACAACCGCCGACATACCGGGCCGCGAGTATATCTTTGTTGTGGATGTTTCCGGTTCGATGAATGGTTTTCCCCTGAACATATCCAAACGCCTTCTGAGGGATTTGATCGGGCAGTTGCGGCCATCGGATTTGTTCAACATCGTTTTGTTCTCGGGAGACTCCGCTTTGTTTTCGACGAAGTCGGTTTCCGCGAATCAGGAAAACATCGACAAGGCTATCGGCTTGATCGAGCAGCAGCGCGGAGCCGGGGGAACCGAGCTTCTTGCGGCTCTGAAACAAGCGATGGGCGTTCCTCATGAAGCAGCCTTTTCACGAAGCGTTGTGCTGGTAACCGATGGTTATATCGAAGCGGAGAAAGGTGTCTTCGACTACATTCGAGACAACCTGGATCAGTGCAACGTGTTTGCGTTCGGCATAGGCTCGGCGGTCAACCGTTATCTGATCGAAGGCGTCGCAAAAGCCGGAATGGGCGAGCCCTTCATAATAACCAATGAGGCGGAGGCCCCGGCGATCGCAGCTAAATTCCGGGAGTACATTCAGACTCCGGTCTTGACCGACATTCAGGTGCGCCCCGTTGGGTTTGAAGTCTATG